>JALZJN010000018.1 GCA_030859735.1 Actinomycetota bacterium
TTCCGACATCCCGGCGAAGACAACGATGTTATCGAGCCGGGCTCCTCCCCCGGCGCAGTCCGAGATCGCGCGTTTCGCCCGCCTGACTACCGAATCGGGGTCACCGAAGGCCCGCGGCCCCGGCCCGACCGACGCCGGCCCCTTCCAGAAATTGCCCTTCCCCCGGCGGGTGGCGATCTCTATAATTCGCTCCCCATGCAATTGCGGCCCGCGCTCACCCACAGGACCCTCGCCGGACTAGGCGAAATGACCGTGCGAGCCCGCGAGGACCTGCGCATCGTCGAGGAGCAGATCTCCTTCCAGCTCGACGTGGTCGAGGCCGCCAAGACCCGCATGCTGGTGTCGGAGACCCCCTTGGCCGACCGAGACTTCCGCGTCGCTCGCGACGACCTCGGCCGTATGAACAAGGAGAAGGGGCGCCTCACCGCGGAGATCGCCCGGCTCGTGGTGGAGCAGGACCGCGTGCTGGACAGGATGCTGGACTAGCTTGAGGCACGAGACTAAACACCGGTAAACTACTATGGCTCTAGTACAAGACGGCATTGCCGGGGACTCACTAGTGAACGAGTACCGCACTCAGCAAGGGGGATTTGCATGAAGAGATCGAGGTGGTTCTCTGTAACCACCGCCGCGATGGCGCTGACGCTCGTGGCCGCGGCCTGCGGCGGCGGAGGCGACGACGGGGGCGGAGGTGGTGGGTCGGTCGAAAAGATCCCCGTCACCGTCTACTTCCAGGGGGCCCTGACGGGCCCGGTCAACTTCCTGGTGGTTCCTTCCTTCCAGGCGGCCCAGGTGCGAGTCGATGAGCTGAACGCCGATGACTCCTTCCCCGCCGAGATCACCTTCGTGGAAGGGGACACGCAGGGCGATCCCGCCAACGCTCCCCAGATCGTGGAACAGGCGGTGAGCGACCCCGAGACCGTGGCGATCCACGGCCCCGCCTTCTCGGGAGAGTCGGCCGCCTCGGGGGACACCTACAACGACGCCGCCATCCCGTTCGTGACCTCCTCGGCGACCGCAACCTCGCTCAGGGAAGAGGGTTGGGATTACTGGTACCGAGCCGTCGGAAACGACGCGGGTCAGGGACCTCTCGTGGGTCAGTACCTCACCGACGTGCTCAAGGCCAAGAGTCTGTTCGTGTCCCACGACAAGTCTGAGTACGGGCAGCCACTCGCAGAGACCGTGCGTGACACCGCCGAGGAGGGAGGAGCCGAGATAGCCGGGTTCGAGGGCATCACCACGGGCGAGGAGGACTTCTCCGCGCTGATCAGCGCGGTCGAGGCCTCGGGCGCCGACTCCTTCTATTTCGGCGGCTACGACGCCGACTTCGGCAAGATCGTCAAGCAGGCGCGCGACTCCGGGCTTCAGATCCCGATGATGTCGAGCGACGGGTCGCTGTCTTCCACCTTCATCGACCTCGCCGGAGCGGGGGCCGATAACGTCCACCTGAGCGCCCCCACCAATATCGGCGGCGGGTTCATCGACAAGTACAACCAGGAGGTCGGCGGCGAGGCGTCGTCGGTGCCCGTGTACGCGGCCGAGGGCTACGACGTGGTCTCGATGATCGGAGAGGGCATCAAGCAGGCGATCGACGGCGGCGCGGAGGACCCCGAGGGCATCCGCGAGGGCATCAAGGAGTACATGGATAGCCTTACGGTCGACAGCCCCTACCAGGGCGAAGCCAAGGCGTATGCGTTCGACGATAACCACGAGGTCACCGCCCAGAATCCGGACTCTCTCTATAACTTCTATGAGGTCACCGGCGGCGAGGTCAAGGGCTTGGGCACCGCTCCGGAAGTTCTGGGCGGCTAGGGCACGTAAAGAGAAGCTGGCAGACAGGGGGTGGCTGCACCGAGCTGCCCCCGGATGATTTCCACCGGGTCTTGGGGGGCTAGTGGACCTGATCACTGATTGCGTTACGAGCGTCGCTGACCAGTTTGCGGCACAGACTCGTAACGGTCTGACGCTGGGATCGATCTATGCCATGATCGCGCTCGGCTACACCCTCGTGTATGGAGTGCTGCAGCTCATCAACTTCGCGCACTCCGAGGTCTTCATGGTCTCTACCTTTGCGGCGCTGTACGCGTTGGGCACCTTGTTCGGAGTGTCCGAACCTCAGACCGGGCTCACTCTGGTACTGATCATGCTGGGAACGCTCGTGATCTGCGCCGCGACTTCGGGGGGGGTGGCGGTGCTGCTCGAGCGCTTAGCCTACCGGCCCCTCAGAAGGCGTGGAGCGCCACGGCTTTCCTATCTCATCAGCGCGATCGGCGCCTCTCTGTTCCTTCAGTACCTGTTCGTCCTGATGGACGGTCAGCACTACCTCCTGTTCTTCAAGCTCCCGGCGATCGCGGGGGCTGCGCCCAAGCCGGTGCCCGAGCTCATGGCGACGCAGACCTTGTTCACGGCCTTTGGGAGCGCGATCACCAACAAACGCATCCTCGTCGTTCTAGTCGCGCTCGCGATGCTGTTCATCCTCGACCGATTCGTCAACCAGAGCCACTTCGGGCGGGGCATCCGGGCCGTGTCCCAGGATGCTGAGGCCGCGGCCATGATGGGCGTCGACATCGATCGAGTGATCGTCGTCACCTTCCTCGTCGGCGGGGTCATGGCCGGCGCGG
>JALZJN010000057.1 GCA_030859735.1 Actinomycetota bacterium
TCGCCCGTCGGTCTGGGGCGCCCGTGCGGGCCTTCGGTGCCGAGCCGGCGGGCGGCTTTCCCGTCGAACCACTTAGCGACGGGGAAGCCATCGAGGTGCCCGGAGCGACGCTGCGCTGGATCGGCGCGCCCGGGCATTCCCCGGACCACGTCTGTTTTCTCCTGGAAGGAGCCGCAAGCCTGTTTTCGGGGGACAACATCCTCGGCGAGGGGACCGCGGTGATCTCTCCGCCCGACGGCGACATGGGCGTCTATCTCGCTACTCTCGAGCGTCTCCGCAGACTCGATCTCGATCGCATCTACCCCGGCCACTACCGCCCGCTTGACGGTGGTTCGTGGGTCATAGACCGCCTTCTCGAACATCGTGCACAGCGCGCCGGCGCGATCCTCGATGTGCTCAACGCGACACCTCTTCGTCCCGAAGAGATCGTGAGCGTCGTCTATCGCGACGTTTCCTCCGAGCTCCACTCTCTGGCCGCTCGGACGGTCGTGGCGCATCTCGAGTTGCTCGAAAGGCAGGAGCGTGTGGCAAGAACCGACGAGGGCTGGTGCTTGGCCGGCGTCGAAGGCAGCGAATGACACCTCTTAGTCGATCACGGGAAATCCTGTTCGGCTTCCCCGAGATCGACAAGGGAAGCCGCGACTGGATCCGGCGCGTCGCTGAACTGGGGACCTGGGGCGCGCTTGCGGTGATCCTGACGCTGGTCCTGCTCAGCGAGCTGGAGCCGATTCGTCTCTCGAGCGCACTCGCCCTGCTGGGGGCGGCCGCACTCTGGACGCCCGCCTTGTTCCGTGGACTACTGCCCAGGGTGACCAAGCCCTCGTGGCAGGTTGCCGCAGCCCTGATCTTCTCGCTGGCACTTGCCTCGGGCCTCTACGCCGCTCTCCGCGGGGCGGTGCCGACCGCCCAGCTCGTATTCGTGCCGGTTGTCGCCATCGCAGGGCTTCTCACCGGACTGCGGGTGGGACTCGCAACGGGCGTGTCGAGCGCGGTCCTCTACACGGTGATCGCCGAGCTCACCGGGGCTCGTCCCACCTCCATCGCGGTGGCCGTGGTGCTGGGTGTGTTCGTGCTGTCGGGGTCGATTGCGGGACTGCTGGCTGAGGAGCTGCGTTCTCACTACCGAGGGGAGCAAAACGAGCACAGACTGGCAACCGCTGTACGCCACCGCCTGCTGGCGGTTCTCGATGCAGTCGATGAGGCAATCGTGTTCCGGGACCGGCAGGGGGCCGTGCGCGTGATCAACCGGCGCGCCGCCGACCTCTTCGAAGTCGAGCCCGACGACTATCTCGGAACGCCGGCGGCCGAGTTATTGCGACAGGTGGCCCGGCGGACCGAGGATCCCGAGGGCTTCATGGAGAGTTTCCAAGAGCTGCGCGACGACCCCGAGCTCGAGATGCGCCTCTCGATCGAGCAACTGCTGCCCCAGCGCCGCCGCCTGCGGCTCTACTCGGGACCGGCGCGCGACGACTCGGGGCTGCTGGTCGGGCGCATCGACGTCTACACCGACGTCACCGACGCAGTGCGGCGAGCGGAGGAGATAGAGGAGCTCTACGAGCAGGCTCGAGAAACTGCCGAGAGCTACCAGCGGGGCCTGCTACCAGACGCGATTCCCAAGCTCCCGCGTGTGAACCTCGTGGCGCACTACCTGGCCGCTCGCGGCCGGCGAGCGGTGTGCGGCGACTTCTACGATTTCGTGACCTTGCCCGGCGGGCGCATCGCGGTCGTGCTCGGTGATGTCTGTGGCATCGGCCCCTCCGCTGCCAACGACGCCGCGTTCACGCGCTACACGCTGCGTTCATTCGTTACCGAGGAGGCGGACCCCGCTCGGCTGATAAACAGGCTCAATTCCCACGTCGAGCGCAACCTGAGCCAGGACAGGTTCGTGCGCTTGCTCCTGGGAGTGCTCGACCCAGAGCGAGCCGGCCTCGAGTACATCAACGCGGGACACGTTCCCCCGCTTATCTATCGCTCCAAGAGCGGCCGAGCCGAATGGCTCAGCGAGGGCGAGCTTGCCTTGGGCGTCGAGAATCGGTCCGCCTACCACTCGGAGACCGTTGATCTTCATCCCGGCGACATGCTCGTGTTCTACGCCGACGGGGTCACAGAGGGCATGCGTAAGGGACGCGTCTTCGGTCAGGCCAAGCTGCAGGACCTCGTCGAGGAGTACGGGATGGGGACTCCCGGCGAGCTCGTACAGGCGATCCGCAGGGCCGTGGAGGCATGGGCGCCTGAAGACGAGCTCCGGGACGACGTCGCTCTCCTGGTGTGTCAGGTAGTGCCCGACACGGCCATCGCCGAACCGACTCGAGAGCTGTTGCTCCCGAACGAGCCGGCGAGAGCCAAGGAGCTGCGCAGCTTCGTGGCCGCCTACCTGGCCGATCTAAGGGCTCCAATCGAGATCACTCAGGAGGTCGTTATCGCAGTAGGAGAGGCGGCCTCCAATGCTTGCAAGTACGGCCGCCGCCCGGAGGGGCGCAGCGAGATCCGTGTCCGCTGTTCGCTCGAAGAATCAGATGTGGTGATTCTGGTTTCCGACGACGGGCCCGGAATCGATCTGGATTTCGTGCGTCAGAACGGGCTTCCCGACCGCTTCTCTTCCGGGGGCCGGGGGATGTTTCTAATGAACCAGCTCATGGATTCGGTCGAGTTCCAGAGCTCCGAGGGCGGCACCACGGTTCTGCTCAAGCGGGCTCTCCGCACCCCAGTGCCGGCGGCCTCCTGATCGAGCAGTTCAAACGGTGTGCAGCGGCGGCTTGCCGTCCTCACGCAGGAGCTCCATGGGCTCCATGCAATGCCGAGGCGGATTATCCCGGGCCGCCTTTTCGACCTTGAGCTCGAGACCGCACATCGTGCACACGTACTTGAGGCCATAACGGCTCACGTCGGCGATCTCGGGTTCGGGCGGAGCAATCGCCATCGAGTTGATGAAGCGGATGCCGAAGCGGGCCATGAGCAGGCACATGAGAACCGCGAAGACCGACCTCACGTAGCCGAAGGAGGTGCCGAGGATGAGAGTTGCGGCCACCGCCGCCACTGCGATGGCCGCTCTCACGGCGCCGCTCTTCCACAGCGCAATCCCCAGCAGTGGATAAACCACACGCGTGTTATTCGAGTCGGAGTCAGCGCCATGGAATCAGTGCCACTGCGTAGCGACGCCGAAGGCGACGGCCACGCAGGCAAGGCCGAGCCACAGGTTGGCGTTGTTGGTGGGCCCGAACAGGGAGACATAGTTGCCTACGATGATGATGACCCCCGCCCCGAGCAGGGTGAAGAAGAGGACCGCCACCCACGGGTCCGACCGTTTCGGCTTGACCTTAGGCGGTGGCTGGCGCCTCACTCGTTTGGAGCGGCTCTTGGGCATAGATCTTCGATAGTAATTGTCGTCGGCCTCAAAATGGGCCTATGAGGGTTCTGGCGTTCGCAGGAAAGCTGTCGATCTCGCTCGGGGTGGGCGTGCTGCTGTTTGTGGCCTGGACCCTGTGGGGTACCGGCATCTACACCGAGCGGGCTCAGAGCCGCCTGGCCGAGGACTTCGCCGCCCTGCCTTCGTTGGGCCGCGGGGGGGCGAGCACCCAGAAGCCGGGCCGGCCTCCCCGGAACTACCGGCCCCCTCCCGGCGACCCCGTCTTTCGCCTTCGCATTCCCGCGATAGACGTGTCCCAGATCGTCGTCGAAGGGGTGGGAACCGAGGAGCTAAAGGGGGGCCCCGGCCACTATCCGGCGTGCCGCACGGGGTTCCCCGAGCCTTTCTGCACCCAGCTCGACGAGGTCTGGCCCGGCGAGCGCGGGCGCGTGATCGTGTCCGGTCATCGAACCACCTACGGCGCCCCCTTCTGGGCGCTGAACGAGCTGGAGCGAGGCGACGGCATAATCACCGAGACCAAATGGGGCACCTTCCGCTACCGAGTGTCGGGAACCGAAGTTGTCCCTCCCACTGCCACCGATATCGCCAACCCCCGTGCTACGGACGGGCGCGAGATCGTGCTCACCACTTGTAACCCGAGGTTTTCAGCCGCCGAGCGGCTGATCGTGTTCGCCCGGCTCGAGGAGGTGTGATGAAAAGAAGACGCTCGTGGAGGTCGCGGGCTCTGGAGCTGTTCTTGTGGGCGGTTCTGTCTGTGGTGACGGCGGTGGTGATGGTGAGCCTCTCGGAGCGGCTCCTGCCGAGCAACTTCTAGACTCCCGGAACCCCGCCTCGGGTGCTCGATCGCCCAACTTGGGCGCATGACCACCGAAACGGTGGCTATCCGCACAGTTTGGGCGATTGACCACCGCTAGGAATCGATGGAATGAACGGATCGAGTAGTTCAAGGAGGTTTGCGCTTGAGACCGACCCAACAACAGAAGGCTGAAGAATTCCGTGCCCTGCATGAAAGCGGGATATTCATCATCCCGAACCCTTGGGATGGAGGCTCCGCGCGAGTTCTTGAAGCGCTGGGGTTCAAAGCACTCGCTACCACCAGCGCCGGTCATGCCTTCTCGCTCGGACGGCGAGACGGCGGTGTCACCCTCGATGAGGTCGTCGAGCATGTGCGTCTGCTCGATGACTCCACCTCTCTGCCGATTTCAGTCGATCTGGAGAATGGCTATGGACCCGCGCCCGAAGCGGCCGCGACGGCGATCATTCGCGTCGCAGAAGCGGGAGCCGTGGGTGGCTCGATCGAGGACTACGGTCCGGAGATCGAGGCGATCTACGGCATCGAGCACGCCGCCGAGCGAGTGGCTGCTGCCGTGGAGGCGGCGAAAAAGTTGAGCTTTCCCTTCATGCTCACGGCGAGAGCCGAGAACCACGTACGCGGGAACCCGGATCTGGACGACACCATTGCCCGGTTGCAGGCTTATGAGCAAGCCGGGGTCGACGTGCTCTATGCGCCTAGGCTCAACAGTAGTGAAGAGATCCGGGCGGTGTCCGCGGCAACATCCAAGCCACTCAACGTGCTCGCCCGGCCGCACTTGTCGACGAGTGAGATCGCCGAGGCGGGAGGCCGCCGGATCAGCCTCGGTGGTCCATTGACCTGGACAGCAGTGGGGGCCATGGTGCGGGCGGCCGAGAAGATGCGCGACGAAGGCGACTTCTCAGCTCTCGAACTTCAGGCCGAGTGGTGGTAAATGGTCACAGGGCAGCCTTTAACCACCACTCGGCGGGCTCGGCGGCAAGGGTTTGCCGTAACGCACCGCGATCGCTTCGTAATCGCGCCTCTGGTAGAAGCTGCGGGCCTGCTGATTGAGCCTCAGGACGTTCACCCGGATCCCCAGGGCTCCCGCTTCGGCGGCCGTCTTCTCGGCGGCCTCCATCAACAGGGTGCCGATGCCCCGGCCCCGAAGGTTCTCGTCCACGATCAGAGTCTCGACTTCGCAAGATAGCCCCCACGGCTTGTCCTCGACGATGAGCTTGGCGAAACCCCGCACCTCCTTTTCGAGGATCGCCACGAGGATGGTGACCGCGGGATCAACGAGGTCGGCTCGAGTGAGCCGCTCGCAGGCGGCGCGATCTAGTCCATAGCGCGGGTTGGCGGGATTGATGGCCTGGTGATGGCGCTTGAGTTCGGCGAACAGTCGCCCGAGGGGGGCCGCGTCGTCGAGAGTGGCGATGCGCACGCTCATTTCCACGCTATGAGCCTAGAGCACCTCCCGGCGCGAGCCTACGGGTAGATTCGGTACATGCGCCTGCTGCTGATCGACAACTTCGACTCGTTCGTCTACAACCTCGCCCAGGCGTTCGGCGCCTTGGGGGCCGAACCCGTGGTGGTCCGCAACGACGCCACGATGACAGAGTTGGAGTCGGCGGACCCCGATGCGGTGGTGATCTCGCCCGGTCCAGGTGGACCGTCCGACGCAGGCGTCTCGGTCGAGGCCGTACGCGCCTTCGGGGGCCGCATCCCGCTGCTCGGTGTCTGCCTTGGTCATCAGTGCATAGGGGCCGCGTTCGGCGGCCGGATCGAGCGGGCATCGGTCGGTCCGGTTCACGGCAAGACCTCGCCCGTTACCCACAACGGTGAGGGGATTTTCGGGGGCCTCTCGCCGGGCTTCGAGGCGACTCGGTATCACTCGCTTGCGATAGCCGAAGGACATGAGTGGCCCTCAGAGCTCGAGGTCACCGCTCGCTCGGATGACGGCATCGTCATGGGCGTCGTTCACCGCGAGTTGCCCGTGCAGGGGGTGCAGTTTCACCCCGAGTCGGTGCTGTGCCCCGAAGGCCCTCGGCTGCTCAAGAACTTCCTGGAGCTGGCGCAGAAATAGTTGCGCGGCGTTCTATGGGCTTCAGAGTGCCGAAAACTGCACTCTGAAGCGCTCAAAACGCGGATCGGGGGTGGACGGGCACGTCAGTCGCCAGGGTCGGGTTGTACGAACAGCGTGACCCCGTCTCCCTCCGAAACCACCGTGCCGGGCTCTGGATCGCTGCGGCAGACCGCGCCGGGTTCCTGCGTGCAGAGCTCGTCGGTCTCCTCCTCCTGGTCGACCTCCACACCAAGCTCGTCCTCGAGGGCGCTCTCGGCGTCCTCGGCGTCCTGTCCGGTGACGTCGGGGAGCGGGGTGCCCTCGGGTCCACCGGAGATCGAAACAGAGACCACCGTGTCCGGCTCGACCTCGGCCCCCTCCCCGGGGTCCTGGGCGAACACCGTGCCCTCCTCGAACTCGTCGTTGGGCAGAGTGGCGACATCGATGCCCAGGCCGGCGGCGTCGAGCTCGGCCCGTGCCTCGTCTTCAGTCGCACCGATGACGCTGGGCACCGTCACGGTCTGGGGACCACCCGACACGACGACATTGACGGCAGAGTCCTCATCCACCCTCTCCCCCGGCGGGGGGTTTTGGGAGATGACGATGCCGGCGTCGAACTCATCACTGGGCTGCTGCTCTTGGTTGCCGAGGCGGAGCCCGGCGTCCTGAAGAAGCTGAGTGGCGCTCTCCACGGTTTCGCCCCTGAGCCCCGGCACTTCTGTCTGCGGTGCACCGCTCGAGACGACCAGTTGGACCTCAGAGCCCTCCTCCACCCGCACGCCGGGGCGGGGGTCCTGATTTAGAACAATGTTGGCTTCACGCCCGCTTGGGCGGCGGCTGACCGCGCTCTCGAGCCCGCGCTCCTCGAGTAGTGCCCGCGCCCGGGCGACGTCCTCCCCCACCAGTGCCGGCACCTGCACGCGCGCCGATGCCGTGGGTGACCTGTCGAGCAGGTTGTTGAACAGAGCCCACGCCACGAGCCCGAACAGGGCGAGGATCAAGAGACTCAGGAGGATCCAGAAGCCCGCTCCCCGGCCTCCTCGCTCGTGCGCCGGATAGGCCGAGCCCGTGGGCCGGAGCACCTCGGTTCCGCCGACCGGGGCCGCGACCGTGGTGGCCTCGTTCAGCAGCGGGGTGGCGAGCACCTTTTGCCCGCTCAGAAAGCGCTGTAAGTCCTCCCGCATCTCGTCGGCGCTTGCGTAGCGGTTATCGGGGTTCTTGGCCAACGCTTTGAGCGCGATCGCATCGAGCTCTGCAGGCACATCGGAGTTGAGCCGAGAGGGAGGCTGAGCCTCCTCGCGGACGTGCTTGTAGGCGATGGACAAAGGCGTGTCGCCCGCGAACGGAACCCGGCCCGTCAGCATCTCGTAGAGCACGCACCCGAGTGAGTAGATGTCCGAGCGGGGGTCTACCGGGTTTCCCTGTGCCTGCTCCGGCGAGAGGTAGGACGCGGTGCCGATGACCATGCCCGTCTGGGTCATAGTCTGCTCGCCGTGCCCGAGGGCGCGGGCAATCCCGAAGTCGGTCACCTTGGTCTGACCGGTGGATGTGATCATGATGTTGCCCGGCTTGATGTCGCGGTGGACGAGGTCTGCCGAATGCGCCCTCTGCAACGCCCCCGTCACGTCGGAGGCGATGTCGGCCGCCCGCTCCGGCAGAAGCGGCGCCTCCGAGGAGATGATGTCGGAGAGGGCTTGGCCGTCGATGTACTCCATCACGATGAAGTAGGAGCCATCGTCGGAGCCGTAGTCGTAGAGCGAGACGACGTTGGGATGGCTGAGGTTGGCGGCCGACTGCGCCTCCCGGCGGAAGCGCTCGACGAAGGAGCTGTCATGAGCGAAGCGCTCGCTCAAGACCTTGAGCGCCACCTCACGGCCCAAGAGCTCGTCGCGGGCCCGGTAGACCTCTGCCATGCCTCCGGCCCCCGCTCGCCCCAGAACCTCGTAACGCCCGCCGTAGACGTCCTTGGCAGGGCTCAATCGTCGTCCTCGTCGCCGTTCTTATCCTTGCCTTTGGCCTTGCCCTTGTCGTTGCCCTTGTCGTTGCCGTTGCTGTTGCCTGGGTCCTCCTCCGGCGGGCCGGGCACGGCCACGAAGACGTCGATCGAATCGCCGGGGCTGACCTCGACGTTGGGGTCGGGGTCGGTGTCGACGACCTCCTCGGGCGACTCGTCTGCTTCGGTGTCTTCGATTCGCACCGGCTTTAGCCCCTCATCTTTGAGAGTCAGGGCTGCACTCTCGTAATCGGTGCCCACCACGTCCGGCAACGGGAAAGGCGTCGCGGTGTCGCTCGGTGAGGGCGTGGGCGAGGGCTTGGCGACGGTCTGGTTCTGCTTGCGCTCGCCAGATCGATCGGCCTGTCCGGCGCTCTCGTCGGGGGCCGAGAGCAGGCGCCCCGCCACCAGTCCGAGCACCAACAACGCCAGGATGACAAGGGCGGTGAGGACACTTCGCCCGGCTCGACGAGGACTCCATCCGTGGGGCGGAGGCATCACTTGGGTGCCCGAGGAGTCGGCCAGGGGGGCGGTTGCAGCAGCGTTGAGTGCGGCTGCGCCCGCGCCCGCCGCCGGCGGCACCGTGGAGGAAACAGCGCGCAGAGCAGAAGCCATTGCGGAGATGTCGGGATAACGCTCGGCGGGGTCCTTGGCCGTGGCCGTCTTGGTCACCTCGTCGAGGGTCTCTGGTACCTCCCGCACGATGCTCGAGGGGGCCGGGATGGCATCGGAGACATGGCGCATGGCGATGCCGATGGGAGAGGCGCCCGGGAACGGGACCTCACCCGTGAGCATCTCGAAGAGAACCACTCCCATGGCGTACTGGTCTGAGGCAGGCCCAACGCTGTCCCCGGATGCTTGCTCGGGCGCCAGATAGTGGGCCGTGCCGAGCACCGATCCGGTGGCGGTCAGGGTGGTCTCCCCGATCGCTCTGGCGATTCCGAAATCGGTCACCTTCACCCGGTCGGAGTCGGCGACGATGATGTTTCCCGGCTTGACGTCGCGATGGACGATGCCCGCGGCATGAGCGTGTGCGAGGGCGTCGCAGCTCTGGGCCGCGATGGCGGCGGCTCTGCTCGGTTCCAGAGGTCCCGAGCGCAGCATCTCGGCGAGATCTTGGCCCTCGATCAGCTCCATGACGATGAAATCGCGTCCGTCGTCGGCGCCGAAGTCGAAGACGCTGGCGATGTTGGGATGGCTGAGTCCCGCGACCGCACGAGCCTCGCGCCGGAAGCGCTCGACGAAGCGCGGGTCGTCGACGAGCTCCTCCTTGAGGAGCTTGACCGCGACTCGCCGATTGAGTCGCTCGTCGGTGGCCTCATAGACGGTTCCCATGCCCCCGGCCGCCAGCCGCTGCTCCAGCCGGTAGCGATCGAGGAGCCGTTGCGCTTCTACCATTGCCTGATCCTTCGGTCCGCTTCGATGACTGCCTTGGCGATGGGCGCGGCGACCGCGCCTCCGGTGGCCTCGGAACCCAGCTCGCCGCCGTTCTCCACAAGGACCGCGACCGCGATCCGGGGGTTACTCGCCGGGGCGAAGCAGATGAACCAGGCGTGCGGCGCGGCCCCCTCGACCGTCTGAGCCGTTCCCGTCTTTCCTGCCACTTCGACGCCCGGGATCTGGGCCGCGGTTCCGGTTCCATCGCTCACGACCGAGGTCATCATGCGGGTGAGCTCCTGGGCGGTGGTGGCGGAGAACGCCCGGCCCAGCGGGGCCGAACGCTGCTGCTCGACCACCGAGCCGGAGGCATCTCTGACCTCTCGCACGAGCTGAGGGCGAGGCACTCGTCCTCCGTTTGCAACCGTCGAAGCCACTAGGGCCATCTGCAAGGGGGTAGCGGCGACGTCGCCCTGCCCGATGCCGGCGAACGCCCGCAGCGGCTCTTGATCATCGGGCACCTCGGGGAAGGTCGAGGCTTCGGCCCCCACGTCGAAGGGGAGAGGCTCGTTGAAACCGAGCGCCTCAGACGTCCGGCGCAGCTCCTCGGGTAGGCGCAGCCCGAGGAGGGCGAAGGTGGTGTCGCAAGACTCCACCAGCGCGGTGAACAGGTCGATGGAGCCCGTCCCCGTACACGAGGTGTTGGTGAAGTTGGTCAGTGTGTTGTCGGTCAGCGGGAGATCCAATGCCTCGGGGTCGGGAAAGGTAGATGTGGGGGTGAAGCGGCCCGATTCAAGAGCGGCAGCCGTGGTCACGACCTTGAACGTCGATCCCGGGGGAAAGCTCCTCGAAGTGGCCTTGCTCAAAAGGGGGCTTTCGGGTGAGTTCGGCTGGAGGGATCGTCGGTAAGTGCGGATCTCCTCGCTGTCGTGCGTGGAGAGGGGGCCGGGGTCGTAGGTGGGGTTCGAGTACATCGCCCGCACCTCTCCGGTGCTCGGGTCCATGGCCACTACCGAGCCCTCCTGGCCACCCAACACTTCCGCCGCCACCTGCTGAAGCTGGGAGTGGACGGTGAGCCTCACGTCATCGCCGCGCTCGCCGGAGTCCAGGAAAGTGTCCTGGATGTCCTGCATCGAGATCACTCCGCTCTCTCCCAAGAGCTGCTCCGAGTAGCTCGCTTCGATTCGGTCGTTCCCGTAAATGAGTGAGTAGTAGCCCGTGATGTGACCGTAGAGCTCGCCGCCCGGGTAGGTCCTCAGGTACTGGAAGCGATCTTGGGTCTTGCGGCTTCTCGCCACGGTCTCGAAGTCGAGAGTTTCGATGTCGCCGCGTTTGATCGAGTATTCCGCCAGGAGCGAGCGGAGGTTGTGGTCGTTGGAAGCGATGTCCTCGGCGGCGAAGATCTGAAGGTAGTTGAGCTGGGCGAACACGAGCAGGAAGGCCGCCACGAGGCCCCAGGCCACCCGCCGGATCTGGGCATGCATCATCGGCGCCCCCCGATCAGGATCTCGCCGGTGAGGGCGGGGTCGGGCTCGCTCGCGTTCTGATGGCTCACCCGCGCCAGCAGCGCCATGAGGATGAAGTTCGACAGCAGGCTCGAGCCCCCGTAGGACATGAACGGGAGCGTGATGCCGGTCAGGGGCAGCAGGCGAATGACTCCGGCCATGATGATGAGCGTTTGCACACCGAAGCTGACGATCAGCCCCGCAGCCAAGAGCTGGCCGAAGTCCGAGCGGGCGCCGAGCGCAATCCGAAGCCCCCGTCCCACCAGGAGCATGAAGCACAGCACCACCGCTCCCGTGCCCAACAGCCCGAGCTCTTCGCCGATGACGGCGAAGATGAAGTCCGTGTGGACCTCCGGGATCAAATCCGGTCTCCCCTGCCCGAGCCCCGTTCCGAACAATCCCCCGGTCGCCAGGGCGAACAGCGACTGAGCGAGCTGGAAACTCTCGTCGGAGATCAACTTGGGGTTGAAGACGTCGAGCCACACTTGCACACGATCTTGTACATGACTGAAGGTGACGTAGCCGATGTAGGCGCCGGCTGCGAACACCAGCAACCCCACCAGCATGTAGGCGATACGGGCAGTTGCGATGTAGAGCATCACCAGGAAGATCGAGAAGAACAGCAGGCTCGAGCCGAGGTCCTTCTCGAAGAACATCACCGCCAGGGACAGGAGCCACATGACCAGCAGCGGCCCGAAGTGCTTGATGTCGGGGAAGTGGATCCTCCAGATGCGGCGCGAGGCGATGGCGAGCAGCTCTTTGCGCTCGGCGAGATAGGCGGCGAAGAAGATCACCAGGCAGAGCTTGGCGAGTTCGCCCGGCTGGAACGAGAACGAGCCCACCTGCAGCCACAGCCTGGCCCCGTTGATCTCCGTACCAAGCGGAGTGGCCGGCAGCAGCAGCAGCAGAATTCCGGTGAAGCCGAGGATGTACTTGTAACGCGCCAGCACTCGGTAGTCACGCACCGCGACGAGGGTGGCAATGAACACGATAACGCCCACGACCGTCCAGGTGGCCTGCGTGGGGCCGTAGTCGGAGGGATCGAGTCGGTAGACCGCCGCAAGCCCGAGCGCGTTGAGGAGTGCGGTCAGCGGGAGCAGGAGGTGGTCGCTCGAAGGGGCCAGCTTGCGTACGGCGATGTGGGCCGCGGCGTAGGCCGCGGTAAGGGTCACCATCAGGGGGGCCGCGGTGGCCAGGATGTCGGCGTCGCGCGCCAGGACCACCAGCGCCAGCGCCCCGACGCCGAGGATCAGGGCGAGGACCAACAGGGACAGCTCTGAGTTGCGGCGCGCCGTGGCCTGCATCATGCTTTCGAGTCCCCTCTGGATCGCTTGAAATCGCGGGCCAGGTCGGAGAGGTCCGAGACCGTGCTCTGAGCCTCACCCAGGGACTCGACCTTCATCCCTTGCCGCAACAGTGCATGGCGCGACTGAGGCAGGTCCTCGAGCAACAGAGCCGAGGGCTCGATGGCCTCGGCCAGGGTGAGGCCGGCGATCCGCTCGGGGATGCCCTGATAGATCGTGACACGGCCTGATCCGTCTACGCCGACGTAATAGGAGTTGTCGAGCGCCCAATTGCCGGCACCGTAGGCGGCGGCCAGCACGAGGACGACCAGCAGCAGGGCTCCCAACCACTTGCGGCCCCCGCTGTGGGAGGTGCTGGGGGCCGGGCTCGAGGACCCAGGGGAGGTTTCTGTTCGAAGCGGCGTCGCGGCCGGGGCGGGTTTGTCCTCGTCCCCCAGGTCGATCACGAGCACCGTGATGTTGTCCTCGCCACCGGCCTCTAGTGCGAGCTCGACGAGCGTCTCGGCCGCCTCCTGTGGATCCTCCGCAGCATTTGCGGCCGCGGCTATGTCCTCGTCCGACACCATCGAGGAGAGCCCGTCCGAGCACAGCATTAGCCGGTCTCCTGCCCGGGCCTCGATCTCGCGCAGATCCACCACTATGTTGGAGTCGAGGCCTAATGCGTTCGTGATGACGTTGCGCTGGGGGTGGTGTTGAGCCTCCTCGAGGCTGATCTGACCCTCTCTGACCATGCGGCCCACAAGCGTGTGATCGTCGGTGAGCTGTTCGATGGCCCCATCCCGCAACCGATAGGCGCGCGAATCGCCCACATGGGCGATGTGGGCGCTGCTTTCGCCCGCCATCAACAGCGTGCACGTCGTCCCCATCCCCCGGAGGGCGGCATCCGACTGGGCCTTCGTGAAGATCGCGGCGTTGGCGTTGTTCAGGAGCCGCGCGAGCGAGCGCGGGTCTTCCGAGGAGATCTGGGCTGCGCCATCGGAGATCACCTTGACGGCTGTTTCGGAGGCCACTTCGCCGGCCGAGTGACCGCCCATGCCATCGGCGATCACGAACAGCGGCGGCTCGGCGAGATAAGAGTCCTCGTTCCCCTCGCGGACCCGTCCGACATCGCTCCGAACGCCCACGGCCGTGTTCACTTGCGCAGTTCCATGACGGTCTTACCGATCTTGACTTGATCGCCTCGTTGCAGCTCCGACGGAGAGGTGATCCGCCGCCGGTTGAGATAGGTGCCGTTGGTGGATCCGAGGTCCTCCACCATGATCGATTCTCCCTTGGAGAAGATGCGGGCGTGCATCTGCGAGACATAGGTGTCGTCCAGCACGATGTGGCACTTCTCGGCTCGGCCCACCACGAGCTCTTCTGAGACCTCGAAGGATTTGCCCTTCATGGTGTCCCCCTCCACGATGGCCACCTTGCGCGGCGCCTTCTTGGGCCGGCGGGCGGGGGGTCGGGCGGGGGCCGGCGTTCGAGTGGATGCTCGCCGGGGGTTGGGGGCCCTGAGCTCCAGGTAGACGGCCTTGACGGCTCGGGCCACGAATATGTAAAGGATTGCCAGAAACGCGTATTTCAGCAGCTCGAGGACCAGATTGGGCATGGCTCAGTCCTTTGAGAGTTCGAAGCGGAGCTCGCTTGAGCCGAAGGAAAGCAGGTCTCCGTGGCCGAGGGGTTGCTCCTGTGTGAGTTTGCCGTTTACCAGAGTGCCGTTGGTCGAGCCCAGGTCCGCAATGGTCCAGGCCCCCTCGGCGAGCCGCAACTCGGCGTGGCGTCGGCTCACATTGGGGTCGGAGAGGACCACATCGTTGGCCGACAGGCGCCCGATCGTCACCGGCGGGTTCGTGATCGAGATCTTGTCTGTGGCATCGCCCCCTTCATCGAGGACTACCAGGGTGGCTCCGCCGGGCTGGATCCCGAGGCGCTCGGCGGTATTCAGCTGGATCGCTCGGGTCGCGGAGGGATCCTCCTTGCTCGGCTCATGGGTCGAGGGGGCCTTGGGGGGGCTTCCGGGCTCGGCGGTGAGCATTGCCTCGGTTCGGAACTCGCCGCGCCCGAGACGTTCGTGCTCGAGGAAGGAAATTCGGGGCATTCCCATGAGGTTCCAGCGCCGCTCTTTGGCGGCCTCGATGACGAGCTCCGAGAATTCTCGCTCGAGGCCCGGCCCCATCGGCTCGAAGCGCGCGTAATCCTCCGCACTCAGCTGGATGCGGAACTCGTTGGGGGCATAGGTCCGGTTGACGGAAACCGTGCGGTTCTCCTCCATCTCGCGTACGATCCTCCGCCCCACCTCGATGGGCTGGAGGCCGGAGCGGAACATCTTGGCGAACATGCCCTCGAGCAGGCCTTCGAGCCGGCGTTCGAGGTCCTTGGCGACTCCCACAATCGTCGGTCCTTTCGCTTCCGGGAGCATGGGGCACGGCCCCCGGGGGGACGACCTCTTAGAGGGGAATTATGCCCGGTGCGGACGGCTTACCCTTTTTGCTAGTTTTTGTGCTCTCCACCGGGCGAGTGGTGGAACGGCAGACACGCTGGCTTCAGGTGCCAGTGCGCGATAAGCGCGTGGGGGTTCAAATCCCCCCTCGCCCACCCAGCTCCGCGTTTTGAGCGCTTCTCGGTGCAGTTTTCGGCACTCTGAGTCCCATAGAACGCCGAGCAACTATTTCTGGGCGCGTGACTTGGAGTCCTTCGGCAGGGGGGTCCGTCTCACGTGTGATACCCTGGGCCCATGACTGAGGCGTCGGTTAGGGAGCTCCGGAATCATGGTGGAGAGGTTCTCGACCGGGTCGCGGCCGGCGAGCATGTCACGGTAACCCGAGACGGAAAGCCAGTCGCCGAGTTACGCCCCCTCCCGCAACGCGGCCTTACCGCCGCCGCGTTGATCGAACGATTCTCGCGCCTGCCCCCCGTCGATCCACAGCGGTTCCGGGCCGACATCGAGGCCGTGATGAACCAAACCCTGTGACCAGAACCAGGGCCGGAGTGATCGATACGAACGCGTTGATTCTTCTCGAGCACCTCAGCCCCGACATCCTTTCCGAGGAACCAGTCATCTCCGCCATCACCCTTGCCGAGCTGTCCGCGGGACCGCTCATAGCGGTCAGCGAACAGGAACGAGCTGCACGTCAAGCGCGACTCCAGGAGGCCGAGGCGGCCTTTGAGCCGCTAGCGTTCGACGCGCCGGCGGCGCGGGTCTTCGGACGGGTCGCCGCATCCCTTCGCCGCTCCGGCCGGAAGCCGGCAGCGCGTGCGCTGGACGCTCTGATTGCAGCCACGGCGATCGCCAACGGCCTAGATCTATACACCTGCAACCCGAGGGACTACGCAGGCATCGATGACTTGGCGCTGGTCGCGATCCCACATCCGGACACCACCTGAGTAGGCGCCTCGCCCACCCAAAGTCGCGTTCTGAGCGCCTCACAGTGCCGTTTTCGGCACTCCGAGTCCCATAGAACGCCGCGCAACTATTTTTCGACGCCTGATTGGAGTGCTTTCGCATCGCCGAGGGCCCCCGGCCCCCGTTCTCACACGCCGCCATCTCTGCGATAATTCCTTCACTCCCATGACCCCGCGCAAGAATCAGCCGCTCGCCGCCGTTCTCGGCCCCCTGGAGGCCGAGGTCATGGACGTCGCCTGGGACCGGCCCGAAGTGCGGGTCCGGGACGTCTATGAGGTCCTCTCCGAGCGCAGGCCCATCGCCTACACCACGGTCATGACCACGATGGGCCGTCTCGCCGATAAGGGCCTGTTGCGCCGCATCGAGTCGCACCCCGCCCACCGTTTTCGTCCCGGAGTTTCGCGGGACGAATACGCTCGCTCCACGGTCTCCTCGGTGCTCGACTGGCTCGTGGGTCATTTCCCCGACCCCGCCGTTGCCTACTTCCTGGACCGCCTCGAGGCCGACGACGAACGGCTCCTCGAGAGCCTGCGGGCGGCCATCGCCCAGCGGGAGTCCGGGGCTGAACCCACCTCCGACGGGCCCGACAAGAAAGAATGATCGGGACGGGACCAACCATCCTGGCCCTCCAGGCCGACTCGGCCTGGGTTGTGATCGTCGCCGTCTCTCTGGTGACACTGCCCGTAGTGCTTCTGCTTCGCCGCCTCATCGACCGGCCGGGCGGACTTGCGTCCGGAGTCCTGTTGAGCCTCCCGCTGGTGCTTCCCCTGGTCGCCGCCTTCCTCTACGGGCACCCGGTTCTGCCGGAGATCGCAGTGTTGCGTCCCGCCCTCCAGGCGGTGCTCGAGAACCCATCCACGGCCGGGCATCTCATGTTCCTCAGGGCCGGGGGGCGGGTCGTGATCCCCTACGCGCTTGCTGCAAGCACCGGTCCGTGGTTGCTCCTGGTCGGCGGTGCTGCCACCGTCTTCATGCTTTTACGCCGGGCGTTCGGGCTGATATTGATGCGGCGACTGATGCGGTCTTGTGTCGCGCTCGAGAATATAGAGATCGACGAGACGGTGCGGAGGCTGTGTGGGGCCGCCGGTCTCAAGTCGGTCCCTCGGGTTCTGCTCCTTCCCGAGGGGACGACCGGAGCCTTCGCCGTGGCCGGGGCCGGCGGTCGCATCCTCGTGTCATGTGACCTGATAGAGCATCTCAAGCCGAAGGAACTCGAGGCCGCACTAGCCCACGAGGTCTCGCACCTCAGGGCGCGCGACGTG
>JALZJN010000060.1 GCA_030859735.1 Actinomycetota bacterium
TTGTTCGCGCTCGCCGGCGGGGCCGATCCGAAAACGAGCGCCATCGCGTCTCACATGACCCAGAACGCCTTTAGTCTCGCTCCCTCGGTGGACGTGATGCAGGCTGCAAGTCGTATGCACGGCGAGGGCTTCAGGCACCTACTTGTGGTCAATGATGACCATACGGTCGCCGGAGTGCTGTCGATAAGAGATCTACTCGGCGCTGTGCTCGGACAAATGAGCGAACCAACAAGCGGCGAGAGATCGAGTGGCGAGGGTGCTGAACCCGCACGCGTCAAAAGGGTCGGAGACTGCATGGTCCCTGATGTCATCTCGGTGTCGCTCAAGACGAACTTGGACAAGGCCGCCCAGGCGATGATGGAGCGACGTGTCGGGGCCGCAATCGTCATGGACGACGATCGCGTTGCCGGCATCGTCACCGAAAGAGACCTGATGCGAGCCGTCGCCAACGGGCTCGTTCCATGGACGACCCCCGTAGGCGAATGCATGACCCGCAAGCCCCGCACCATCACTCCCTTCACCACCGCCGGCGCCGCGCTGTCTCTCATGATGGCCCACGGTTTCCGTCATCTTCCGGTGATGGAGGATGGCAAACTCGTCGGCATCGTCAGCATGAGAGCACTCGCCTCAGGCTGAACACCCGCCGGGAGCGTGGGACTCGCAGTCTCGCGTCGGTGGGAAACTCATCCGGTGGATCTCGCCTCAGTCGCCACCCGAGCCATCGGCCGCGGTCGGTCTCGCGCCGGTATCGCTCAGCTGATAAGCGACAACACCCTCTTCGCCGCCTTGTTCGCAGTGGGTGGAGTCCTTCGAGCCGTGGTTTTCTTCACCTACCAGCCCGCCCTTTTGCTGCAATTGGACACCCTCGCCTATCTAAGCCAAGCGAGCGGTGGATCGCCGTCGGGATTCCGCCCTTTCCTCTACCCGGTCTTCATCAAACCTGCCCTGGCGCTGAACAACCTCGCCCTTGTCCCCTTGATTCAGCACGTCCTGGGGCTCACCATCGGGCTACTCCTCTACGTTCTAATGCGACGCCTGGGAGCCGGCCCCACCCCTGCCGCCCTGGGCACAGCACCGATACTGCTGGACGGCTATCAGCTCATCATCGAGCAATACGTGCTCACCGAAGCGCTGTTCGACACGCTCGTAGTGTCCGCGGTCGCCTTGCTCTTGTGGCGAGCGCGGCCCTCCCCTGCTGCTCTCGCAACGGCCGGTGCCCTCGTCGCAATGTCGGGTCTTACACGCTTCGTGGGGCTGGCGCTGATTGCACCGTTTCTGCTGTACGTGGTTATTCGACGCCTCGGGTTATTGAGACTTTGCTGTCTGCTGCTCGGCTTTATCCTTCCGCTCGTCGTCTACGGCACATGGTTCCAGACCGCGCAGGGCAGCGCAGGGGTGAGCAATCGAAACGGGTTCTTCCTCTACGGGCGGATCGCGAGCTTTGCAAGCTGCGAGGGGGTCGACGTTCCACCATCCCAGACGGCCCTCTGCATCGAGGAACCGCCGCAGCAAGGGTTCGTACCGACGGGCTTCTGGAGTCTGGATCTGCCCAAGAAGGTGACCAATTCCCCTCGAGCGAACCAGATTCTCTTGAGCTTCTCGCGCCGCATGATCCTCGCCAAGCCACTCGAGTACGCCGGTGCGGTCGGCTATGACTTCCTGCGCTTCTTTGCGCCCCGGTCGCCGCCCAGCCAGGAACCCAACGTCGCCCGCTGGCGCTTTCCTCGCACCTTGGAAGACGCCGACCCCCGCCCGCGGGTGAGGCGGCTTCGGGGCTCAGCGCCCCCGGAGCTGGGAGTGGCCGAATTCCACATAGCCGCGGCTCCCGCGGCAGCTCTGCGCCTTTATCAGGGCGTGGTCTACACCTACGGCCCTCTTCTGGGAGCACTGCTCGTGGCCGGGCTAGCGGGCTCTTGGGCTTCCAGATCCCGGTGGCGGGAACAAAAAGGAAGCGCGTGCCTGCTTTTCAGCCTGCTCGGCGCGGTCATATTGCTGGCGCCGGTGATGACGACCGTTTATCACTTTCGCTACGTCCTCCCGGCGTTACCGCTTCTGGGTCCCGCGGGGATCCTCGGCGCCACTCAGCTCTCAAGACGAAGGGGCGCTCATTCGGTAAACGGGAGGGATTTCTCCTTCGCAACGCGACGCAGCAGTTCTCGGTGAGCCACGTATCAGGTGCCGAGGAAGGATCCTCACGAGACTACCTGGTGATCCTTTCCGGCGTGTCGCAGAACATCTTGGGCCTGGGTGCTGCTGCAGTGGGAATGCTCGTCGTGCAGGTGCTGCTGACGCGTAATCTGGGGGCGTCGGACTTCGGCGTAGTCACAGTCTTGAGCCAAGCGGCCTTCGTGGCATCTTTCGGAACTCGGGCTGGAATGGATATGGCGGTTCTCCGCGCAGTCGCGATAGAGGCAGGAGAGGGTCGCTACGGCCGCATAAGAGGGCGCGTTACGCGAGCCGTTTACATCGCCGCGATCGTCAGCACGGTGACCTCAGTAGCGGCGGTCGCGTTCAAGAGTTCCCTTCTGGAGGTGTTCTCGATATCCGCAACCAACTACGCGGCCGCTCTCCCGGCGGCTGCTCTGGGCTTGCCCTTCATCGCAGTCACCAACGTGTACCTCGCCGCAACACGCGGCCTCAAGATAATGCGCTACACGCTCTACGTTTTCTGGGCAGGCCAGAACGTCATGTGGGTAATCCTGACCCTGCTGCTGTGGCGATTCTCGGTCTCAGCTGCCTCCAGCACGCTGGCCTACTCTCTGTCATGGGTGTGGGCGGCCGGCGCGGCCGCCTACCTGTGGCGCCGGACGAGCCGCCACTGGGAATTGGAGGGCATGGAACCCGGATGGCTGACCCGGCTGCTTCGCTACGCCGGTCCGAGGACGCCCGCGGCCCTATTTGCGCAGCTGTTGTTCTGGGTCGATCTCTTCGTCGTCGCCCGCTTCGTATCAAACGCCCAAGTGGGGATATATTCCGCCGCGCTGCGCGCTGCACAAGTCATGATGCTGTTTCTTGCGGCAGTCAACCTGATGTTCTCGCCTTATGTAGCGGATCTCCACAATCGAGGACAAACAGATCACCTTGATCGCCTTTACAAAACCTTGACTCGTTGGATAGCAGCCGCAACTCTCCCCGTGTTCTTGCTGATAGCGACCGGCCCCAGCTCTGTGCTTTCCATCTTCGGCACAGCATTCTCCGGAGGAGAAACGGCCTTGTTGATACTCTTGGCAGGCCAGGTTGCGAATATCGCGACGGGCTCGGCAGGCTTCATTCTCGTCATGACCGGGCGCACCGGTTCGGATTTCCTCATCTACGCGGCGTCAATTGCGCTCAATATCGTAGTTACCCTCTGGCTGGGGGCTCGCTACGGCATCGAGGGGGCGGCTACGGCCAGCGCGGCCACCTTCTTGTTCTCGAATGTCGCTCGCCTCCTCCTGGTGCGCAAGTTCATCGGCATCCAGCCGTATGACGCCAACTACTCCAGACTCGTTCTCCCCGCAGGGGCCTGCGCCGCCGCAATGTGGACCGTGCATGCGGCGGTAGAAGCGGCACCCCTCCTCGACCTGGTGCTGACGGCCGTCATCGGGGGGCTCGTGTATGCGCTTGCATACGGCGCAATCGGCCTCACCCCCGGCGAGCGCAGGGGGGCGGCCGCCCTGCTGGCCCGGCTCAGGCCCGCGGAACGCGGCTGATACGCTCCCGTCATCATTGGAGGGGCGTCAAAGGAGTGACTTCATGAAGATCCTCGTCGTCGGCGGAGATGGCTATCTCGGGTGGCCTACAGCCATGTATCTGGCAAACAGAGACCACGAAGTGACCGTGGTCGACAACTTTCACCGCAGACTCTGGGACTTGGAGATCGGCGCCAGCTCCCTGGTCCCGATCCTTTCGCTACAGGATCGCGTCGACTTGTGGGAGCGCATCAGCAACAAGCCCATTGGGGTCGAGGTGGGCGACGTTACCGACTATCCCTTTGTCGAGCACGTCTTCAAGAAATACGATCCAGAAGCGATCATCCACTATGGCGAACATCGCAGTGCGCCATTCTCGATGCTGTCGCGCCACCATGCCGTCCTCACCCAGGTCAACAACATCGTCGGCACAATGAACATTCTGTTCGCTATGCACGATATCTCCCCCGATTCTCACCTCGTAAAGCTCGGCACCATGGGGGAGTACGGAACCCCCAACATCGACATCGAAGAGGGCTTCCTCGAGATCAATCACAACGGGCGCAGCGACCTCATGCCCTATCCGAAACAGCCGGCGTCCTTCTACCATCTCTCCAAGGTCCACGATTCACACAACATCATGTTCGTCTGCCGTGCCTGGGGTCTGCGGTCCACGGACCTGAACCAGGGCGTTGTTTACGGAGTACACACCGACGAGACCGCCCTGGATGCGGGACTGGCTACACGCTTGGACTACGATGACGTCTGGGGGACCGTACTGAACCGCTATTGCGTCCAAGCGGCAATCGACCATCCTCTGACCGTGTACGGCAAGGGGGGCCAGACGCGCGGGTTCCTCGACATCAGAGACACGCTGCGCTGCATCGAACTGGCCACCATCCACCCCGCCGAGGCGGGTGAGTATCGAGTCTTCAACCAGTTCACCGAGCAGTTCACGGTCCTGGAGTTGGCTCATAAGGTCGCCGATGCCGCCACAAAGCTGGGTTGGGCTCCCATGATTGAAAACGTGCACAACCCACGCGTCGAAGCCGAAGAGCACTACTACAACGCCAAGCACACGAAACTGCTGGACCTGGGACTCGAACCACACCTCCTATCGGAAACGCTTATCGACCACCTGCTCGAGACGGTGCAAGAACACAGCTCGGAGGTCAACCGCAGACTGCTGTATCCGACTCACTCGTGGAAGGCAGGGCGTCTGTCAGGAGGATGACCTAAACCACCGGGCGGTTCGCTCCACTCCCGTACCCAGCTGCACAGTTGCCTCGAAGGACAGCATCGATCGAGCTTTCGAGACATCTACTCGGCTGCGCCTGACCTCTCCCGTCCGAGCCGGTTTGAACACGACCTCGGTGCCACCCAGCACGTTCTGGACGGTTTCGGCAAGCCTGCGCACGGAGGTCTCCACGCCGGTTCCCAGCTGGAATACCTCCCCGGCCGCTCCCTCGGCCGTCAGCGCTCTGTGGACGCCTTCGCAAAGATCCTCGACGTAGATGAAGTCGCGCGTCTGGGACCCGTCGCCATAGATTTCCAGCGCTTCCCCCCGGAGGGCCCGGGTGATGAAGAGCGGGACCGCGTTGGGTTTATGGCGCGAGAAAGGCCCATAGACATTGGCGAAACGCAAGGCGACGGTGTGCATGCCGAACGACCCCGCGTAGGCGCAGCAGTAGGCCTCTCCTGCGAGCTTGCCGGCCCCGTAGGGCGACAGAGGGCGGGGCACCAGGTTCTCGTGGAGGGGCGGCTCGACGTCGCCCAGAGCCGCTCCCGAAGAGGCGAACACCAGACGTCCGACGCCCATCCGGCGGCAACTCTCCAGCATCGAGAAGGTGGCCGCAGCGTTTCCCCAGAAATCTCGCTCGGGGTCCTCCAGTGAGGGGGCCACGCCGGTCTGTGCGGCCAGGTGAATCACCGCATCAACACCCTGCAGCGCCGAGCGGGCGGTCTCTCGGTCCGAGACATCACCCACCACGACGTCTGCCAATCCGTCATTGAGGTCGGCTCGCCCACCCGCACGAAGATCATCGAGCACTCGCAAAGACCATTGCGTCCGCTCCCGCAGGTAGCGGACGAGGTTGGCGCCGATGAATCCACAACCACCGGTGATCAGGACTCTTTCGATGTCGGCCATGCCCCCTCCCCACAGTAGTATTTGCGGCCATGTGGCCTGATGCGAGCCCGATGATCCTGTTGCGAGCGCTCGGGCTTGTAGTCGCCGTAACGCTGCTGATCGTAGCCGCGGCTCGTTACCGCCGGAAGGCGCTGCGTCTACCCGACGCCCTCATCACAGTGGTGCTGGGAGCATCGCTCGGCGTTATCTCGGTTGCACCCATGACCGTCGATCCAATCCTCCGGCAACTGGGCTTTCCCCCGGGAGACGCTCGACGGGTCCTCGGCGTCCTCGTTCTTTCGAACATCGCCACTTTCCTGCTCCTTCTGCGAGCCTTCTCCAAGACCGATCGGCTGGAGGGCCTGCTCGGCGACCACGCCGACCGCATTGCGAGCCGCTGGTTCGCATACGAGTACCCCCTGCACTCGGTCGAGGAGGAACGAACGGTTGCGGTGGTGATTCCAGCGTTCAACGAAGCAGACGGCATCGAGGATGTGCTGTCGGTTATTCCCGACGTGATCCTCGGCATGAGGGTCGACCGGATCGTTGTGTCGGACGGCTCGGACGACGCCACCGAACAGATCGCACGGCGTCACGGCGCCTTGGTGGCGGGACGCGACCTGCGCCGTGGGCAGGGGGCCGCGGTGAGACTCGGCTATCGGCTCGCCTTGCAGCGCAAGGCCGCGGTGATCGCGACGCTCGATGCCGATGGCCAGTACGATCCCCTCGAGCTTTCCCGGCTCATCTACCCGATCGCGAGAGGTGAGGCCGACGTCGTGCACGGGTCGCGCCTGCTCGGGGCCTACGAGCGACCACTGTGGGGCAGGGCCCAAGGGCTCAAGGTCTTCGCATGGCTCACCACACGCATGGCCGGACAGCAGATCACCGACCCCGCCAGCGGGTTTCGCGCCTTCTCGCCCGAGGCGCTGAGGGTGCTCGAATTCAGAGAGAACCAGTTCCACGCCTCGGAGGTCACGGTAGCAGCCACCAAGCTTGGCCTGCGATTGAAGGAAGTGCCCTGCTCGTTCAGGGAACGCCGGGCAGGCCTCACGAAGAAACCGCCGGTCCTACGGTATGGAATGGGGTACGCGCGCAGCCTGCTCCGCACCTGGCTGAGCTGACCGCAGTCCACCAAATTCTCGCCACTCTGGAGAATCTTAAGAACTCCAGGTAGGGGTCTCTTGGGGGCCTCGAGAACCGAGGGGGCTCTGGGGATGGGAAACTGAATCCATGGCCCTGAGGATCTTTGGCGCGGTCGTCGCCCTGCTGCTGGCGCTCTTCGTGATAATTCGTTATCGCAAGGGCCAGCTGCGACGCGGCGAGCTCGTGGCGGCCCTCTTGGTCGTCGTGGGCCTTGCCATCGCCGCCCTCGCGCCGAGGGTCCTCGACCCACTGCTGACGCCCCTGGGATTCAGGCCCGGCCAGGAGCGGCGGATCGTCGGCCTTCTCGTGCTCTCGAACTTGTTCACGCTGGCGCTTGTGTTCCGAGGCTTCTCACGCGAAGACCAGCTCTCGGACGAGATGGGGGATTTGGTCGACTACATGGCCTTGCGGCGGCTGGAGGAGGAGGGTGTGGCGCCCGCGGACGGTGCCTGCGTGGTGGTGCTGCCGGCCTTCAACGAGGCGGACAATCTGCCCACGGTATTGGACGAGATGCCCCGGAGCGTCGGCAACCTGCCGATCATGACGATTGTGGTCGCCGACGGCTGCACCGATGAGACGGAGGCGACCGCCCGGGCGCTGGGGGCGGCGGTGATCAGGCGGGATCTGCGGAGAGGCTCGGGGGCCGCAGTAAGGCTCGGCTACCAGGCGGCGCTGCGGACCGGGGCCCGGATCGTGGTGACGATCGATGCGGACGGCCAACACGATCCCTCAGAGATGGAGCGGCTCGTGACCCCTCTGCTCGACGAGAAAGCAGACATGGTCCAGGGCTCGAGGACGCTGGGAAGCTTCGAGGTTGAATCAAGCGTCAGAAAGCACGGCGTGATGCTCTATTCGAAGCTTCTGACCGCCCTCTCGCGCACCTCGGTCTCGGACCCCTCGAACGGCTATCGAGCGGTCACCGCCGAAGCCCTCCGGCGTCTCGACCTTCGCCAGGACCAGTTCTATGTGTCCGAGATGATCCTCGAAGCGGCCCGCCGGGGGCTCAAGGTGTCGGAGGTCCCGATCACGTTGCGACGGCGCGCCTCCGGGCTCACCAAGAAGCCGACGACCATGCGCTACGCGTGGGGCTTCACCAAGGCGATCGCCCGCACCTGGTTGCGTCAACCTCCGGGCAAGAAGCTCCCACACAGCTCTCCGCGCTGGGTGTCGAACTCGGCGGGGCTGGCGCTCACGGTGAAGGCCGACGATCCCGAACCGGAAACGCGGTCATCTTCCAGTCCCCCGTGAAGGTCCCATGGAGGCAGGAACCACTCGGCAACCTTCGGCGGTGCCGCTTCCGTCAAAGAGATATGTCTGCTCCACAACCTTACGAGCCTGACGAGAGGAGTTGCGGATGAGAACCAAACTGAGCAGCTGGGCCTTGGTTGCCGTCCTGGCGCTGCCGGGCGGCGCACTAATGGCGTGTGGGGAGGCCAAAGAGGCCGTCAACGACGCCGGCAACAAGGTCGAGAAAGAGGCCGAGAAGGCCGGCGAGAAGATCAAGAAGGAGGCCGACAAGGCCAAGGACAAGGCTACCGACTCCGACGGCGGCAACGAGGGCTACTGACCGGTACTCGGGTTTTGAGCGCCTCTCGGCGCGGTTTTCCGCGCTCTTAGGCCCACAAAACCGCTTTCTAGGCTAGGTGGTCAGGTAGTAGTCCTCATCGACCTCGTCCCACTCCAGATCGATCACGCCCTTGGCGGCGGCCGCCTTCACGAACTGCAGGAAGCCCCCGTAGCCAAACTCCTTCTCGGAGAACGTCGGCTGACGCCTGCGGAGCTCGTTCTTGAGCCCGGACAGCATCGGAGACCCGTCCTTCTGCTCCAGCTCGTGGACCACCTCTCGCAGTAGCTCGAAAGCGTGCGCCTGGCCCCCGCCGTTGGAGGGGAAATCAACGGTGGGGTCGCCCTCGGCCGAGCCGCTGCGTAGCTCCACCACACTCGAGTCCTGAAGGTGGGTCATTAGCTCCCCCCACGTCCGGAAGCCGTAGTCGCCCTCCGAAAACGTGGGGTCTTTCCTCTTGATCGCCCGCTTGATGCTCGAAGACAGCACGGGAGCGTTCGAGCTGCGCTGGAGGCCTCCCAGGGTGCTAGTTACGAGCCGCGAGATCTCGGACAGCTCCGAGCCCTCAGCCTCCTCGGCGTCGTCGGGCTTCCGGCGCTTGCGAGGAGCGGAGCGCACGGTCCCGGGTCCCAACAAACGCTCGTAGAAGAGGAACTCATCGCAAGCGCCCGGCAACAACTCGGAGGTCGAGCCCTCGACACCGACGCCGATCACGCGTTTGTTCAGCTCCCTGAGTTTCAGCACCAAGGGCGTGAAGTCGGAGTCTCCTGAGCCGACCACGAAGGTGGTCACGAAGTCGCGTTGAAAGGCGACCTCCAGGGCGTCGACCGCCAGCTTGATGTCGGCGGCATTCTTTCGCACCATGCCTGCGCGCTGGGGAATCTCGATCATCTCTATCCGTTGGGAGAGAAGTCCCTGCCTGTAGTCGGAGAAGAGGTTCCAGTCGGCATAGGCACGCCTCGCCACGACTCGACCTCGTTCGGTGAGGGCATCCATGATGACCGCCATGTCGAGCTTCTCGCCCCGGTCGCGGGCGCCCAAGGCGAGGTTTTCGAAGTCGAGAAAGAGTGCTATGCGCTCTTCGTCGTCCGCCATCAACGAGCCCTCATCTCGGCAGCACTTCTTCGCACTCCCTCATGTCCTAGACGTGGCGTCTCCACGAAGCTCCTCACTCTGCAACTTCACCTCTTCGATGTAGGGCGGAAGATCCGTGGACCTCACCGCAATCCTGCCCTCTGCAACCGCCAGCACCGCCTCGCCGGCCAGCTCGCGGCGCCATCCTCGCAGTATGCGGTAGTCGTCCTCTTTCAGAGAGCCTGCCACGATGAAGGAGAGTAACGACTCCAGCTCCGAGCGGGTGGCCACAAGCTCGGTGGCGACCCCTGCGTCCTCACAGCGTGCTCTGACGACCGCATCGGCCAGCGACGACAGCAGGCGGGCCCTCCTTTGGACAACCCGTGAGGGGGCCGGGTGCTCGGCCTCGATGGGATGGGAGCGGCCCTTCGCAATGGCCTCCAGCAGGACCCTTTGAGAACGCTCGGCCTCCTTTGGGCTGAGGCCTCGAATCGCCTCGAGCCCCCTGAGGTCCTTGGGAGCGCGCCGGGCGATCTCCACCAGAGTCGGGTCCTTGACCACCCAGCCCCTCGGTAGGTCGCGGCGAGACGCGCTGCGCTCGCGCCAGGCCGCCACCTCACGCAGGACTCCGAGCCGGTTGGCGCTCAAGCTCCCCCTCCCGGCCACCCGCCGCCACGCCTGCTCGGGATCGTTCTCGTAGGCCGAGGCCTGTTCCAACGAACTCATCTCCTCCTGCGCCCAGCTCAGCCGGTGACGTTCCTCGAGGTCTGATTCGAGGCGGCCGGCGACTTCGAGCAGATAGGCGACATCGTCGGACGCATAGCGCAGCTGCGCCTCGGTCAGCGGCCGCCGGCACCAGTCGGAGTAGGACTCTCCTTTGTCGAGAACTCGTCCGGCAACGGCCTCGACGAGCCGACCGTAGGGCAGGGAGGCGCCGTAGCCGAGGAAACCGGCGGCCACCTGAATATCGAAGACGTTGGCAGGCACGGCCCCGAAACGGTCGAAGAAGAGCTCGAAATCCTGCTTGCCGGCATGGACGATCACCTGGACGGCCGGGTCTGAGACCAACTTCGCAACCGCTCCCACATCGAGGCCCGAGACCGGGTCCACGATGAAGATCTCTTCCGCGGACGCGAGCTGTATCAGACAGAGCCGGGCCCGGTAAGTGCGCTCCCTCAAGAATTCGGTGTCGAGCCCCACGCGCCCGGAAGCCCGGGCACCGGCGACTGCAGTCTCGAGTTCGGGGGCGGAGGAGATGAGGTGGGGGAGCTTGTTCAAGAGCTGGAGAGACCGAGCTCGCGCGCAATCAACACTCGCATGATCTCCGAGGTCCCCTCACCGATCTCGAGAATCTTCGAGTCCCTGAAGTGACGGCATACCGGAAACTCCTCGATGTAACCGTAGCCTCCATGGATCTGCACGGCGTCGCGCGCGATGTCGACCGCGCTCTCGGACGCAAAGAGCTTGGCCATACAGGCTTCCTTTCTGTAAGGGCGTCCCTGCTGCTTGAGCCACGCGGCTCGGTAGTAGGCACCACGGGCGAGCTCGACCTTCATGGCCATGTCGGCGAGCTTGAACTGCAGACCTTGGAAGGATCCGATCCGGCGACCGAAGGCGGTACGGTCCGAGGCGTAGCGCAAGCTCTCATCGAGGCAGCCCTGTGCCAGACCGACTGCGAGAGCGGCGATGGCGATGCGGCCGTCGTCGAGAATACGCAAGAAGTTGCCAAAGCCCTCACCCCGGTTCCCCAGGAGGTGGTCCTCTGGTATCCGGCAATCGCTGAAAGAAAGCTCATGCGTGTCCGAATGCCACCATCCCATCTTGCGGTAGTCCTTGCCCACAACGAAGCCTTCGACCTCCGAGGGAACGATAAAGGCGGATATCTCCTTGGAGCCGTCCTTGGTCCCCGTCACTGCCGTGACCGTCACAAACGAGGTGATCGCCGTTCCCGAGTTGGTGATGAACGACTTCGAGCCGTTGATGAGCCAGTGGCCGTCGCTCAAGCGAGCAGTAGTGCGGGTCGCTCCCGCGTCGGAGCCGCCGCCCGGTTCGGTCAAGCCGAAACCGGCAAGGGCTTTCCCAGCCGCCAGAGCCGGCAGCCACCTGTTCTTTTGCTCCTCGGTGCCGAAGAGATAGATCGGCATGGCGCCGAGCGAGACGGCAGCCTCCAAAGTGATCGCCAGTGACGAATCGACCCGGGCGATCTCCTCGATGGCGAGGCACAGAGTGAGGAAGTCTGCACCCGAGCCCCCGTACTCCTCAGGGAACGGCAGCCCGAAGAGCCCCAAGGACGCCATCTGCTCAACCGCCTCCAGAGGCAGCTGGTGGGACTCGTCCCAATCCTCGGCCCGGGGCCGGATGACGTCGTCCACGAACGAGCGCAGGGACTGGACGAAATCACGCTGCTCCTCGGCAAGGTCCAGATCCATGAGTGCCAGGTTACCGAGCGAGACCGGGTGCTCGGACGCGCGTTGGTCGCTCGCTTCACTACCGTTTCGGTAGCCGGGCTAAGCGCGCCTAACGTGCTCTTTACTGCCGAGGTGGCTGGGCAAACGTCATCAACCAGTGCACATTCCCATACTCCCCGGCGGGGGGATCCACTTGGCGGATAACTACGGTGGGCCGAAAGCCGCCATCACGGACGCGTCTGTCCCAGCGCTGGGCCAACTCGGCGTAGCGGATACGCAGATCATTGGAATCGCGCTCGGGATCGTCGTAGCCTGCCACTCTGGCACCCGAGAGCTGCCACAGAAGAAAGGCGAGACGGTCGCCGCCCTCTCCTCGGACACCGACCACATCGCTCGGAGTCAGACGAGCGGCGGCCGAGCGGGCGAAGCCGCCCTGCGCAAGATCGGGCCGGTCGTAGGTGAAACCTTGCAGATTGCCCTCGAGCAGCTCGGTCATGCGGGCGGAGGCGAGCCACACCGAGATGGAACCGGCCGCAACGATCAAGCCACTTGCACACAGAGCAACCTTTCGCGAACGAGTTGACAGCCGAGCAACAAGCTCGGTCAGCGTCACTCCCGCCAGTGCAGCCGCCAGTAGATGGGCGACCGGCCACACGCGGCCCTGATGCAGCATCGTGGAGTTGCCGGCCAGCTCCAGACCGAGCACGTCCCTCAATGCGGCAAACAGCAGGAGCACTCCGGTCGCTGCGCACAACCACGGCACCACGGATCTAGGGGCCCTCGACAACCAGAGCCCGGCGGCGGCAAGCGGTAGCAGCAACCCCCAGGATCCCAATGCGGTATCCAAAGACCACTCGACCCCCAGCTTGGGTGTGAGGTCAACGAAGCCGTCGTAGCGCAGAAAATCGGCGGCCACAGGGGCCACCCACAGGCCGAGGACCAGCAGGGCCGTCGGCACCACCGTGAACAAGAAGCGCAGCCGGCCGCGAGCACACAGCGCGCATGCCGCGGCCCACACGGCTCCGCCGAGGAACAAGGGGACACTGACGAGACCGGTCAGTCCCAGCGCGATCCCGGCCCCCCTCCTCGCTCCGATGGCCGGCCGGCGCACTGCGGCCATCAGCAGCACTCCGGTCAGGGCGAGCAGCGCAAGGGCCAACTCGCGCGGGAGGGCCGGGGGCAGAAGGGCATAGGCACCATTGGGCGAGGCCACGGTGAGGTCGGCTCCGTAGCGGGTCTGGCTGGGCATAGTAGAGAGGTACGGCTCACGGGACTGGACCCAGCCGAAACCACCGATGAGCGCCACGGCCGCCGCGGCCCCCCAGCCCGCGTCCGGCCGCACCCGGCGGGCGATGGAAGCGGCCCCCAGCGGCAGTACGAATACGAGCAGCAGATGCCACGCGTCGTGAGCGTCCAAAGCATCCGACCCAGGGACGAGGCGAGCGGTGGTCGCCAGCACCGCATGGAAACCCCACGGATAAGCGTTGCGGGCCTCGGGGGCCGGGCCGGTCGGAATCGCCTGCCCGCCGAGGAGCTGCTCGGTCCAGCCCAGGTGCCAAGGCGTGTCCCCGGTGCGGGCGCCGGTGCCGCCGCGCAGGACGGGCACGATGAAGGCGAGTGTGAGGACGGCTGCGAAAAGCCCCGCTCGGAGCCACGGAACTCCCACCGGCCACGACCGCCGGCTCAGGCCGTAGACGAGCACCCCGGCGCCGACCACCGGCACAACCGCGCCCACACCGAAAGCGGCGCCTCCGGTGACGAGGTTCGCGATCATGAACAGGACCGCCAGAGCGACGAAGCTCCCGATAGCACCGAGGGCGCGCTCGGGTAACCCGATCTCTTGGGGAAGCTCCCCCCGGAAGATGGCTCGGAGGAACCTCTCACAGCACACCCAGCCCAAGGCGACCACCAGCAGCGCGAGAGCAAGAACGCGGATCAAGTCGGGGCCGCTCACTTGTTCTTCTCCACGCGATCCTCGAGCGGATCGCTTGTCTTGTCCACGCGATCATCACAAGCGCTGATTTTCAGCTCAACCACGACGGCACCGGCCGTCACCGTCTCTCCCACAACCACCGCCACCCGCGTGACCTCGGCCTCCCGCGGGGCGCACACGACGGTCTCCATCTTCATGGCCTCGAGTCTCACCAACGCGGCCCCCGGCGCGACCGTGTCTCCCTCGCTCACCAAGATCTCGAGCACGACCGCTTGCATCGACGCCACCACAACACCGCCTCCCGTCGAGCCGGCTGCGTGGGTGGCCACACCCGCCATCGACGGGTGCCAGAGACGAGCAGGCCGCCCGCCCACGACAACCACACCCGTGCTTCCCGTCGTCGGGGCCGGGAACGGCTCGAAGCGGGGGGTGAGCTCTGAGACCGTGGCAGTGGTGTGAGAGCCGGCCAGGAATGACTCGTCCGACAGCAGCACACGGTGAGCCGAGATCGTGGTGGGCAGGCCTTCGATCACGTAATCATCGAGCGACCTGCGCATACGGCGCAGGGCCTGGTCCCGGTCCGAGCCCCAGGTGATGAGCTTGGCGATGAGAGAGTCGTAAGCACTGGGAACCTCGTCGCCTGCCCGATAGCCGGAGTCGACCCTGACCCCCGGCCCCGCGGGTTCCCGGTAGCCGGTGATTCGTCCGGGAGCGGGGGCGAAGCCGCGGGCTGGATCCTCCGCGTTGATGCGGCACTCGATGGCATGGCCCCGAGGCCGCAGGTCGTCCTGGCATGTTGGGCGCCATTCGCCCGCCGCGATCATCAACTGACAGGCGACGAGGTCCAGGCCGAAGACCTCTTCGGTCACCGTGTGCTCGACCTGGAGCCGGGCGTTCATCTCGAGGAAATAGAAGGACTCGGTCGCGGGATCGACCAACATCTCGACCGTCCCCACTCCCAGATAGCCGCAGGCTAGAGAGAAGTTCACCGCGGCGGCCCCCATCGGCTCTTCGAGGTGGCGGAACAGAGCAGGCGGCGTCTCCTCCACCAGCTTCTGATTGCGCCGCTGCAGCGAGCAGTCCCTCATTCCGAGCCAAAGCGCCTGGCCGGGAGAGGGAGAGAGGATCTGCACCTCGAGGTGCTTGGGGGCCGGTAGATAGCGTTCCACGTAGACCTCAGAAGTGGAGAAATAGGCTTGAGCCTCCCGCCGGGCCTGATCGAAGGCGGCGGGCACGTCCTCGAGCGTGCGAGCCACCTTGAGGCCGCGGCCCCCGCCTCCTCCTGCCGCCTTGATCGCCACCGGAAAACCCACCCGGGCGGCCAGGTCGGCGGCGTCCCTGTGATCGGCGCAGGGCTTGCTTCCTCCGGGGACGGTCGGAACCCCCGCAGCGGATGCGAGCCGGCGCGCCGTGAGCTTGTCGCCTGAAGCTCTCAGCGCCTCGGCGGGAGGGCCGATGAAAATGATTCCGGCCGCCGTCGCCGCCTCGGCGAAGGAGGCGTCCTCGGACAGGAAGCCGTAACCGGGATGAATCGCATCGGCCCCCATCTCTTGCGCCGCGGTAATGAGTGCATCGGCATTCAGATAGGTGGCGGCAGGACCGTCACCCTCGAGGCCGACGGAGTCGTACATCTCCGAGACGTGGAGGGAATTGCGGTCGAGGCTCGAGTAGACGCCCACCGGGGTGACTCCGAGCTCGCGGCAGGTACGAGCGATCCGGACCGCGATCTCCCCACGATTGGCGATCAGCACACGCTCGAACATCAGTGGCCCGTCGCTAGCGGTTGCGCCAACGAGGGCTGCGCTTGTCGTTGAAGGCGGCGATGCCCTCGGCGCGGTCCTCGGTGACGATCACCCGGGCCCAGGCCTCGTTCTCGAGCTCGAGTGCACGGGCCAGTGGCTCGCTCCACGACCCCTCGATCAGGCGCTTCGCCTCGCGCACCACCACCGGGGAGGAGCCGCACACCTCCGTGGCAAGCTCGAGGGCGGCGGAGCGCAACTCGGCGGGCGGCGCGATGCGAGTCACAAGTCCCATCTCTTTTGCCTCTGCGGCCTCGAGGTGACGGCGGGTATAGACGATCTCCTTGGCGCGGCGGGGTCCCACCATCCGGGCCAGCAGCAAGGTCCCTCCGCCGGCCGGAAGCAAGCCCACGCCTGCCTCGGGAAGCCCCATCCGACACCCCTCGGCGACGACCATGAGATCGCAGGACAGAGCCAGCTCGAAGCCCCCTCCGAGCGCCCAGCCGAAGACCGCGGCGATGCTCGGCTGAGGAAGCTCTCTGAGGGCCTGAAACATCCCTGAGATCTGCCGCCTGTTCGAGGACCAGTCGTCGGCCTCGAAGCTCCCTCTCTCTTTGAGATCCGCCCCCACGCAGAAAGCCTTGTCTCCGGCCCCGGTAAGAACGGCGACCAGGATGTCGGGACGCGACCCGACCTCCCTGAAAACTTCTCGCAAAGAGTCGGCGACTCCGGACGAAATCGCATTCAGAGCCTCGGGGCGCTCGAGCGTGATGAGCCCGATGTCGTTCTCCACTTGCAGGGAGACCAGACTCATACGGGAGGAACACCTCGCAGACCGCGCGAGCGCGTGGGGTTGACATCCAGCACGTTCAGGCGGCGCGAGATCTCTGCTCTCAGCTCGTCCGGCTGTACCACGGCGTCGATCACGTTGTCCGAAGCCAGGCGCACAAGGTCGATATCGGCTTCATATTCCGCGCGTTTGCTCGCCACGAAGGCGGCGCGCTCGTCGACATCTTCAATCGCGTGGATCTTGTTGTAGTAGACCGCGCTGACGGCCGGCTCCGGCCCCATGACCGCGATACGGGCGGTCGGGAGCGCGATGGTCGCGTCGGGATCGAAGCCCGGGCCCGCCATCGCATAGAGACCCGCCCCATAGGCTTTCCTAACTACCACGCACAGCTTCGGTGTGGTGGCCTGCGAGACCGCGGTGATCATCTTGGCCCCATGCCTGATGATCCCACCTCGTTCTACCTCGGTGCCGATCATGAATCCCGGCACATCCGCAAGGAACAGCAGCGGGAGGTTGAACGCGTCACACAGCCATATGAAACGGGCTGCTTTGTCGGCCGAGTCGATGAACAGCACGCCCCCCTTCTGTTGCGGCTGGTTGGCGACGATGCCCACGGCGCGGCCCTCGATGCGGGCCAGCCCGGTGATGAGCTCGGGCGCAAAGCTGGGCTTGATCTCGAACAAGGACTCTTCGTCGACGATACCGGCAATCAGTTCGAACATGTCGAAGACGCGGCTCTCGTCGTCCGGGACGATCCTCGCAAGCGAGCCGCCAAAGGCAGGGGGCCGAGCCTCGAGGTTCGGCGCCGCGAGCTCGAAGGACTGCGGGAAGTAAGAGAGGTAGGCGCGGGCAGCTTCGATCGCCGCCTTGTCGTCCGAGACCAACAGGTCGCCGCAGCCGGAGACCTCGCAGTGCATGCGGGCCCCGCCCATCTCCTCGAGAGTGACCTTCTCCCCGACGACTTCCTCGGCCATGCGCGGCGAGCCCAGATACATCGACGCGTTGTGCTCGACCATGAAGACGACGTCGCAGAAGGCGGGGATGTAGGCGCCTCCGGCCGCAGACGGCCCGAACAGGCAGCAGATCTGCGGGATGTAACCGGAGGCCTGGACCTGGTTGTAAAAAATCTTCCCGGCCCCCCGCCGGCCGGGGAAGAGATCGACCTGGTCGGTGATGCGTGCGCCCGCAGAGTCGACCAGATAGAGAATCGGGTGAGAGTGCTTGCGAGCGAGCTCGATGATGCGGATGATCTTCTCGACCGTCCGGGCTCCCCACGAACCGGCTTTGACCGTGGCGTCGTTGGCCATGACCGCCACCGGGCGTCCGTCGATGCGCCCCACACCGGTTACGACTCCGTCCGCGGGGAGATCACCGGCCAAGGCATTTACCAGGAGCCCGTTCTCGGCGAAGCCGTCCATTGAGTCGAGGAGCAGCGCGAGCCTCTCCCGAACGAACAGCTTGTTCTGCTCCGCAAGCCTGGAGTGGTATTTCTCGGCCCCCCCTTGCTTTGCACGCTGGGAAAGGTCGGCGAGGGTCGAGAGCCGGGGGCCGGGATCGGTCATCGTGACGATCGATCCTAGACGCCTAGACGCCGAGTGGTGGTGAGATGCTCTATATGGTCACCTCAGCACCACTCGGCACGGGTCTAGGTGTTCCAGGCGAGGATCACCCTGGTGTCGCGCTCGTAGCCGAGCCGGCTCACCGTTGCCGTTCCCAACGCGAGACGTGCGCCACCCGACACCTCAAGCCCGATCCAGCGCGCCGCCAGGGCCCGCAGGATGTGCCCGTGGGCGAAGAGCAGGGCGTCGCCGGGGCCGTTGGCTGCCTGTTCGATGACGTTGTCCACGCGGACACGCACCTGTTCCGCAGTCTCGCCCCCCTGGGGGCCGTCACGCCAGACGGTCCACCCGGGACGGTCCTTCCGAATGTCCTCGGTGGTCCGGCCCTCGTCGTCGCCGTAACGCCACTCGAAGAGGTTCTCCGAGACCTCGGCACGATCGGCGAAGCCGGCCAGCTCGCAAGTCTCTCGCGCACGGCGCAGCGGACTGACAAGGACGGTGCGGAACTCGCATCCCTCGAGCTTGCGAGCAAGCGTCAGAGCTCGCTCCCGGCCCCGCTCGTTCAGCGCAAGATCGGTTGTCGAGGTGTGCTTGTTGGCCTCGCTCCACTCCGTCTCACCATGGCGGACGAGGACGATTTCGGGAAGGAGCGGCTCGGTCATCGCCGCCATTCTCCCAAGCTGAGGGCCGAGTGGTGGTAAATGGCTACTGTGTGACCTTTATCCACCACTCGGCATGGGTGGTTCGACCGCGCGGCGCAGCTCGGCGAAGACTTCGGCCAGCGCGTCCACCTGATAGTGGGCGTTGAGGCCGGAGGGGTTGGGCAAGAGCCACACCCGGCTGTCGTCGATGCGATCCGGCTGTTCCCCGACCACGGCGGCGGGGGCCGCGAAGGCCACCCGGTAGGCGCCCAGGCCCAGAAAGGCAACCGCTCGCGGTCTGATTCTCCGCACCTTGCGCCGCAAGGTGCAAGCACCCGCAATGAGCTCCGCCTTCGAGATCTCATCCGCCGTGGCGGTGGCGCGCCGCACCAGGTTCGTGATCCCCAACCCGCTCTCGAGAAGCTCCTCTTCCTCGAACGCAGTCAGCCGCCGGTCGGTGAAGCCCGAGAGGTGGAGCGCGGCCCAGAAGCGATTGCCGGGCCGGGCGAAGTGGTGTCCTACCGCTCCCGAGTAGAGGCCGGGGTTGATACCGCAGAACAGAGCCCTGAGGCCCGGGGCGACGACGTCCGGGACGAGGCGGCCGTGGGCGGCGGCGATCTGCTCCTTCGTGGGTCGCACCGGCGCGCTCACGCGGGGCGCAGGCTCTCGATCTCGCCGGCGTCGAGAACCCTGGGGCCGCCCGAAGTGTCGAGCACGAGCCCTCCGGCCGCGGTCAGCGCCGATGCCACTCCCAGGACCAGCGTGCCCCCCACCCTGGCTCCGACCGCTTTCCCCAACACCTCCGAGAGAGCGGTGGCGCGCTCGATGACCTCCGCGGGGCCATTGGCCCCATCGAGTCGTCCGCAGACAACCTCCAGGGCGTGAAGCAGGGCCGCCGCGAGCAGCGAACGATCCACCGAGGCACCCTCCAGGGAAAGACTCGTGGCGCGGCCCCCAAGCTCTTCCGGCAGCTTCGCCCACCTCACGTTGGTACCGATCCCACACACCACCGCGGGGGCACCGCCGGCACCCAGCCGGCTCTCCAGCAGGATCCCCGCAACTTTGCGGCCCGCGATCGTGACGTCGTTGGGCCACTTCAGGCGGCAGGACAGTCCCGAGACACCGCCTATGGCCTCAGCGGCGGCCACCCCGGCGGCGGCGCTCAGAAGCCCGAAGCGATCGGGCGAGAGCCGAGGTCTCAACACCACCGACAGAGGCAGGATCGCGCCGGGCTCGGAGAGCCACGTCCGCCCCAGCCTCCCTCGGCCCTCGCTCTGGTGGTCGGCGACAACCGCCGCCCCTTCAGGCGGTCCCTCCTCGGCCCACTGGAGCGCTTCGGAATTGGTCGACGCGATCTGCTCGAAAAACCTGAGAGGGCGGCCCCAACGGCCTTGCAGCGCGCCTTCGATGCGGGCGGCACTGAGATCCGAGGTCATGCGCTCTTAGGATAGGCCGATGTTCACCAAGCTCTTGATTGCCAACCGCGGAGAGATCGCGGTGCGCGTGATCAGGGCTTGCCGGGACCTCGGGATCACTTCCGTGGCGGTCTACTCGGAGTTGGACGCCGACGCCCTCCACGTCGAGCTCGCGGATGAGGCTTACAACATCGGGCCCGGCCCGGCATCCCTTTCCTACCTCGATATCCCGTCGATTATCGAGGCGGCAAAGCGCTCGGGGGCACAGGCCGTCCATCCCGGCTACGGGTTTCTGGCCGAAAACGCTGCGTTCGCCCAGGCCGTCACCGACGCGGGTATGGCCTGGGTGGGGCCCGAGGCCTCCGTGATCGCCTCGATGGGGGACAAGACCTCAGCCCGCCGGGCCGCGGCCGAGGCCGGGGTCGACTCCGTACCCGGCACACTCGAGCCCGTAACCGAGGCGGCAGAGGTTCAGGCCTTCTGCGACCGACACGGCCTTCCCGTCGCCATCAAGGCGGCGGCCGGAGGCGGCGGCAAGGGGTTCCGGGTGGTGCGCTCGGCGGCAGACATCCCCGAGGCCTTGGCGGGGGCCGCACGCGAGGCCAAGGCGTACTTCTCCTCCGCGGACGTCTACATCGAGCGATACCTGGAGCGGCCTCGTCACATCGAGGTGCAGGTGCTCGGAGACGCCTCCGGGGCGATCTTGAGCTTTCCCGAGCGCGACTGCTCGCTGCAGCGCCGTCACCAGAAGCTCCTCGAGGAGTCTCCTTCTCCGGCTCTGGAGGAGGACGTGCGCGAGGCGATCATGGAGGCGGCGGCCAAGGTCTCGAAACGGGTCGGCTACCGCAACGCGGGGACCTGTGAGTTCCTTTTGGACCGCGACGGCACGTCCTTCTACTTCCTCGAGATGAATACCCGGCTGCAAGTCGAGCACCCCGTGACCGAGCTGGTGTGCGGCGTAGACCTCGTGACCGCGCAGATCCTCATCGCTGCGGGAGAGCCGCTGGGATTCGACCAGGGCGACCTCGCCCTGTCGGGCCATGCGATCGAGTGCCGTATCAACGCGGAGGACCCGGCCCTCAACTTCCTGCCTGCCCCGGGCGTGATCTCCACGTACCGGGAGCCCGGCGGACCCGGGGTCCGGGTCGATTCGGGTGCCCGAGCGGGAACCGTCGTCCCCGGGGCCTACGACCCATTGATCGCCAAGCTGATCGTCCACGGATCGACTCGCTCGCAGGCGATCGGCCGTCTATCGAGGGCAGCCGACGAGTTCCGAATCGAGGGAATCAGGACGACGCTCGAGTGGCACCGGCGTGCGCTGGCCGACGAGCGCTTCCTAACAGGAACTTACGACACTGCCACCGTCGAGCACGATATGCCGCTTGGAACACCGAATCTCCTCGAGGCGTCGGGTGGCGAGCCCGACGGCGACTCGGCCGTGCGCCGTTTCGGCATCGAGATCGACGGAAAGCGGTTCGAGATCGTAGCGCGGGAGCGCTCCTCCGCCGCCCCCGGGCTCTCCAAACCGGCGCGCCCCCAGACCGGCGGACATGTCGGCGCCCATGCTTCGGATGTCCTCAAGGCGCCGATGCAAGGAACGATCATCAAGCTGCTGGTCGCCACCGGCGACGAGGTGAGGGCCGGAGAGGCGGTGTGCGTCCTCGAAGCCATGAAGATGGAAAATTCGATACTGACGCATCGCGATGGAATCGTGGGGGAGCTGAAAGTTGCCGAAGGGCAGTCGGTCGAGCCGGGCGCCGTTCTCGCAGTCATCACCTGAGAGCCTCACGATCAGGGGCGTGCGTCCGGAGGAGCATGCCGCCGCGGGCGAGCTGACGGTCGAGGCCTACCTCAGGCCTCCCGCGGCCGACGACGTGCCCCGAGACTTCGGCGATTATCTCGACGAGCTTCGCGACGTCGGTGCGCGCGCCCGGGACGCCCTCGTACTGGTGGCATGTCGCGATCAAGAGATGCTCGGTTGTGTGACATACGTCGCCACACCGCAGAGTCTCTACGCGGAGTTCCACGATCCCGAGGCGGCCGGGATCCGCATGCTGGCGGTGGCGCCCTCGGCCCGAGGCCGAGGGGTGGGGGCCGCCTTGGTGCAGGAGTGCATCGCCCGGGCGCGCTCCGAGGACAAGCGCCGGGTGATCCTGCACACGACACTCTGGATGCATGCCGCCCACAGCCTCTACTCGGGGTTTGGCTTCGAGCGCAGACAAAGACTGGACATGGACCTGCCCGAGGTCTGCCTGGTCGCCTTCGTTCTGGAGCTCTGACCACCACAGGCGCGGGAGGAACGCCCGGGCCGTGACCTGGCTATGGCCAGAGCCTCTTCACTTTTCAGGTTCGAGAAGGCAGACTAGAAACATGGGGAAAGGGGTCTCTTCAACGCGGGCGTCCAGGATCGTCACGCTGCCGTTGCTGTTGCCGGCGGCGTTAGTGATCGCGTTGCTGCTCAAGGCATTCGTGGTCCAGGCCTTTTTCATCCCCTCCAGATCCATGCTGCCGACTCTGCACAAAGGCGATCGGGTGTTGGTCGAGCGATTGGGATACCGCCTCGACCCCCCTGAGCGCAAGGACGTCCTCGTCTTTGGGAGTGGCCGCCCGGCGCCCGCGCTCTCCCTGGGGGACAAGGCCGTGGCACTGGTCAAGGGCTTGGCGGGAGGCGACCGTACCTACGTCATCAAACGCGTGGTCGCGGTCGGGGGGGACAAGATCTCCTACAAGGGAAGACCGCGGGTGCTCACGGTGGAGGGACGCACGGTCAACGAACCGTACCTGAAAGAGAGGGACAAGACCAGCCTCACGATCACGCGCGGGACCTGTGGGTCCATGGGTCTTTACGTCTCTGCTTCCGCGTGCCTGGTGCCGGAGGAAACCGTGTTCGTGATGGGCGATAACCGCAACCACTCCGAGGACTCGCGCGTGGTCGGGCCGGTCCTGCTCGAAGATGTCGTGGGCCGAGCGTTCCTGCTGGCGTGGCCGCCTGCGAACCTCGGGGGCCTGTAGCGAGAGATCTCCGGTTATACTCTGGGTATGAAAACCGCAGTCTCGATCCCCGACGAGCTATTCAGCAGAGCTGAGGCCGTAGCCAGGAAATCCGGCAAATCCCGCAGCCAGCTGTACCAAGAGGCGTTGTCCGAGTATCTGCTTCGACGAGATCCCGGGTCCGTCACCCGAGCAATGGATGAAGTAATGGCCGAGATCGATCCCGAACCTGATCCGTGGATGATCGAAGCCGGCCGCCAAGCACTCGAGCGCAGCGAATGGTGATCGCCCAAGGCGACGTTCTGTGGGCCTCGTTGCCCGACCCCGTGAGCTCAGGTCCGGGGTTCACGCGCCCCGTGGTTGTTGTTCAAGGCGACGCTCTGAACGCGAGCCGGCTGGCAACAGTCGTGGTTGTTCCGCTCACCTCGAATCTCCGTTGGGCCGCGGCCCCCGGCAACGTGCTCCTAAAGCCCCGGCGAACAGGGCTGCCCAAGGATTCGGTGGCGAACGTTTCACAGATCATCGCCATCGACCGGAGCGTTCTTACTGAGCACGTCGGCAGGATCTCTGAAGCACAGCTCGAACTCGTCCTCAGTGGAATCGACGTGATTCTCGGCCGTTGACGGGAACGGCTTCGATAGTGTCTCGCTCCATGCACCTACCTCCCGAACTCGAGCACCTGCCCCTGCACCGAGCCAAGCTCGAGGCCGCCGGCACGTTCACCCGGACCATGCCGGGCATCATCGGCTTGGTGGTGTCCGGCTCGCTGGCGACGGGGACGGTCGACGTCTATTCGGACCTCGATCTCAAGATCGTCACGCGCGACGAGCTGCACGACGCCGCATTCGAACAAAGAGATGAGCTGGTAGAGGCGTGCGGCGCGCCGGTGGCTCGCTTCAGCGCCGAGCACGTCGGTCATCCCGACATGCTCATCGTGCTCTACGACGACCTCGTTCACATCGACTTCTATCTGGTCCGGCTCGGCGAGTTGAGCACCAAGAACGGAGGCATGCCGAGTTGGGTGGTGTGGTCGCGGGACGACGGCATCGCCGCAGCGCTGAGCGGGCCGGCCGATGCTGCACGTGTGGACCTGGCTTGGATCGAAGCCCGCATGTGGACCTGGGTCTGGTACACGCACTCGAAGATCCTTCGAGGTGAGCTCTACGAGGCCCTCGATGCGCTGCAGTACCTGCGCGGAAACGTGCTGTTCGCACTCCTCGCCGAGACCTCTGGGGTAAGGCCCTATGGCTCGCGCCGGGCCGAGCAGCACGTCGGAGAGCTCGGCCCCCTGTTCGCGCGCACGGTGCCGCCTCTAGAGCGCGATTCGCTCATGGATGCGCTGCGGGCAACCGTGGAGCTTTATCTGAAACTCGCCGATCCGCTTCTCGAGCAGAACGCCGTGGAGCGCGCTGAGGACGCTCGCGAGATTGTGTTGGCCAAGCTCGAGGAGTGACCGTGCGAAAGGAGACACATGAAGGCCCACACCGTCTACAAGTCCTTCAAGACGAGACAGCGGCGTGAGTTCATCAGCCAGCGACCAACTTTGTCGCTACACCCACACCTGGTGTGGTCACAGATGCAAAGTTGACTCAGATCTGCGGCCACCCGCTAGAGCCCGGTGAAGCGGATGCCTGCCCGATCGGTCTTGTAGCGGCGGTTGATGCCGATCAACAACGAGGTGATCGGTTCCACGATGCGGGCGTTTTCCAGCGGCCCCGCGTCCACGAAGCCGAGCTTCGGGATCGCCTCCACCAGCTCCCGGACGATGGCCTTTCCCGCCTTGGGCCCGCACACCGGGACGTCACCGTCCAAGGGATTCTCGAGATCCTCCAGAGCCGAGGCGGACAGCGTGTGGAAGGCCGCGCACAAAGTCGTTCCCTTGGGGAGGAGCGAGGCCGCCAGCTGGGCCGCCGAACCCTCCCACACGCCGAGCACGCGCGTCGCCTTGCCTCCGACCGCGGCTTCGACCGGGACCGTGCAATCGACCACCACGGCGTCCGGCCTGAGCCCTGAGGCCAGCGACCTGTAGATGGCAGCCTGGCCCGAGAACGGGACGGCGACCACCACCGTGCCACAGCGGGCGACGGCTTCTGAGTTCACCAGACCGGAAACCTTCGTCTCTCCGACGCGCTCGCGCAGGCGGGCGGATGCGTCCTCTGCCCGGCCCTGGTCCCGCGACCCGATAACGATCTCCAGCCCGGCCGACGCCCACCTGAGCGCCAGCCCGAAGCCCTCGGCCCCGGTCCCACCGATCACGGCCACGCGCTCCACCGCCATCAGAGGGCCGCCGGCCGGTACTCGCCGAACACGTCTCGAAGCCTGTCCGAGACTTCCCCGAGCGTGGCGTACGCGGCCAGTGCATCACGCATCGGGTAGAGCACGTTGTCGTTGCCTCGGGCCGCGTCCTCGAGCTCACGCAACGCCTTGACCACCGCGTCTTCGTCCCGGCCGGCTCGCACCTCGGCCAGCCGGGCCTTCTGAGAGTGGAGCAGCTCAGGATCCACCTCCAGAAGCTCGACCGACTCCTCTTCGCCCCCCTGGAACTTGTTCATGCCCACCACGAGCCGGCCTCCGCTCTCGAGCTCCCGGGCAATGCGGTAGGCCGAGTCCTCGATCTCGCGCTTCATGTATCCGGATTCAATGGACTCGACCGCACCCCCGAGCTCGTTGATGCGCTCGATATAGGAGCGCGCCTCCTCTTCGATGCCGTCGGTCAATGCCTCGACCAGATAGGAACCTCCGAGCGGGTCGGCCGAGTCGACGACCGAGGACTCGAACGCGATCACCTGTTGTGTACGCAACGCAATCATGGCCGACTTTTGGGAGGGCAGCGCCAGCGCCTCATCGTATGCGTTGGTGTGCAGCGACTGCGTACCTCCGAGCACCGCAGCGAGGGCTTCGAGTGTGGTCCGTACGATGTTGTTGTCGGGCTGCTGTGCGGTAAGCGTGGCCCCGCCCGTCTGAGTATGGAAGCGCAGCATCATCGACCGCTCATTGGACGCGCCGAAGCGCTCCTTCATGATCTCCGCCCACAGCCTGCGAGCGGCGCGGAACTTCGCCACCTCCTCGAAGAAGTTCATGTGGCAGGCGAAAAAGAAAGACAAGCGGGGGCCGAAATCGTCCACCTCGAGCCCCGCCTCCAGCGCAGCCTCGACGTAGGCAATCGCGTCGGCGAGAGTAAAGGCCACCTCTTGCACCGCAGTGCAGCCGGCTTCACGCATGTGATAGCCGGAGATCGAGATCGTGTTCCAACGCGGCAATCGGTCTTTGCAGTAGGAGAAGATGTCGGTAGCGATTCGCATGGATGGCTTGGGCGGGTAGATATAGGTGCCACGAGCGATGTACTCCTTCAGGATGTCGTTCTGAGTCGTGCCACTCAGGTGCCGGCCGTCGACCCCTTGCTTCGCCGCCACGAGTTCGTAGAGCAACAACAGGATCGCAGCGGTCGAGTTGATCGTCATGGACGTCGATACCTCGCCCAAAGGGATCCCATCGAGCAGCAGCTCCATGTCCGCGAGCGAGTCGATGGCGACGCCCACCCTGCCGACCTCGGCTTCGGCTAAGGGATGATCGGAGTCGTAGCCCATCTGTGTGGGGAGATCGAACGCCACCGACAGGCCCGTTTGACCTTCGCTCAAGAGATAGCTAAAACGGGCGTTGGTCTGCGCCGCGGAGCCAAAACCGGCGTACTGGCGCATGGTCCACAGCCGGGAGCGATACATCTCCGGATGGATGCCACGGGTGTAGGGGTACTCCCCGGGGCGGCTGAGTGCCGGCCCCTCAGAGGGCCCGTATACGGGCTCGACGACGAGGCCGGAGTCGGTCATGCGCCGCTCGCTCACCTCCTCGATGCTACCCGGCCCCGAGAGCGCGGGTGGTAAACGCCCACAGTGTGCTTGCGACCACGATTTTGGTGGTCGTCCGCACAACTTGGGCGAACGACCACCTACGAACAGGCCCGATCCTCCCGCGGGTTGCGCCGCTCGAGGAGTTCCACGGTTAGGATTTGTGCATATGGCGACCGTGGAAGACATCTATCGAAAGCACAAGCCCAAGGCGTTCTCCCCCAGCCGTCGCCCCTCCTCGACCGAGGTGTGGTGGTGGTTCTTCATGCGGGTGTCGGGAGTCATCCTGCTGTTCCTGGTGCTGATCCACCTCTACGTCATGCACCTGGTCGGCTCGGGGGTGGAGAGGGTTAGCTTCGACTTCGTCGCCGAACGCTGGGCAAACGTGGGCTGGCGGGCGTTCGACTGGGTCCTCTTGGTGCTCTCTCTGCTTCACGGCGTCAACGGTCTGCGCATCATTATCGACGACTACATCCGCTCCCCAGGCGTCAGGACGGCGGTCAAGGCAACGATCTACGGACTGACGGCGATCCTCATGATCATGGGCACCACTGTCGTCGTCGCCTTCGACGCCGGCGTATCCACCTGATGGCACAGATACACGAATACGACGCGGTAATCGTCGGCGCGGGGGGGGCCGGTCTGCGTGCCGCGCTGGAGGCGGGAAGGCGCGTCAAGACTGCGGTCGTCTCCAAGCTCTATCCCACCCGCTCCCACACCGGAGCGGCCCAGGGAGGCATGTGCGCCGCTCTCGCCAACGTGGAGGAGGACTCGTGGGAGTGGCACGCCTTCGACACGGTCAAGGGCTCGGACTTCCTCGCCGATCAGGACGCGGTCGACATCATGTGCAAGGAAGCGGTCGACTCCGTACTCGAGCTCGAGCGCATGGGCCTGCCCTTCAATCGGACGCCCGAGGGAAAGATCGACCAACGCCGGTTCGGCGGTCATACCTCGAACCACGGCGAGGCTCCCGTCAAGCGAGCGTGTTACGCCGCCGATCGCACCGGTCACATGATTCTGCAAACACTTTTCCAACAATGCACCAGGTTCGGAGTCGAGTTCTACAACGAGTTCTTCGTTCTAGACCTGGTAATGGACGACGGCGTCTGTTGCGGCATCGTGGCTTACGAGCTCGCCACCGGACAACTTCACATCTTTCATTGCAAGTCGGTCTTGTTCGCCACAGGCGGTTACGGAAAGATGTTCAAGATCACCTCCAACGCCCACACTCTCACCGGAGACGGGCCCGGAGTGGTCTACCGGGCGGGTCTGCCGTTGGAAGACATGGAGTTCTATCAATTCCACCCCACCGGCCTCTATCGTCTCGGCATCCTCTTGTCGGAGGCGGCCCGCGGCGAAGGAGGCATCCTCAGAAACGGTGACGGCGAGCGCTTCATGGAGCGTTACGCGCCCACGATCAAAGACCTGGCGCCGCGCGACATGGTGTCGCGCGCAGAGTTCTTCGAGATCAAGGAGGGCCGCGGTGCGGGGCCCGACAAGGACTGCATCCTGCTCGATCTGACCGAGGTCGATCCCGAGGTCATCGAGAAGAAGCTGCCCGACATCACCGAGTTCGCCCGCACTTATCTGGACGTCGATCCCGTCAAGGAAGGCGTCCCAATCGTGCCCACCGCGCACTACGCCATGGGCGGGATTCCCACCAACGTTCAAGCCGAGGTCCTCGCCGACCACACCGGCGCGGTGGTGCCGGGCTTCTATGCGGCCGGCGAGTGTGCCTGCGTGTCGGTTCACGGAGCCAACCGGCTGGGCACGAACTCGCTTCTCGACATCGTCGTGTTCGGCCGCCGAGGCGGCCTCGCCATGGCCGAGTACGCTTCCACTCACCCGCTGCCCGCGCTGCCCGAGGGGGCAGAGAAGCCGTCCGAGGAGTGGATCGCATCACTCTGCGACGGCGGCTCGGAGGAATCGACCGCCTCTGTCAGGCAGACCCTGCAGGACGAGATGATGGACAAGGCCTCGGTGGTACGCACCGAGGATTCCTTGAGCTCCGTTCTTTCAACGATCACCGAGTTGCGCAAGCGCTACGAGGTCTGCCGGGTGAAGGATCGCAGCAAGATCTTCAACACCGAGCTGATAGAGCACATCGAGCTGGGCTTCATGCTCGACATGGCCGAGGCTTTGGTGGTCGCCGCGCGCGCTCGCACCGAGAGTCGCGGCGGGCATTATCGCGAAGACCATCAGATGCGCGAGGACGACCACTGGCTCAAGCACTCGTTCATCACCAAGTCCCCAGACGGCGACATCAAGCTGTCTCACAAGGACGTCACCATGGGTCGCTACGAGCCCGTCGAAAGGAAGTACTGACACTTTGAACGTGGACCTCAATTTGATGCGCTACAACCCGGAGTTCGACTCCGAGCCTCACTTCGAGAGCTACCGCGTGGAGGCGGACCCGATGGAGCGCCTGCTCGATTGCCTCCACAAGGTCAAGTGGGAGCTCGATTCCTCACTGGCGCTGCGCTTCTCCTGCGCGCACGGAGTGTGCGGCTCCGATGCCATGGTCGTCAACGGCGTCAACGTGTTGGCGTGTAAGGTCCTCATCAAAGACCTCAAGCAGCCGATCACAGTCGAGCCCATCCGGGGACTCTCGGTGCTCAAGGACTTCATCGTCGACATGGAGCCTTTCTTCGCCGGCTACCGGGCGGTCAAGCCCTGGCTGATCGTCGACGAGTCAGACCACGAGCCCGCCCGCGAGCGCATCCAATCCCAGGAGGAGCGCGACCGCTTCGACGACACCACCAAGTGCATCTTGTGCGCAGCGTGCACCACCGCCTGTCCGATCTTCTGGTCGGACGAGGAGTACGTCGGCCCTGCCGCCATCGTGAACGCGCACCGGTTCATCTTCGACTCGCGCGACGCTGGAGGAGAGGAGCGCCTCGAGATCCTCTCTCAGAGGGACGGTGCCTTCAAATGTCGCACCGCATTCAACTGCACGCAGGCATGCCCACGTGGGATCAAGGTCACCAAGGCGATCCAAGAAGTAAAGCGCGTGGCACTCTACAGGTCGTTCTAGGTCCCCTAGGACCGGTGCGACGATGTTCCGCAAGATCATCGTTGCGCTTGTTCTAGCCGCACTCGCCTATCCCGCCACACTTGCATTCCTGGTCTGGGAGCAATCGCACAACGACGAGGTCCGCTCGGCCGAGACCATCGTGGTACTCGGCGCAGCTCAGTACGACGGCGTTCCTTCGCCTGTGTTCGAGGCACGGCTCGATCAGGCCGCACACCTCTTCGAGACCGATGTCTCGGACACGATCATCGTCACCGGAGGAAAGCAACCGGGGGACCGCTTCACGGAGTCCGAGGCGGGCGAGGCCTATCTGATCGATCAGGGGATCCCCGCGCAGAGGATCCTCCTCGAAGAACGAGGAACGACGACTTTGGAGAGCCTCGAAGGCGTCGCGGACATCGCCGAGCAGCAGGGTATCGACTCGGTCCTGTTGGTCTCCGACCCCCTGCATTCGAGACGTATCAAGACGATGGCGCTGGATCTCGGCTTCGACGCCGCCTACACGAGCCCGGCCTCCTACGTCGAGCTAAACCGCAGCCGCGCCACAAAGGCCCGCGAGCTGGTGCACGAGGTCGCGTCGCTGCTCGCCTACCAGTGGCTCAACCGCTGAGGAGATCGCTTCTGTGCAGAGTTAGCCTCGCTGAGCGGGGTTCTGTCTGCACAAACGCCTAGAGCCGCATCGTGATCGTCCCGGCCCTCTCGAAGGTCGCGGGCGAAACCAACCTCTCGAGCTCTCCATCGAGGTTGAACTCCATCACAGGCTCACTCGAGATCTCAATGCGCTCCGCCCGCAAGTTCTCCACCTCTTCGAGCCCGGCGTGGCGGCCGGATCGGACGGTGGCGGCGAGCTTGATGGTGTCGCCGATACCCTCGGCGCTGAGGACACAAGCGTCTAGCAGGCCGTCCGAGGGATCGGCCCGCGGCCACACCCGCACGCCGCCTCCGCAGGTCTGCCCGTTACCGACCCCTGCCGCGATGCAGTCGTCCCGCTCCTTGCCGTTGATCATCACCCGGTAACGAGTCATGTCCGCGGCCCCCTTGGCTCCTCCGATGACGAATGCGAGGGGGCCGACCTTGCGTTTGAGGTCCTCGTCGATGGCCTCATTGACCTCGACCGGGAATCCGCCCATGCAGGCATTGACGAAGAGGCGGTCGACGCCTTCACCGCGAGCGCGCCACACGTCGATGGAGCGCTCGCTGCCGGAGACCACAGCTCTCGCTGCTTCGAGCGGGTCACGTGGCACCTCCAGAGTACGAGCAAGGTCGTTGCCGGTGCCCATGGGAACGAGCGCAAAAGTCACCGACCGAAGAGCATCGCGGAGCGCATTCAGAGCGCAGTTGAAGGTCCCATCCCCACCCGCCACCACCAGGAGATCGGCCGTATGGGCGGCCTGGGAGACCTCATCGTCGAAGGACTCCATCGAGCCGGGAACCAGCGGAATGACGGGCCCGAGGGCCGAAAGCTCCTGCGCGATGGACTCGACTACCTGGGAGTCCGACTTTCCCGACGACTCGTTGGAAAGAAGGAGGATGCGCACCGATTCAGACTAAGACCCGGCGAGGTCTCTCCGCGGGACCAACCTTGGTAAAGCGAACCCTCAGGCTGAAAGAAGCACCGGGTTCGTGGTCGGTTGCTGCGCCCCTCCATCGCGCTCGACCGTCACCGCCGCCCGCTGGAAACCCTCGAGCGAATCAGGCGAGCGGATGATCGCCACTCCCTCTTTAACCTCGAAGGTGCCGGCACTTATCTTCTCGCAAGCGGGATCGGCGACCTCCGCGCAGGATCCGCGCATCAGCCAGAGCTGATAATCGCGACCCTCGGCCGCCTCAGCCAGGCCTCGGGAGACGAACACCATTCCCCCATCCGTGGTGGTCAGCATCTTGGCGCTGGCGCGGCCTGGGCCCGACAAAGTGATGTCGCCCCTTGTTCGCCACAGTGCCGCCGACAGGCGCTTGCTGCTTGCCAGATCACTCCGGGCGTCGAAGAACAACGCCGCCATCACCGCGGTCGCCAGCAGTAGGGCGGCGGCCGCCAGGGCGGGGCCCAATGAGAACGAAAACCTCCGCTTCGGTCGAGCCCCCACCGCTTCGAGAGATCGTTCGGCGCCGACCTGCGCCATGACTCTCTCGGCGAAGCCGGGAGGCAGAGGAACAGGCTCCACCGCGAAGGCAAGGTCCTCCACTGCCGCCTGAATCGACTCGAGCTCTGCCGTGCACTCATCACAACCAACGATGTGCATGCGAATCACATCGATCTCATCGGCCGGAACTGCCCCCAGCGCGTACGGAGCAACCAGGGCCTTGAGCTCCTCGTGGGAGCGCTCCACACTCATGCCTCGCTCCCCAAGAGCTGCTTGAGCCGCAGCAGTCCGTCCCGGAGCCTCGTCTTTGCCGTGCCTTCGGGCACGCCGAGCTCTACCGCGACCTCGCGGTAAGTGCGACCCCCGAAATAGGCGAGCACTACGGCCTCCCGCTGCATGTCCGAAAGTTGAGTGAGGGCTTCCTTCACCTGCTCCCGGTCGTCCACGGCTCCGAGCCCGTCCGCTGCCGGATCCACCACGGCTTTCCATTCGACCTCGGCGGCGAGCGAATCCCGTCGTCTCCGCAGCGACTCCTCTCTGCGAACGAGGTCGATGCTCTTGTTGCGAGCCACACCGACGAGAAAGCTGCCCATGCCGCCTTTTCGAGAGTCGAACGCCCCTGGACGGCGCCACAGGCTCAGGAAGGTGTCTTGAGCTACCTCCTCGGCGAGGTTCGGATCGTTCACGATCCTCTTCGCCATGCCGAACACCACCCCTCCATAGGCCTCGATTACTTCACGGAGTGCCTCCTCATCACGAGCCATCAGCCTCTCGGCGAGAGTCATATCGGCCACGGGATCCATGATGGAAATCGTAGGCCAATCGCCGCCGGGTTTCTCGATGAGAACGTTCTAGGCTTGGTTCGGCCCCAGGTCACTTCTCGGATTGCAGAACCTTCCTAGAAGCCTAGAACAGGGCCCGCGACAGCGCCCGGCGGGTGGAGACGAGGCGGGGGTCCTCGGGCGGCATCGCATCCATGAGCCCCACAAGGTGACGGCGCGCCTGTTCCCGATCCGGCTCGGGGCGGGCCCTGACGCCGTCCAGCAGACGCTCCAGAGCGTCCTCCAGACGTCCCGAGGCGGCCTCGACGTCGGCAAGCTGTGCGAGGAGCGCAACATCGGAGGGATTCGCCTCGAGGCCGCGCCTGAGCTCTGCTTCGTCCAACCCCTCCGCCCGAAGGGCGAGCTCGACACGCGCCAGCCCTTCCCGCGCCCCTGAGTGCGCCGGCTCGACGTTCAGCACGCTCCGGTAGCCGTCCGCCGCCTCGTACAGGCTGCCGCCCGCCTCCATCCGGCCGGCGTCTTCGAACTCGAGGTCCGCCGGAGAGGGGCCGAGGCCCTGAAGCCAAGCGCGCACCTGGGGCTCGGGGAGGGCTCCGGTGAACTCAGCCACCGGATGGGCGTCCTTGAATGCCTTGACCGAGGGAATCCCCCTGACTCCGAAGGTCTGGGCGAGCATCGGGTTCTTGTCGACGTCCACCTTGGCGAGAGTCCAGGCACCATCGGCCTCAGCGGCGAGCCGTTCGAGAACGGGCCCCAGCGTCCGGCACGGCGCGCACCACTCCGCCCAGAAGTCCACCACCACCGGGGCCTCGCGCGAGCGCTCGAGAACCTCCGCCTCGAAGGCCGCCTCGTCTACTTCCATGACAGGAGTCATCTGCCTAACTCCTTAACAGATGTCATCGGCCTACTTGCGTGACGGCGCTCATGAGGGCCGGTGCGCCTCCAGCTCCTTGCACTTGGACCGAATCGCCTCGGCGGCCTCTTTCAGCTGGTCGCTCTCATCTTCGTTGAGCTCGAGCTCGACGATCTCCGCGACACCAGATCTGCCCAGTCGTGCAGGAACTCCCAAGTAGACATCGGAGATCCCGTACTCACCCGCGGTCCAGGCGCAGGTGGGGAATACCTCACCAGAGTCGCTCAAAATCGCATTGACCATCGCGGCGGCCGACGACGAGGGCGCATAGAAAGCGCTTCCCTTCTTGAGGTAACCCACGATCTCTGCGCCCGCATCGCGCGTGCGGGCAAAGAGATCCTCCAGCCCACCGTCATCGATGAGCTCCGGGACCGGTCTGCCCCCGACTGTGGCATGGCGAGGCAGCGCTACCATCTGATCACCGTGGGAGCCAAGTGTCATCGCCTCGACGGATACTGGGGGAACCGAGAGGCGTTCGGCGATGAAGAAGCGGAGACGGCTCGAATCCAGCACGCCGGCCATCCCCATTACGCGCTCCTTGGGGAAGCCCGAGACCAGAGACGTGAGATAAGTCATCTCGTCGAGGGGGTTCGAGACAACCACGAGCACCGCTTCGGGCGAATGCTTTGCGATCTGCTCGGTCACTCCGGAGACGATCTCGGCATTCTTTTCGAGCAGATCCATGCGGCTCATCCCGGGTTTGCGGGGGAGGCCGGCGGTGATCACCACGACGTCCGATGAGGCCGTGTCCGCGTAGTCGTTGGTCCCCACAATCGTCGCCTCGAATCCCTCGACCGGCGCCGATTGATTGAGATCGAGCGCGAGGCCTTGGGGCAGGCCCTCGACGATGTCGATCATCACCACCTCGTCGGCGACGTCCTTCTCCGCGATCCGGCGAGCGGTGTTGGAGCCCACGTTTCCTGCACCTACGACCGTTGCCTTGGTCACCTTGTGAATTCTCCTTCTGTGGATGGACCAAGCTCTGTGAGAAGCCCAGCCATGGAGGGCCTAGCCGCTGCTCTCGAGCTTTCTGATGACTGCGTCCGCCACCTCAGAGGTACCCACTGCGCTGGGATCGTCACGGTGGGGCTTCATGTCGTAGGTGACCCTGCTGCCTTCCTCGATCACACCTGCTATGGCGCCTTCCAGGCGGTCGGCTGCTTCCATCTCCTCGAGGTGGTGCAGCATCAAAACGCCCGAGAGCATCATCGCCATGGGATTGACCTTGTTCTGCCCCGTGTACTTGGGGGCCGAGCCGTGTGTGGGTTCGAACACGGCGGCCTCGTCGCCGATGTTGCCTCCTGGAGCCACACCTAACCCTCCGATCAGGCCCGCTCCTAGATCCGAGATGATGTCCCCGTAGAGATTGGGAAGCACGAGCACGTCGTATTGCTCGGGCTTCTGGACGAGCTGCATGCACATGTTGTCGACGATGCGGTCCTCGAACTCGATGCCCGAGTCGGAGTACTCCTCGGCGACCTCGCGAGCTGTTTTCAGATATAGCCCGTCGGAGAACTTCATGATGTTGGCCTTGTGCACCGCGGTGACCTTGGAACGCTCGTGCTTGATGGCGTAGTCGAAGGCGGCCGAGACGATCCTGCGCGTCCCCGTGACCGATATCGGCTTGATCGAGATGCCGGAGTCGTCGCGTATGCGGCGGCTGCCGAGGTCGGTGAGAAAGTCGATGAGCTTTCGCGCCTCGGCCGAGCCCTGCTCGAACTCGATCCCTGCGTAGAGGTCCTCGTGGTTCTCGCGTACCACCACTAGATCGATGTCCTCATACCGAGATCTCACGCCCGGATAAGACTTGCATGGGCGGAGGCACATGTAGAGGTCGAGCTCTTTTCGGAGAGCGACGTTGACGCTCCTGAACCCGGTTCCTACCGGAGTGGTGATCGGCCCCTTGATGGCGACTCCGTTGGCCCGGATCGAGTCGAGGACCTGGTCGGGAAGGGGCGTGCCGTACTCGTCCATGACGTCCACACCGGCGTGTTGAACGTCCCAGTCGAAGCTCACGCCGGTGGCATCCAGGACTCGACGGGTGGCCTCGGAGATCTCGGGGCCGGTCCCATCGCCGGGGATGAGGGTCAGACGGTGCGTCTTGTCGCTCATGAGGGCTCCTGAAGGGACTCGAGAGGGCATCTGAGGTTGGAAAACTACTCGATGGGCCGGGGCCACCTGGGCGAGGGCGGAGGGTGGCCAGCGTAGGGGCTCCAGGCCGCCTATCATCGAGTGAACCACCAACTACGGGGGAGCTGATGAGCAACGAGTCGCAAGCGACAACCGAATACACGTGGAAGGGCCGCACCGGTCCCTTCACCGTGTCCCTGACCCCCGGAGTCTTCAAGCCGACCTCCACCAGCGTCGCCCTGGCGGAAGCCATGGAGATCCACGACGGGGACGTGGTGGTGGACGTGGGCTGCGGCTCCGGTGTCCTAGCCTTCGTCGCCGCCCGGCTGAAGGCCGCCAAGTCTTACGGTTGCGACCTCTCCTCCGAAGCAGTGAAGGCGGCGCGCGAGAACGCCCGCCGTCTCGGCGTCTCGGGCGTGACCGAGTTCCGAGCAGGCAACCTGCTGGAGCCGGTCAGTGACATCCGGGCCGACGTCATCATCGGTGACGTCTCCGGCATCCCCGACCCCATAGCGCTGGCGACCGGCTGGTTCCCGGACGGCATAGGAGGGGGCCCCACCGGGGCAGAGCTTCCGGTCGCCATGCTCGAGGGCGTTCAGAACTGCCTCAAGCCCGGCGGCCGCCTCTATCTCCCCACAGGCACGATCCAGGACGAGAGCACGGTCCTCGAGACGGCCCGCCGCTTGTTCGGGGCAGAAAACGTCAAGAAGCTGATCGAGCGCCAGTTCCCGTTGCCGGGCTCAATTCTGGAATCGGACAAAGTGGCGAGGTTGATCTCAGATGGCCTCGTGGATCTCAAGCGCAAAGGCAGCCGCCTGCTCTGGAGACTCGCCGTCTGGTCGTGCCGCCAGGCCTGAGGGCGGAGGGATCTCCGGCGTTCGACCGCTTCTTCCGCTACAACGAACTCGGTGCCATTCTCGAGGGCTGGGCACAGAGTCATCCCACCCTGTTGCACTTGGAGAGCATCGGCAAGTCCTATGAGGGACGCGACATCTGGCTTGCGACGGTCACTAACTTCGATGTGGGCGGAGATCGGGAGAAGCCCGCGCTGTGGCTCGACGCCAACATCCACGCCGACGAGGTAACAGGCTGCACAGCCGCCCTTCACCTCATCCACCATCTCCTGAGCGGCCACGGGCACGAGCCTCGCGTCACGGCGGTACTCGACACCAGGGCCTTCTACGTCGTCCCTCGCCTCAATCCCGACGGCGCGGAGCTGGCGCTCGCAGACAGGCCGCGCTTCGTCAGGTCGAGCGTCCGCGCCTATCCCTTCCCCCATCGGCGCAAGGGTCTGCACCAAGAGGATATCGACGGCGATGGGCGCATTCTCATGATGCGGATGGAGGATCAAAACGGCGCCTGGAAGGCGCACTCCGAACAACCCCGGCTGATGGTGCGAAGGGAGCCGGACGAACCGGCCGGGAACGACACCTTCTACCGCATCCTTCCCGAAGGCAGCATCGAGGGGTACGACGGGGTCTCGGTGAAGCCGGCCGAGCCCCTCGAGAGCCTCGATCTCAACCGCAACTACCCGATGGAGTGGTCGCCCGAGAGCGAGCAGCCGGGGGCCGGACCCTTCCCCGCCTCGGAGCCAGAGGTCAGGGCAATGGTCGAAGCGGTGGTGGCGAGGCCCAACATCACCGCGCACATCACCTACCACACCTTTTCGGGCGTCCACCTCAGGCCTTACTCGAGCCACGCCGACGAGCACTTCCCCACCAAAGACCTGACCGCTTACAAGCTCATCGGCGCCAAGGCGACGGCCATCACCGGATACCCGTGTGCGTCGGTGTTCCACGACTTCAAATACGACCCCAAATCGACCATCAAGGGCGGTGCCGACGACTGGTCCTACGAGCACCTCGGTGTGTTCTCGTGGACCACCGAGTTCTGGAGTCCTCAGCGGCGCGCCGGCATCACGGATTTCCACCTGATCGAGTGGTTCAAGGAGCACTCCGTCGAGGACGACCTGAAGCTGCTCGCCTGGAACGACGAGCAGCTCGGAGGTCGCGGCTACATCGACTGGTATCCCTTCGAGCACCCTCAGCTCGGCCCCGTCGAGCTCGGCGGCTGGGACCTCTTCTACTGCTGGGTCAATCCGCCCCCCGAGTTCTTGGAGCAAGAGATCGCTCCTCATTCCGAGTTCGCCGTCTACCAGCTCATGATCTCGCCGCGACTCGAGCTTCAGGGGATCGAGGTCGAGCGGTTGGGAACGAGCAGCTACCGGCTCACAGTGGTGGTCGAGAACACCGGCTACCTGCCCACGAACGTGACCGCCAAGGCGGTCGAGCGCAACGTCTGTCCGGGGGTTGAGGTGGAGCTCACGCTGCCGGCCGACGCCCGCAGGCTCACCGGAGAGGCCAAGGCCGAGCTGGGCCAGCTGGGAGGCCGGGTGGCGGAGCGCAACCTGCTGTCGTGGTTCGACACGAACGAGCCGCCCGACCGGGCCAAGGCCGAGTGGGTGCTCGAGGCACCCAGAGGGGGCCGGGTTGGGATCGAGGCACGCCACCCGAGAGCAGGGGTCGCCCGGCGCACGATTGCGCTGGGTTAGGGCCGCCCGTTGCTTCGATCCGAGCGAGTTCAACTACGGGCGTTTCATCATCATGAGTTGGACAAGGTCATCGCAGGGAGGGCGGTCACCCCCGGGATGGTCGGGCCCGAGCCCGAGCGCGACGGTCTTCTCGACCGCATTGTCCGATCCGGTCAATGGAACGAGAACCGGCTCGATCTGGCGATCGAAGCCTCAGGCGAGCTCGTGGGTGAGATGGACGCCAGACGAGGTCGCGGCACCTACCCGCCGGGGGTGGTTGAGATCGGCATCGGTCTCTATCACGCCTCCATGCGAGGCCGAGGCCTCGGTACCGAAGCCGTGGCCCTGCTCACTCGCCACCTGGTGGAGCAAGAGGGGGCCGCGCGCGTGCAGGCGTCGACCGCGGACTCGAACCACGCCATGAGGCGCTGCCTGGAGAAGGCCGGTTTCGTCTACGAGGGCACGATGAGGGACTTCATGCCGGGTGATGGGGGCCGGGACGACTATTGGCTCTACGCCGTCACCAGGGCCGACCTTGTCAGGGGATGAGGGGCCCCCGACCCGACCCGGGGCGGCTCCTTGCCGACCCCAGCGCGGCTCTTTGCTACATAGGGGTCGGAATCCGTACCTTATGCAGCACAAAGCCACATCTGGGTCGGCTGATGGGCGCGCGGGAGGTCAGCGGTCGAGGACCGACACCGCGGCATTGACGATCGCCTCGGCGTCGATAGCGAATTCCCGGTAGAGCTCGGCACTGGTGCCCGAGCGGCCGAACCCCGTGACCCCGAGCGTTGCTCCCCGCCTTCCGAGTGCCCCGGGCAGCCACGCCAGCGTGTGGGGATGGCCGTCGATGACGGTGACGATCGGCGAGTCCGATCCCGCGAAGGCGGGATGCGACCACGGCTGCGCCAGACCGCCCCGAGAGACCTCTTCGAGGCCCTGGCCCTGCACCCCCTGGTAGCCACGATAGAGGCGACCGGGCGAGGTCACGCTGACGACATCGACCGCGACGTCGTCCTCGGAGAGCTGGCGCGCGGCCGCGATCGCCTCGGCGACCATCACTCCGCAGGCCGCGATCGTGACTGCGCTTCCCCGCTGCCCAAACACTCGGTGAGCTCCTGAGAGCACCGAGGCACGCAGGGAGTCCCGCTCGTCGCCGTCGCGGGCAGACGGCAACAGGCTCTGATCCACCGGCCGAGTGGACAAACGCAGATAGGAGGAGCCGCCGTGGGAGCGGTCCGCCACCTCTCGCAGCGCCTCCAGCAACACCCATTCCGTTTCTCGTGCGAAGGCCGGCTCCCAGTAGGTTAGCTGTGGAAGCTCGAGACCTATCGAGGGAGTGATGACGCTCTGATGGGCGCCGCCCTCGGGGTTCAGGGAAACGCCCGAGGGAGTGGCCACAACCACGAATCTCGCTCCCGAGTAGAGCCCATAGATGAGCGCGTCCAGCCCCCGGCACACGAAAGGGTCGTAGAGCGTCCCGATGGGGAAGAGCAGCTCGGAGAAGAGCTCCTCGGACAGCCCCAGGGCGCCGAGCAACAGAAAGAGGTTGTTCTCCGAGATACCCAGCTCGACGTGCTGGCCGGTGCGCCTTTCATTCCACTGGAGCAGCCGGGGGCCTGCGTCGGAGAAGACATCGGGCCTGTCGGAGGCGGCGAAGATGCCCCGCCGGTTGATCCAGCCGCCCAGGTTCGTCGAGGTGGCGACGTCGGGACTGGCGGTGACGACCCGGTCGGCAACACCAGCGTGCGAGCGCGCCAAATCGGAGATGGCCAAGGAGAAGGCACGCTGGGTCGAGATAGAAGGGGGATAGTCGCCCTCGAGGTCTGAGGGAATCTCGATCGGCGAGGGACGTCGAGGCCGCGCGGGGCCGCCGAGTCCGAGACGCTCGGCGGAGCTCCGGCATAGCTTCGCCTCCTCGGAGCCCTCCTCGAAGCGCTCGAGCTCCTCGTCCTCAGCCACACCGAGGTCCGAGGCGAGCTGGGCAATCTGCTCGGAGCTCAGCAGGGCCGAGTGATTCAGTGGGTCTCCGGCGATCGGCAGCCACCAACCCTTGATCGTGTAGGCGAAGATCACCGCGGGCTTGCCGGCCGCGTCGGCGGTGGTGAGTGCCGCTCTCAGGACCGCGAGGTCATGTCCTCCGAGGTCCGCCACCACGCGCGCCAGCTCCGAGGGCTCGAAGGCGGCGGCGAAGTCCCCCAGGGCCTCATCAGATGCGACGAGCCTCTGCGCCAGCTCATCCTCAGGGGCTCGCAGGAGCCTCTGATACTCGTCGTTGGGCAGGTCGTCGATTCGCTTTCGCAGAAGCTCCCCGCCGGGCCTCCGGCAGGCCGCCTCCAAGCTGCGCCCATACTTGGCATCAATGACGGCCCAGCCGTTGGCAGCAAACATCGCCCGCAGGCGTTCCACCCGGATCCCCGGCACGACCCGGTCGAGGCTCTGCCGGTTCAGGTCGACTATCCAGATGAGGTTGTCGACTCCCTCGAGCACGGGCTCGGCGACCGTCTCCCACACCGAGCCCTCGTCGAGCTCGGCGTCGCCCAACACCGATATGAACCGAGGCCGGTCACCGGGGCGCCCGAAGTGAGAGGCGACGTAGCGTTCGGTCAGTGCCGCGTAGTTGGGGGCCACGCACCCGAGGCCTACGGAGCCGGTCGAGAAGTCGACGGGGTCGGGGTCCTTGGTGCGGCTCGGGTAGGCCTGCAAGCCGTGCCACGTCCGCAGGGTCGTGAGGTACTGCCTGTCGAGGACGCCGAGAAGGTACTGGCAGGCGTGAAAGGCCGGTGAGGCGTGGGGCTTGATCGCCACTCGATCGTCGGCGCGCAGGAAGTCGAAGTAGAGCGCGGTGAGGATGCTCACGACCGACGCCGACGATGCTTGGTGGCCACCCACCTTGATGGGGTCCGGGTTCTCTCTGACCTTGTTGGCGTGATGCACCATGAACGTGGCGAGCCACAGGACGCGGCGCTGGATCGACTCCAAAACGGCGAGATCGTCGGGCGCCGATTCAGGAGACGGGCGGGGCAGCAGCGTGGTCACTCCCGCGTCTCTACTTCGCGCTCAATGTGCGCCGGCTCGGCCGCTGCTAGATCGGGTTCGAGTAAGGGGTCTCCCGACACACGGCCTCCTATTGCCTCCTATTGCACGCTCGTTGCACGCTCGATGGATGTTCAGTCTAGTGGCTTCCACTGCTTCCGAGCAGGTGAGGGGTCGGGTGACTGTGCTCGGCCCCTCAATCGACGCGCCGATTTGCCTCAATCAGTGCTTCTCGCTAGGGTAGTCGGGCGGGGCTTCAGCAAGCAGCCCCTTCGACCGGGGCCCAACACTTTCCATATTCTTCCTCTGAGGGTCCCCCGACGCCGTCCACTCGAGACGGCTGGGAGGCAAAACCGTGCAAGAACAGAAGCTCATATTCGGCGCGCGGGCGCGCCGACATCGAAGACGGGCGCGGCTTCGAGCCCACCTGGGACTGGTTGCGTGGATCACGTCGGCGATTGCGGCCGGCGGCGGGACGATGACACAGCAGGAGCCGCCCGGGACGGCACTTCAGGGGGCCGTCTTGCTACAGAGCGCATTCGTCGCTCCTGAATCTCCGATCGAGCCGGAAAACGAAGGCTCCCAGTCGGACGCGAAGCGGTCGTCACCAAAGAGCAGATCTCGGTCCGCCGAGCCCTCCGACCCCGTCGACGGTGCGATCAGCGCGGCTGCGTCGGAGTACGGGATCGACGGCGATTACCTGCGTTCTGTAGCCTGGTGCGAGTCTGACCTCGACCCCAACGCCTACAGTTCTGCCGGCTACTACGGTCTGTTTCAGTTCGATGAGCAGACGTGGTCGGAATTCGGCTACGGGTCGATATGGGACCCGGCCGCTCAAGCCCGGACCGCGGCCCGGCTGCTGGTGATGGGCGAGCAAGACCGCTGGCCCAACTGCGCCTGACCCGGGATCGTTCTTTGCAGAGCCAGCACCGCTCAGCGGGGCTGCGCCTGCAAAGAGCTGGTTCAGCGGGCCTTTAGGTAGGTGGTGTCGCCTTCGAGGGAGCCGGCGCCGTCGAAAAAGGCCGTGACCGGCTCGGGCAGATCGTCGCGCTCGACCGCAGCGAACTCGAAACGTTCGTAGTAGGGGACGAGATCGGCATAGCAGCGCAGGTAGAGCGTACCTCCGCGGCTGTTCATGGCCGCTTTCATCAGCTGCTCTCCCACGCCCTGCCCCCGTCTGGATGCATCTACCACCATGTCTTGCACGATGACCGTCTGCGGCGCGACCTCGATGAAGCGGAGACAGCCGAGCACCGCGCCCTCGCGGGCAAAGAAGAAAGTGCCGGACTTTAGATCAGGCACCTTCCAGTCGTGGCGCTGGAGCAGCTCTTCTATGTCTGGGAGATCATGGCGCGTAGCTCGGCTGATGAACATTGCAGCTAACCTAGGCAGCTTGCTGCAGCTCGCCCGCGACCCGGCGAAGCTCCTCGAGCGCCTCGTCCGGTGCCAGCACCCCGCATTTTCCTCCGGGCATGGCCCGGTCCGGACGCATGTGCCCGTGGTAGTCGCTTCCCCCGGATACCACCAGGCCGCGCTCCTCTCCGAGTTTCCGCAGCGCCGCCTGCTCTTCTTCGCTCCAGTCGCCGTGGTATCCCTCGATTCCCTTGATGCCGGCTTCGATCAGCTCGTCGGTGAAACGGATCAGCTCGTCGGTTTCGAGATTGAGAGTGAAGGGATGGGCGAAGACCGGCACGACTCCTGCATCGAGCATCAGCTTGACCGCGTCGGAGGGTCGGTAGAGCTTGCGGCTGAGATATGCCTTGGCACCCTTGGCGAGGTAGTCGTCGAAGGCGCTCTGGTAGTCGGGGACGGCACCGTGGCGGACGAGCACTGCGGCGAAGTGGGGCCGCCCTATCTGGGCGCCGGGGCCGCCGGCCTCCTGCTCGACCTCTTCAAACGTCACCGGTATCCCGAGCTCGTTGAGCCGCTCCACCATCAGCGCGTTGCGATTGGCCCTGTGGTATTGAAGATCTGCCAGCGACGCCGACAGAGGATTCTCACGCTCCGGGATGAAATAACCGAGGAGATGCATGGTGGGGCGACCGGAAGGCTTATAGCCACGCTGGGAAAGATCCTCGACATCGCAGGAGATCTCGACGCCCCGCACTACCTCGATCCCCGCGCGCCGTCCCGCCTCCACCGCCTCGTCGCAGCCGGCGTCGTTGTCGTGATCGGTGACTGCGATCGCCTCGAGACCAGCGCGCGCCGCCTTCTCGACCAGCTCGGTCGGGGAGTCGCCTCCATCGGAGACGGTCGTGTGGGCATGAAGGTCGATCACGCGCTTAGGCCTCCAGATACTTCAGCTCAACGAGCTTGTCGATCACCTTCTGCGCCGACTCCTCGGGAGTTTCCTCGGCGGTGTTGCAGATCACCTCGGGAGCGCTGGGCGCCTCGTAGGGGTCGTCGATTCCGGTGAAGCCCTTGATCTCGCCGGCGCGGGCCTTGGCATACAGACCTTTGACGTCGCGCTCCTCGCAGACCTCCAGCGGCGCTTCGGCGTAGACCTCGACGAACTCCTTGATCATCCCGCGCGCCTCGTTGCGGATCGAGCGATAGGGAGAGATCGCGGCGGTTATCACGAACGCGCCATTTCGTTGCAGTAGATGAGCCACGAAGGCAATCCGCCGGATGTTGACGTCGCGGTCCTCCTTGGAGAAGCCGAGGCCCTTCGACAGGTTCTCCCGCACCACGTCGCCGTCGAGTATCTCGATCGGCACGTCTGCGTCGAGCAACTTGTGCTCAACAATCTGTGCAATCGTCGTCTTGCCCGAGCCGGACAGCCCGGTGAACCAGATGACGCATCCGCGCTCGCGGTTCGCCTGTCTCATGTTGTTCCTTCCTCTCTCCCCTCGGTTAGATCGAGGGCTTTGATCATTTCTTGAGTACTGAGGTCCCGAGAGCACCCGGGGCAGGCTCGAGACCGAACAGATCGAGGATCGTCGAATGCACGTCCCACAGATGCAGACCGGCCTTCGGCCCCGCCTTCTGACCCGGAGCATTGTTCATGATGAAGATGCCGTGCTCGGCGTGGTTCGCTTCGTCGGGTCCGGTGTCGTTCTCGAACGTGTAAATAGATCCATGGCCCATCGAACCGACCGAACGCCACTTCAGCTCACCGAAGATCACGATGAGATCCGGAGCCACGCCGTTGTTCTGCTCATATATCTCTTCCGGCTTGAGCGCCTTGTTACCCATGGGGTTTCCGTCATGATCTACCATCGACTCGATCTTCCTGATGAGCTCGTCCCGCGTCTGCTCGTAGCGGTCGGGCGGCACGATCCCGTTTGGCTCACGCCCCTCGACGTTCAGGAACAGGCGACCGTAGTAGCCACCGTCGCCCCATGCCGTTGTCTTCGACCAGTCGATGTCGAGCTTGTCTACCGGGGTGAGTCCCTCGGGTATCTCCCCTTTGAACGCGAGGTATCCCTCACTCTTCAGCCATTCGTTGAAGCACACGCCGCCCACCATCGCCTTGGCCCCGTGGTCTGAGACCACGAGCACCGTCGTGTTCTCATCTGCATGACGGAGGAGCTCGCCGATCTTTCCATCGAGAAAGCGATAGTAGTCGCGCAACGACTCCAGATAAGGGTTGTTCGGCTCGTGCCGGGGATGCTGTGGATCGATAAAAGACCAGATGCCGTGATTGAGGCGGTCGGGGCCCATCTCAACCACCATGAAGAAGTCCCACGGCTTGTGTGACAGCAGGTAATCCGCGGCCTTGAACTTCTGCTCGGTCATTCGATAGGACTCGTCGAGGATGTACTGGGTATTATCGGTTCTGAAGTTACGGACGTCGAAAATATACTCGCCGATGTTCTCTTTGAGCTCGGCTTTGATCTCCTTGGGATAGGTGTATTCCGCATTGTCGTTGGGAGTGAGAAAGCAACCGATCTGAATTCCGCGCAGAGATTTCGGTGGGTAAGAGGGCGGCACCGACATGACGATGGAGTCCTTGCCCGCGTCGGAGAGGATGTCCCACACCGTGCGTTCCTTGACCGCCCACGAGGTCGCAAACGAAAGCCCATCGTAGGTGTGGTCCTTGCGATTTCTGAAACCATAGATGCCGAGCGTTCCGGGATCCTTCGACGTCATCATGCACATCCAGGCGGGCACCGTGATGGGCGGGGTGATGGACTCGAGCGGGCCCCACAAACCGTTCTCCCGCAGCTTCGTGAGATTGGGGATGTCGTCCGCGTACTCGTCGAAGACGTGGCGCGGCGGAGCGCAGTCGAGGCCGATGACCATCACCTTCCTGCGCGGCCCCTTCGTCGGAACCGCCTCTCGCTCCTTCTCAGAGGTCTGAGAAGACTGAGACAGGTCCGTCGCCTTCTTCTTGAGCTTGTTAAGCAGACCCACTTGAAACCCCCCTTAAGCGCTGTTGCGTGCGGCTTCGATCAGGATGCGAGCCACTTCGGGCCGGGAGAACTCGGCGGGCGGCTCTTTGCCCTCGACCAGCATGCTTCGCACCTGCGTTCCGGAGAGGTGCACGTGCTGGTCCTTGCCGTGCGGGCAGGTCTTGCCCGACGCCATCCCCTCACACGCCTTGCAGAAGAACGAGTGCTCGAACTTCAACGGCCAAATCCCAAGTTCGCCGGTCTCGAACTCGTCGAAGATTTGCTGCGCGTCGTAGGTTCCGTAGTAATCGCCCACGCCCGCGTGGTCCCGGCCCACGATGAAGTGAGTCATTCCGTAGTTCTTACGCAGCAGCGAGTGCCAAATCGCCTCTCGCGGTCCCGCATAGCGCATTGCTGCGGGGAACACGGAAAGGATCACGCGATCGTGCGGGTAGTAGTTCTCCATCAGCACCTCGTAGCACTGCATGCGGGTCTCGGCGGGGATGTCGTCTCCCTTGGTCCCTCCCACCAGGGGATGGATGACGAGTCCGTCCACGATCTCGAGTGCGCACTTGGTCAGATACTCATGCGCCCTGTGAATCGGGTTTCGGGTCTGAAAGGCAACGACCGTGGTCCAGCCGCGCTCGGCGATCTTTTCACGCAGCCGCAGCGGCGTCAGCCGATACTCGGAGAACTCGTGGGCGAAGACGTTCTCTAGAACCGTGACCTCGCCACCCACGTAGACGGGTCCCTGCGCATAGAGGTGTGCAGCCCCGGGGTGCTTGTCGTCGCTGGTCCGGTAGGTCTTCTCCGCCTCCTCTGAGGCGTCGTAGGAGAAGATGTCTTCGACATCTATGACCGCGACCGCCCTGCCCTCGTGGAGGATCGCGGCGCGCTTGCCCTTCTTCAGGTTCTTCGCCTCGTCATCGGTGGCCGAAAGGGTGATGGGGAGGCTCCACGGAAGGCCGGAGGCAAGACGCATGTCGTCGACCACTCCCCGGTAGTCGGCTTCGGTCATGAAGCCTCGGTTCGGCGACACCGCGCCGACCGCCAGCAGCTCGAGGTCTGAGAGCACGCGCCGCGAGGTCGCCTGGATCGTGGGGAGCCCGGACGCCTCCGAGGTCAGCGCGGCGATCTCGTCGGGGGCCGCGGCCCTGATCTCGAGGGCGCCACCGTGGGGGGCGAAACCGGGTACGTCCTTGAGCGAAGTGGGCATGACTCTCTCCTCTGCTGACTAGTTGCATCAATGGAACGGGGCAGGAGGCGCTCGATGGGGGCGGGGATCAGATGTTGCGGCCCGGCACACTCCTATAACACTCTGAGTCTAACAGGTGGGGTACGGGCTCGGCGCAGATAGTTCGGGCGGAAACGTGCGTGGCCAAAACGCGTCGGCGGGAAGAGAGGAGAAAGAAAATGCACCCGCCGAACCTTCGTCCCGACCAAGGCCGGTTTACGACTCAACGGGTGCGTGGACGACGCTAGCACTCGGGGCGAATGGCCCGCAAGAGGCCACCTCCAGATTTATTCGCGAGGTTCTATTGCCACAAGCAATGCCCTGTGGGACGATTCCTTCGACCTGCGCCGGGGCCTACTTGGGAGCAGGACCAGCTTTCTGCCACGCTGTTCTCGCTCCACGCGCGCGGGGGAAGTCTGGGCTCGTGTTGCTCGACAGGGAGTTTTCTTGGGGCAGAAGTTATCGCACATGCTGGTCGCCGGCGTCGCAGTCGGCACCCTGCTAATCCCTTCGCTCGCGTCGTGGGCGAGCCCCCGTGGGGACCTTAGGGACACTAAACACAGGCTCGCACAGGTCCGGGGCTTTATCGATCACGGCTCTTCTCGCGCGGCCTCACTCAAGAAGCAGATCGATCGTCTCAATCGCAGAATCACCAGGGCTCAGATCGCCCTTAACAGGCTCGACTCCGAAATACGCAGAATCTCTTCTTCGGTGCGAAGCGCTCGCTCCCGCATTGATTCCATCTCGCGCGAGATCGATCGTGTGGAGGACCTGGCCGCCGACCAGGCCGTCGCCCTCTACAAAGCCGGCAGCACCGATGCGCTGGATGCGCTGCTTGCCTCAAGCTCGCTTGGAGAGCTCAACTCGCGCGTTGAGATGTTGGGGGCCGCGGCCGCAGAGAACACCGGAGCCTTGGTCCGCTTCGGAAGGCTCCAAACGCAGATTCGCCAGGAATACAAGACCTTGTTCGACATGGAAACCCGGCTCCACGACCGCAAGGCAACAGAGACACGCGTCATGAGAAGCCTCGCCTCGGACAAGAGGTTGGTCTCGCAGGCCTTTTCGAAGCTCAAGACGAAGCTTCAGGACGGCAAGGAAACCGAGCGACATCTCGAAGCCGCGGCCGCCGACATCAGATTTGAGATCCTGACCGCGAAAGTGGGGGCAGAGCTGGCGGCTCTGGGCCTTTCCTCCGAGGGTTTCATCTGGCCGCTAAACGGAGGCGTGACGTCCCCGTTCGGACCACGGTGGGGCCGCTTGCACGCGGGCATCGACATCAACGGGTATACCGGGCAACCGATCGCGGCGGCGAAAAGCGGAGTGCCCATATACGTGGGATCCGGGATGAGCGGGTACGGCAACGTGGTGATCCTCGATCACGGGGGCGGTCTTGCCACTCTCTACGCCCACATGTCCGGCTTCGCCGATATTTCTGTCCGGGTTGCGCAGGGAGACATCATCGGCTACGTGGGCTGCAGCGGCAACTGTTACGGAGACCATCTTCATTTCGAGGTACACCTCGGCGGCAACCCCGTGGATCCGATGTCCTACCTGCCCTAGGCAAATCCGTGCCGAGTGGTGGCAGGATGACCATATAGATCATCTCACCACCACTCGGCGCCGGGTTCTTACATCATGCCGCCCATGCCACCCATTCCGCCCATGCCGCCACCCATTCCGCCGTGGGCGTGGCCGGCGTGGGCCGCGGCCGGGTCTTCCTCCTCGGGCTTGTCGACCACAGAGGCCTCTGTCGTGAGCATCAGCGCAGCAATGGAAGCTGCGTTCTCTAGCCCGGAACGAGTAACGCGTGCAGGATCGATGATGCCTTCGGCGAAGAGGTCGCCGTACTGTCCGGTGGCCGCGTTGAGACCGTGGCCGGGCTTCTCCGAGAGCACTCGCTCGACTACCACTCCGCCCTCGAATCCGGCGTTCTGGGCGATCCACCACAACGGCATCTTGAGAGCCGACATGACGACCCTGGCGCCGGCGGCTTCGTCGCCCGTGAGCTCGAGAGCCTCGACCGCTTCCCGTGCCCGCAGAAGAGTGGTGCCGCCGCCTGCGACGACGCCTTCCTCAACCGCGGCCCGAGTCGCGCTAACGGAGTCCTCGATGCGGTGCTTCTTCTCCTTGAGCTCGACCTCGGTGGCGGCGCCAACCTTCAGTACCGCCACTCCACCGGCGAGCTTGGCGAGCCGCTCCTGCAGCTTCTCTCGGTCCCAGTCGGAATCGGTGCGCTCGATCTCGGCCCGGATCTGGTCGACGCGTCCCTTGATCTCTGACGCCTCGCCCTGGCCCTCGACGACCGTCGTGTCGTCCTTGGTGACCACGATCTTGCGAGCGCTGCCCAGCATGTCCAGACGAGCACTCTCGAGCTTGAGGCCGATCTCCTCGGAGATGACCTGGCCGCCGGTGAGGATTGCCATGTCCTGCAGCATCGCCTTGCGACGATCGCCGAACCCAGGAGCCTTTACGGCCGCGGCCTTGAAGGTCCCGCGGATCTTGTTCACGACCAGCGTCGCCAGGGCCTCGCCGTCGACGTCCTCGGCGATGATCAGCAAGGGACGGCCGGACTGCATGACCTTCTCGAGCACCGGCAGGAGATCACGAACTGTCGAGATCTTGCCCTGGTATAGAAGGACGTAGGGCTCCTCCAATACCGACTCCATGCGGTCCTGATCCGTGACGAAGTAAGGCGAGATGTAGCCCTTGTCGAACTGCATTCCCTCGACCAGCTCAAGTTCTAGCCCGAAGGTGTTCGACTCCTCGACGGTGATGACGCCGTCCTTGCCGACCTTGTCCATCGCCTCTGCGACGAGCTCGCCGATCTCGGGGTCGTTGTTGGCGGAAATGGCTGCGATGTGGGCGATCTGCTCGCGGCCCTCGACATCACGTGCCTGGGAACGAATCGAGTCCACCGCCGCCTTGACGCCCTGCTCGATGCCCCGCTTCAGATCCATGGGATTGGCGCCTGAGGCTACCTGTCGCAGCCCCGAACGGACCATGGCCTGCGCCAGCACGGTTGCAGTGGTGGTGCCGTCCCCCGCCACGTCGTTCGTCTTGGACGCAACCTCTTTGACGAGCTGAGCCCCCATGTTCTCCCACGGGTCCTCGAGCTCGACTTCCTTGGCGATCGTTACGCCGTCGTTGGTGATCGTGGGTGCGCCCCACTTCTTGTCGAGGACGACGTTGCGGCCTCGGGGGCCGAGCGTCACTCGTACGGCGTTGGCAAGCCGGTCGACGCCGGCCTCGAGTCCCCGGCGGGCCTCCTCGTCGAATCTGATCAGCTTTGACATGAACCTTCCCCTCTAAACGCTTTCTAGCTGGACCCTGGTGAATGAACCAGGTGTATGAACCAAGCGAATGGATGAATAGATGCCGGTTGCGCGCGAAGGGAGGTTTTCACACCCCCGCGCAATTCTAAGTGAGCCTCTATCAGGCGACGATTGCGAGCACGTCACGGGAGGACAGGATCAGGAGATCCTCGCCGTCGAGCTTGATGTCGGTGCCGCCGTACTTGGAATAGATGACACGGTCACCCTCGGATACGTCCATGGGAATGAGCTCGCCCTGCTCGGAGCGCTTGCCCGGGCCGATGGCGAGAACAGTGCCCTCCTGAGGCTTCTCCTTGGCCGTGTCCGGGATCACGATGCCGGACGCAGTGGTCTCCTCGCCTTCCTCGGGACGCACCAGAATGCGGTCCTCGAGTGGCTTGATCGTCTTTGTTGCAGTTGCCATGCCTGACCTCCTGAATACCTAGAATTAGCACTCCACCTGTTCGAGTGCTAGCCTAACCGCCCCGGCGAGCCCGGTCAACCGACGGCGGCGCGAGCCGTGCGGAGCAGGAGTGGCACGCACAGGAGGCCCACTGCTACCACGGCGAGACCCCCTCCTAGCCCTATGATCTCGGCCAGTCCACCGACCGCCGGGGGGCCGAGGAAGAAACCAAGATAGCTGAGGGTCCCGACGGCGGCGATGCCCGGCCCCCCTTCCCCGTGCCCCGCACTGGCGAACATCGCCGGCACGATGCAGGACAAGCCACCTCCCAGCAGAGCGAACCCGACCACGGCGACCATCGCCTCCTGCGACAACACGGCGACGCCCATCCCGGCGGCCGCGATCAGCGAGGAGTTCCGAACCAGCTTGACCCGTCCCCAGCGTTTGGTGAGGCCGTCCCCAACGAACCGCCCGGCGGCCATCACCAGGGCGAAGGCAGTCAGTCCCGCAGTCGCAAGCGCCTCCGAGGAGCCCAACGACTCACGAAGATAGACGGCGCTCCAGTCGAACGCACTGCCCTCGCCCAGCACGGCGCAGAAGGCGATCGCACCCAGGGCGGCCAGGCGCTTGGTGGGACGGGCGAAAGCGGGAGGAGCTTCGGCCGGCTCTTCGCCCCCGAGCCGGGGAAGCCGCAGGGCGGCCAGAACGCCCACGGTCGCCAGCAGCAGCGCTCCCGTCCCCAGGTGGGCCGCGCTACTCCACCCTGCGGCCGCGGCGATACCGGCGAGCGAGGCTCCCGCGAAGGCGCCCAGGCTCCACAGCCCGTGGAAGCTCGACAGGATCGGCCGCTCGTAGCGATGCTCCACATCGACTCCGTAGGCGTTCATGGAGACATCCAAGAAGGCCCCCGACGCCCCCAGCAGCGCCAGCGCGCCGAACAACGCCGGAAGGCTCCCGGCCAAGGCCGGAAGCGCAAGCGTGAGCGGAAACACGAACGCCCCGATCCGGGTCACCCGCAGGTTCCCGGCACGCGCGCTTGCGGCTCCCGCCACCGGGAGCGAGCACATGGTTCCGAAGGCAGCGCCGACGAGGCCGAGCCCGAGCTCTCCCTCGGTGAGATCGAGGGCGGCCTTGATTGCAGGGATGCGAGCGGCCCAGCTGCCGGCGACCGCGCCGTGGCAGAAGAACACCACGCACAGCAGGCGCCGGGCCGCTCGCAGCTCTGGATGTGTCCGTATCACCGCCGCACCCTATGGGTCGCAACAAGGGGGTGACGGAGCGGACCGTGGACGTCTGCACAGCCCCGCGTGGTGGATCGCCCGACTTGGGCGCATGACCACCGAAACGGTGGGTAACCGCACAGTTTGGGCGATTGACCACCGCGAGGAAACGGGCCGGAGCCCGGGTCTGGGGTGAGCGGGGGCCGGGGGCTGGGGGTCGGGGGAGCTGGAGTCAGCGGGGCAAGGGCAGATTGGGATTGGGGGCCGCGTCGAGGCCCGAGACCTCCCCTGCCCTCAGCATCTCGGTACCGCACGCCGCGATCATCGCCGCGTTGTCGGTACACAGCTCGAGGGGCGGCACGGTTAGCTCGAGCCCCCGTTTCTTGCACGCCATCTCCATCCCCCGGCGCAGCCCAGAGTTTGCGGCGACCCCTCCGCACATGCAAACCCGGCTTGCACCGATCCGCTCTGCGGCCGTCATTGTCTTGGTCACCTGCACATCGACCACAGCTTGCTGAAAAGAGGCGGCCACGTCGGGGACAGATATCTCGGCCCCCGCTTTCTCCCGACCTCTGACGTAGTTGATGACCGCCGTCTTGAGCCCCGAATAGGAAACGTCGAGACCATCTTGGTTCAGCATCGCCCGCGGGAAGCGGACCGCATCCGGATCACCCAGCAACGACAGGCGATCTATCTCCGGCCCCCCGGGGTAGTCGAGGCCCAAGAAGCGTGCGACCTTGTCGAACGCCTCCCCCGCAGCGTCATCAAGAGTCCGGCCGAGGATCTCGTAGCGGCCGTGGCCCGAAACGTCGACGAGCAGAGTGTGACCCCCGGAGACGATGAGGCACAGCGCCGGCCAGCGAGCCGCCTGATCTGCCAACAGGTTGGAGTAGAGATGGCCCTCGAGGTGATTCACCCCGATGAACGGCAGGCCCAGTGCTGCAGCTATGGACTTGCCCTCTGCGATACCAATGAGAAGCGAACCCACGAGTCCGGGACCCACGGTCGCGGCGACTGCATCGAGATCCCAGAAGGTCACGTCGGCGAGCACCAGAGCTTCGGCGATAGCCGGGGTGAGCGCCTCGATGTGGGCGCGCGCGGCGATCTCAGGGACGATGCCCCCGTACTCTCGGTGAAGCTCCGTCTGGGACGCGACTACGTTGGAGAGGATCTGGCGGCCTCCCTTGACCACCGCCGCCGAAGTCTCGTCGCACGAGGTTTCAATTCCCAGGACCAGAACACGGTCGTCCCACCTCTGAAGGGCACGGGGGGCTGTCGCGGCGGCAGGCGTGATCCCGATCGTGTCGGTGGTCAAAGTTTCGCTCACCACGGCCGCATTGTGACGATCAAGGCACCAGTCCGTCGCCGGCACTGCGACGCGGGTCGAGATCGGCCCTGATTGTCTGCAACCGCTCTCGGTACTCGGTGGAGAGGGGACTTGCGACCACCATGACGTAGGCATCTTCGTTGGTCTCGATGTAGTAGCCCTTGCGCACGCCGGTCACCTGGAAGCCGAATTTCTCGTACATCGACTGGGCCGCCGCGTTCGTCACACGGACCTCCAAAGAGATCTGGGTGGAGCCACGAGCGAGGGCTTCGGTCACCAAGGCCAGCAGTAGGCGGGTGCCGATCTTGCGGCCCTGCCGTTCGGGGTCGACCGCAATGTTGGTGACGTGCGCCTCGCTCCCGGCGAACATCATCCCCGCGTAACCAACCACCAGCCCGTGCGTCCGTGCCACCAAGTAACTGCGGAAGGACCGTTGCGCCAGCTCGGAGAGGAACAGCGAGGCACTCCACGGACGCGGATAGACACGGCCCTCGATTGCCAGAATGCGCCGCAGGTGACGGCGCCTCATCCGAGTGAGCTCGATGTCGCTCGCCCCTTCCTGAGAACTGCGCGCGACGGCACTCAAGATGCGTTCCTCGCCTGGCGAATCCGGTCCCACTGAATACGTTTGGCGGAGCGCCTCAAGTAGAGCGGTTGCAGCTCGAAGAGCGAATCGAACTCCTCGCGAATCAAGCGCGGAATGGCCAGCTCGACCAGCGAGCGTGCGTCGGGAAAAGCATGACTCATGGTTCCTATCTCGGCCACCGAGCCAAGCTCTTCGAAATCGTCGCGATAGAGCAGCGCCCCGTTTCCCACCATGAGGACCTCCGCGAGACGTGAACCGATGCCCACGGCGAGCTGACCCGGCTTCTCCACCCGGTAGTCGGTCATCCTCTGGATCCCTCCGGGCGAGGTGCGGTAGAAGGCGTGAAAGACCTCGGCTCGGCGAGCGTCGAGGACCGCGCAGATGGTCTTCGGCGTGTAGCGGACCTCGTAGGCGAGCAGGTCGAGGCTCGCAATGCCCACGATCGGAACCGCCAGCGCCTGAGCCAGCGCCTTGGCCGTCGATACTCCCACGCGCATGCCCGTGTAAAGGCCCGGACCCAGGCCCACTGCCACTCCGGTGAGGTTGCGCCAGTCCGAGCCGGACCAGTTCAGACAGAATGTGATCGCGGGCAGGAGGAACTCGTTGTAAGTGGCTCCCCGCGCCACCAGTGCGCTCGCGATCACGCCCTGATCGGAGCCGAGAGCCACGCTCGCTTGTGGGGTGGAGGTCTCGATCCCGAGGACCAGCATTACTCTTCCGCTCCCGACTCGTCCACTCTCGACACATGGTCGCGTGTCCGGGAGCCGGTCCCGTACGAAAAACGAGAACCACCGGAACTCTCTGCCGAGGCCGCGTCCAACAAGGCTTCGGCGGTCACCCTCACGCGCTCGAGCTTGCGCTCCCATTCCCGTCCCACAGCTCGGAAGGCGAACTCCCGTTCATCGTCTCCGTCGTCTGTTCGCCTGATCTCGACATCGAGATAACGCCGCGGAAGCAGGGGGGCCACGGCCTCTCCCCACTCGACCAACAGGACCGCATCGGGCTGAAGTAGCTCCTCGAAACCGAGATCCAACACCTGCTGGATGTAGTCGAGGCGGTAGACGTCCATGTGGACGACCGGAAAGCGGCCCTCGTAGTGATGGATTATCACGAAGGTCGGGCTCGTCACCGGAGCCGTAACTCCAAGAGCCGACGCAACCCCCTGCACGAACGTCGTCTTTCCCGCGCCGAGGTCGCCGGAGAGGGTGACCACATCACCGGGAATCAGGACGGGGGCAAGTGATGTGCCGAGGATGCTGGTTTCTTGAGGGGAGTTGCTCATGACAGTGAGTGCCCGGTTCATGGCTCTCCCGATCCGTCCAGACTTCTAGAAGAGGTCGAGCTGCTCCGAGGCAGCGGCAACGTCTTCGACGTGGGGCCGCCTCTCGAGCGGGGGCTCGTCGAGCACTGCCCTCACCACCCGAAAGTCCTGACGGATGGCGTCGATCGGACTGATCCCGCCGAAGCGTCCGCCTCGAAGCGCTGCAGCCGGGTGAAAAGTGGGGACGACCGTCGCCTCCCCCCTACGGTACTTGCGACCTCGTGCTCGTGTGATTCCGACGCTGGATTCGAGGATGAACCTGGTCGCGAAGTTGCCCAGGGTGACAATCACCCGCGGAGCCATGTGCTCTATCTGAGCCTGAAGATAGGGACGGCAGGCATCTATCTCGTCCTGCTGAGGATCGCGGTTGGAAGGGGGGCGGCACTTGATCACGTTGACGATCGCGGCCTTCGTTCGATCCAGCCCTATCTCGCCCAACAGCTTGTCCAGCAATTGGCCCGCGGCCCCGACGAACGGCTCGCCTTCGCGGTCTTCGTGGAACCCGGGTGCCTCCCCGATGAACAGGAGGTCGGCCTCGAGATTGCCGGCCGCCCACACCACCTGAGTCCGGCCGGCGGCAAGCCGGCACTTGGTGCACGAGAGGGCGGCGGCGCGCACCGTATCGATGTCGATGAGCGCCGGAGAGCTGGGGGCATTCGGCATGTGTGCTCCATCCGTAACGTTGGCTTATGGGGTTACAGTAGAGCGACGGCGGCGGGAGGGTCAACCACCGCAATCATGCCGAGTGGTGAATGAAGGCTACAGAGTGACCATTGAAAACCACTCGGTGCCGGGAAACCGGGTTCAGACGACCGCGAACTTCCCGTTCTCCATCAAGACATCGCCGTCTACGGTGATGCGGCCGCCCTCTCGAAGGTCGCACACCATGTCCCAGTGCACCGCGGACTCGTTGGTCCCGCCCGACTCCGGATAGGACGCGCCGATCGCGAGGTGGACGGTGCCTCCGATCTTCTCGTCCAGCAGGATCTCGCCGGTAAAAGACGGGATGCCGAAATTCGTTCCGATACCCAGTTCGCCCAGCGTGCGTGAGCCCCCGTCGGTATCGAGCTTCGAGATGAGAAAGTCTTCGTTCTTCTCCGCCGTCGCTTTCACGACCTTCCCTTCTTCGAACTCAAGCTTGATACCCTCAACAGACTGGCCGCCGTAGAGGGCCGGGTAGCTGAAGCTGACAACGCCGCGGGTCTTCGTTTCGATGGGGCCGGTGAAGATCTCGCCGTCGGGGAAGTTGCATTCGCCGTTGGCCGCGATAAAGGTACGGCCCCCCACTTCGAGTATCAGATCGGTGCCCTCGCCTTCGATGTGAACCTCGTTGCGGCCCTTCATCCAGTCGATCATTCGAGCGTGGCGCTCGGCCACGCTCTGCCACTCGGCGACCGGATCCTCTGCCGCCACCAGGCAGGCGCCGTAGTAGAAGTCCTCATACTCCACAAGGCTCATCTGAGCCTCCATCGCGTGCGCCTCGGTGGGAAACAGCGTCACGTTCCAACGTAATTCCCCGGCCGCAGATCGCTTGAAGAAGACATCCGTGAGCGGCTTGCGTGACTTCGAAACGAGAACTTGCCGGGCGGGATCGACGCGCGACAACTCGCGCGTGTTGGTCTCGGCGATGACGTTGAAAGCCACATCGAGGTTCTCGATGAGCCATCGGTCTGTCTCCCAGATGTACTGCAGCTGATCATCGGATGCGTTGCGGTAGAAGGCCGGCGTGGCTTCGGGCAAGGAGGGGCGCAGGATGGGATGAGCGCCCGCGTCCAGACATCGGTTGTAGAGGGCCAGCAGCAAAGGCTCCGCCACGTAGGGCCCACGAATGCTAACAAGCTCCCCTGCCTTAACTTTGGTGGAGTATCCCACCAGTATCTCGGCGAGCTTCTCCGCCCGCTGATCTTTCATGTACCGGCCTCTCTTTCTCGCTCACTCGGTAGCCCCTCGGCTCGCTCACTCGGTAGCCTCTCGGCTCCTGTAGCGCGCTGCTCGTTGAGATAAAGGCGCGGAACTCGCGAAGGAATCCGCGAGATTATCTCGTAATTGATCGTACCTATCCTGGAACCAAGCTCCTCGGCCGTGATGTGCTCTGCCCCCTGCTCGCCTATCAGTGTGGCTACATCTCCTTGCGCGACGTCGGCCGAGCCCACATCGACCATGAACTGGTCCATGCAGACCGCGCCCGAGACTCGATAACGCTGGCCCCGGAGCAGAACATCGGCCGTTGCGGAGAAACCACGATCGTAGCCATCGGCGTAGCCGGCCGGGACCGTGACCACACGGCTGGTCTCTTTCAAACCGTAGGCAAGCCCATAGGAGAGCGCTCCTCCCGCCTCTACCAGCTTGACCAGACCCACGCGCGCCTTCAGCGACAAGGCCGGACGGAGGTCGGCGGTCCCCCGAAAGGCGGGCGAGGGCCACAACCCGTAGCAGGCAACTCCACATCGCACGAGATCGAGATGGCTCTCAGGCATCGACATGGTGGCGGCCGAGTTAGCGATGTGCTTCATGGGCGGGTCCATGCCCGCCTTCCGGAGCCGCTCGACCAGCCCCCAGAAGCGTTCCAGCTGCTCCTTGACGAAGGGATGACCCACGACATCGGCCGTTGCGAAGTGACTCCACACGCCTTCGATCCACAGGGCGTCGAGCCCTCGGAGTGAGCGCACGAGATCGTCGACGGCATCACGCGGGACGCCCACCCGGTTCATCCCGGTATCGAACTTGAGGTGCACGGCCACCCTGAGCTTGCGCCGGGCAGCCGCCTCCGCGAGGCCGGCGGCAAAGGACTGTGTGTAGACGGTGGGCGTGATGTCGTGGTCCAGCACAGCGGCGGCCGCCTGCGGTGGCGGCTCGGTGAAGAGATGAATGGGAGCTCTTATCCCAGCTTCTCTGAGATGGAGCGCCTCGGCGACCCTTGCCACTCCCAAGCGCGTGGCCCCTCCCTCGAGCATCGCTCGCGCCGATGCAGGATTGCCGTGGCCATAGGCATAGCCCTTTACCACGCCCATTACCTCAGACGAGGGTGCGAGCGAACGGAGAACCGCGACGTTGTGGCGGATCGCGGCCAGATCGACCTCCGCCCATACCGGGTGCCCCCGTTGCTCGATCTCCTCTTTGCTGAGCCCGGTCACGAGGCGACCTCACTGCCCTGCAGGAGCCGCGTCGCTTCGGGCAGTGACTCCGCCACATCCCAGGCCAGGACTCCCGAGGAGCTGAGCCGGGAAGCGGCCACGCTGCCGGCGAGCCCGTGGACGAAGCAGGCCGCCCATGCGGCGCTCAGCTCGTCAAGGCCCGCTCCGGCCAAGGCGGCCGTCGCTCCGGTGAGAACGTCGCCGGTGCCGGCGGTGGCGAGCTCGGGGCCTCCGGTGGGATTGACCAGAGCCCTGCCCGAGGGATGGGCCACGATCGTACGAGAGCCTTTCAGGACCACCACCGAAGCAAGCTCGGCGGCGGCGGCGCGCGCGGCCCCCATCCTGTCCGAAGAGACCTCCGGGACGCTGGAACCGAGCAGCCGGGCAAGCTCCGCGGGATGCGGCGTGAGGATCGTGGGGGTCGAGCGTCGCTTCAGAACCGAGGTGTCCTCGGCCAGGACGTTCAGCGCATCTGCGTCGGCGACCACCGGCAGCTCCACCTCCTCGAGGATCCGAGCGACTAACGCCCGTTGGGGAGGGCCGTTTCCAAGGCCGGGGCCGAGCGCCACCGCGTCGGCTCGCTCGAGGACCTCACCGAAAGAGTCGAGAGCTTGGGGGCCGAGCACGTCCTTCTCCGTGACGCTCGCCGTCAACACCTCGGGGCAGGAAATCGCCAGAGCGTTCTTCACCGCGCCGGTGCAGCCGACGGTGACATAGCCGGCCCCCATCCGACCCGCGCCTCGGGCGGTGAGCACCGGCGCGCCGGTGATTTCGTTGGACCCCGCCAGGACCGCGACCGACCCTCCGCTGCGCTTGTGCGCGTCCGGCTTTCGCTGCGGAAGGGCGGAGACCGCATCGGAGGCCTCCAGCATGAACGCCGAAGCCTCGGAGACGGGGATGCCGATGTCTGCGACCTCGACCCTCCCCGCACGCTCGGCCCCCGCAGAGTTGGCGGTTCCCACTTTCTCGGCCCCCATGGCCACCGTGACTGAGGCCAGCACTGATTCCCCTTCGCCGACACCGGTGGTGCCGTTGACACCGGAAGGAATATCGACCGACACCACGGGGGCGGGGGCCGCGTTCATTGCCTCGATAGCGCGTGCGGCTTCGCCCTCGGCGCGGCCCCGAAAGCCCGTTCCGAAAAGCGCGTCGACAACCACATCGCATCCTTCGAGGCTTTGACCTCTGAACGGACGGAGGTCTATGCCCTCTTTCTCCATCAAGCCCAAGTGGTGGCGCGCCGCGCCCTGCGCCCGCTCTGCGCCGGCAACGCCGCAGCAGGCCACCGCCATTCCGGCGCGCTGCAGGTAGCGGGCGGCCACGAAGCCGTCACCGCCGTTGCTCCCTTTGCCGCACACCACCACGACCCTGTGTGCGTAAGTACCGCCGGCGACCCGCTGAACCGCCCGCGCGACCGAGCGCCCGGCCCTCTCCATCAGGACGAGGGCCGGCGTTCCCGAGGTGATCGCGGCCTCGTCTGCGGCGCGCATCTCCTCGGGAGTGACGAGGGCCCTCAGGGCGACCCCTGGGGTGGTGGCGGTGGTGGGGGCTGAGACGTCGAGGTCGGGGGTGGGGAAGTCTCGGGAGCTTGAGCCTGGGCCGAGGCCTGCTTGATCTTCGTCTCGGCGGCGGCTTGCGCTATCTGCGTCTGGAGCCCCGAGATCTCGAGCACCAGCCGCTCTGCCTCTACGTCGGAGGTGCCGCCTCCCGTTCGCTCTTGATGATAGAGGTAGCCGAGTTGCTTGGCGCAGTCGTCCATCCGACGCTTGAGCTGCGCCTCCGAAATCGCACCCTGCGCCTGCGCGCCCAGCTTCTTGGCTTCGACCGTCACCTCTTGTGCGGCGGTCTTGAACTTGTCCATGAATCCCATTCCCGAGCCTCCCTTCGTTGCCCCCACAAGTTGATTCGCAAGGTGATGGATGAGGGATGAGACAAAGCTACTCCACAGTCACGCTCTTGGCGAGATTACGAGGCTTGTCGGGTGACAAGCCCCTCTCCTTGGCGACGAAGTACGCGAACATCTGCAGCGGGATCGAGTCGAGCACGGGACTCAACAGGGGCTTGGTGGAGGGCACCTCGAAGAGCTCGTTCGCGACCGCACGAGCTCGCTCGTCACCGCGCCCGGCGACCAGGATGGTCTCCGCGCCGCGTGCTCTCACTTCTGCGATGTTCGCAAGCATCTTCTCGTAGAGGGCCTGGCCTGTCACTATTCCCACTACAGGCACACCTTCCTCTATGAGAGCTATCGCACCGTGCTTAAGCTCACCCGCGGCGTATCCCTCCGCGTGTAGATAACTGATCTCCTTGAGCTTCAGGGCTCCTTCCAGAGCAACTGCAACCCCGACTCCTCGTCCGATGAATAGAACATCGGTGGCCATCGCGTAGCGCTTCGCGGCGCGATGGACATCGTCCTGAAGCAACAAAGTCTCTTCCATCTGATCCGGAAGCGCCCGCATCGCTCCGATCGTTTCCGCCAGCTTGTCCGCAGGCATCGACCCGCGCGCCTGGGCAAGATACAAAGCCAGCAAATTGAGCGCAATCAGTTGACAGGTGAAAGTCTTTGTCGCGGCCACCCCAATTTCGGGTCCCGCGTGTGTGAACAGGACCGCGTCGGCCTCCCGGGTGATGGAAGAACCCACGACGTTCGTCACCGCAACGACGCTGGCACCCATCTCCTTGGCGAATCGCAGTGCGGCAAGAGTGTCTGCGGTCTCACCGGACTGAGTAATGGCCACAACCAAGGACTGGTTGTCGAGAACGGGATCGCGATACCGGAACTCGGAGGCGAGGTCGAGCTCGACGGGAAGACGAGTCCAGTGTTCGATCGCGTGTTTTGCAGCCATTCCTGAGTGATACGAGGTGCCGCAAGCCACCACTACGACCTTCGTTACGCGACGCAGCGTTTCATCCGACCACTGTACCTCCTCGAGTACGACGCTGCCCGACTCGTCGAATCGTGAACGCATTGTGTCTCGCGCTGCGTCGGGCTGCTCGAAAATCTCCTTGAGCATGAAGTCCTCGAAGCCGCCTCGCTCGGCTGCGGCCTCATCCCACTCGACCGTTACCTTCTCGACCGAAACCTCCTCGCCGGAAAACGAGAAAACGCGCACGCTACCGGGGCGTATCTCTGCCACCTGATGATTGTCCAGTGGCATGACTTCCTTCGTGTAAGGCAACAGGGCAGGGATGCCCGAAGCCACATATCCGGCGTCGTTGGTCGATCCGACAATTATGGGCGGGTCCTGTCTCACGGCCACGATCAGGCCGGGCTCGGCGCTCGATATACACACCAGAGCAAACGCACCCTCCAGTTCCGAGACGACCTCGAGAGCGGCTTCCCTCAAAGTGCAGAAGCGCTCCTCGACTATCGACTCGAGGAGATGTGCGACGACCTCAGTATCGGTTTCCGACGCGAAGCGGTGCCCCTGTTGCTCCAGCCCTTTTCTGAGGCGGTCGTGGTTCTCGATGATTCCATTGTGGACGACGGCGATCCTTCCGGAACAGTCGCAATGAGGATGAGCGTTTGCGTCCGTGGGGGGGCCGTGAGTTGCCCAGCGGGTGTGTCCTATCCCGGTTGTGCCTGGAAGAGTCCGGCCCGCCAACTCTTGGACCAATGCGTCGAGCGGCCCGGCCTTGCGGGCAACCTCGATGGCGTCGCCGGACATCACCGCCACGCCCGCCGAGTCGTAGCCGCGGTACTCGAGCCGCCGCATGCCGTCCAAAAGGATGGGCAGAGCCGAGTCGCCCCCCGTATAGCCGACGATTCCGCACATCTTCTTTTCCCCTCTCTAGCGCGCGCTCAGAGCGCGCGACACGCCGGTTGAGAGAGCCACTCCGGTGCCGGTTTGTGTCCCGAGATCACTCTCGGGGTTTGTCGGCACCGTCACGACCGTGGCCGGCCGAGGGTCACCCGCCGAGTGGCGCCTGCACCGTCATCTGATGCAGGCACCTCCGAGATCCCCTGCCTCGTCGCCTCGCCCCCTCCACGGCGAGCCCTGGCGCTAGCTCCGAATAATCGCTCCTCTCGCAGCCAAGATTACCCACTTTTGGGGGGCCGGCCGCACGCGGGCTGATGGGCCGAAGAGCGGAGGTTTGGGTTTTGAGCGCGCCAGGAGTCCCAAAAGGGCACCGAGAGGCGCTCAAAACGCCGCGCCGGGAGGCTTTCAAGACCAGAGGGCAGCCTCAGCCGAGGGTCTCCTTGACCGCCACGGCGAGGCCTTCGGCCGCTCGCCGCGCGTCGACTTCGGCGGCCGCCTCCACCATCACTCTCACCACCGGCTCCGTGCCCGAGGCGCGCAACAGCACCCTGCCTTCTCGACCCAGGCGCTTCTCGACCACCTCGACCTCATCCCACAGGTCCTGCGCTTGCTCGAGTCCGCCCCGATCCTTCACCGGCACACTGATCAGTACCTGAGGGTAGGGCTCGAAGAAGTGTGCGAGCCGGGACATCGGCTCACCGGAGGCTTGGAGGCTGCACGCCACCTGAAGCCCGGCCAACACTCCGTCTCCGGTGGTGGCGTGGTGAGCAAAGATGATGTGCCCCGACTGCTCGCCGCCCAAGGCCGCGCCTGTCTCCCTCATGACGTCGGCCACGAACTTGTCGCCCACGGGGGCGGTTCGCACCTCGACCCCGCGCGCTTCGAGCGCCTTGATGAAACCCAGGTTGGACATGACGGTGACGACCACCATGCCCCCGCTCAAGGCCCCCTGCTCCTTGAGCCTCAGCGCGGTCAGGCCCAGGATGCGGTCGCCGTCCACCTCGTTGCCGTTTTCGTCCACGGCCAGCACGCGGTCCGCGTCGCCGTCGAATGCGAGCCCCAAGTCGGCCTTCTCCTCGCCTACCCGTCGGGCAACGCTTTCGAGCGAAGTCGAGCCGCAGTCGACATTGATGCGGGACCCATCGGGCTCGTCGTTGATCGCCACGACCTCGGCCCCCGCCGCCCGAAAGGTCTGCGGGCCCACCTCGTAAGCCGCCCCGAAGGCGCAATCGAGAACGAGCTTGAGACCCTCCAAGTCTGCCCCGGTGCTCTTCAACAAGTGTTCCACATACCGGGAGGCAGCGTCCTCGAGCCGCTCGATACGCCCAAGCTTCTCGCCGGCGGGGAGCTCTCGGACGGAAGCCTGCATCGCTTGTTCGATCGCGTCCTCCGTCTCGCTGGAGGTCTTGAGGCCCTCATCGGAGAAGAACTTGACGCCGTTGTCGGGGACGGGGTTGTGTGAGGCGGAAATCATCGCTCCCGCCCGGGCGGCCCGGTCGACGGTGAGGAACGCCACCGCAGGAGTAGGGACGACACCGGCGAGCGCCACCTCGGCCCCCGCAGAGCTGAGGCCCGCAAGGAGCGCGCCTTCCAGCATGGGGCCGCTGAGGCGCGTATCCCTTCCGACCACTATCTCGCCGCCGTCGGGCGCCAGGACGAGCCCGGCAGCGCGACCCAGGACGAGTACAAGGTCGGGGGTGAGGTCGCGGTTGGCCACGCCGCGCACGCCGTCGGTACCGAAGAGCCTGGACACGGGGACATCTTTCCAGACCGGGCGGGGGGAGCCGGGCCGGGGGCCGACCCTGGTGTCCTTCTAAGTTGCACAGGGGTCGGTTTCCGTACCCAATGCAGCACAAAGCCGCGTGGGGGGCGAGGGGGGCCGAGCCCGCCCCGAACCGACTTAGGCTCTGATCCGTGAAGCTCTACGCCCAGACGCCGCGGATGCGCAACGCTCAGATCCTGCGTGACCTCCTTACATTGGCGTGGGTAGGAATGTGGGTCTGGGTCGGTACCCGGGTGCACGACCTCGTCGCCGCACTGGCGGGCCCCGGGAGGGCGGTGGAATCCGCCGGACAGGACCTCTCCCGTAGCGCGGACGAGGCCGGGAGCGGGATCTCCGATCTGCCCGTGGTGGGCGATGCTCTCGAAGGACCCTTCGGCGCCCTGTCCGGAGTCGGACGCTCGCTGCAGGGGGCCGGGGCTGCGCAACAGGAGGCGATCGCCGAGCTGGCCCTGTGGCTCGGAACCTCGCTGGCGCTCATTCCGATCGCTCTCGTCGTGCTGAGGTACTTACCGGGAAGACTCTCGTGGATACGAGAAGCCACCGCCGCCGATCGCATCCGACTCGACGCCGACGACCTCGAGCTGTTCGCGCTGAGGGCCGCGGTAACTCGACCCTTTCACGAGTTGCGCCAGGTTTCCAAGGACCCTGCAGGAGATCTGGCCACAGGCAACTACCAGGCTCTGGCCCGCCTCGAACTCACAGCCCTGGGCCTCAGCGACAGCCGGGTCACGCGGCCGGAGGCTCCCAGTCGCGCGCCAGAGCCATGATCTTCTGCGACGCATCCCTGATGGCGTCATGGTCTGCTCCTAATTGACCCGCGGCGACTCCGATCAAAAAGGTAGTCACGGGCGCGGCCCGGCGCTCCACTTTGTGGGCCACGACGCGAGCGACTTCGAGTTGCTGGTCGACATCGAAGTCCCCGGCCAAGCCCAGCTCTCGACAGACTGCTCGCACCCAGTGCTCGGGCATCTCAACCACCTTCCTGCGACCGGGCTCGCTCGACCTGTTCCCAGGTATCGCAGTCCCAGCTCGCAGATGGATCTCTGACCCTCGCGAGACTCAGACCTTCGAGCAACCGGCGCATCGACGCACCCCGTATGACCTTCAGACTCCGGAGCCTAGCGCGCAGGGCCTCGGTTACATAGGCCCCGCAGAGGTACTGGTCTCCTCCGTTGCGCAGAATGGCCCCCTCCGTCCCGGTGGAGGCCGTAACCAATCGCGCCACAACACTCTCGGTCACGAACGGCATGTCTACCGCCAGAACGACGACTACCTCCTCCTCAACAAGAGTCAGGCCCGCCGCCAGGCCCGCGACGGGCCCGCCGCCCGCGGGCTCCTCGCGAGTCCACAGCACTTCCGCCCCCACCTCCCGCGGCGGTCCCACGACGACGATCCGCCGGGCCGCCGCCAGGGCTTCGAGCACCCGGTCGATGAGGCGCTTCCCGCCGATCTCCAGATCTCCCTTGTCGATGCCCCCGAGGCGCGTTCCCCTACCCCCGGAGAGCACCAGGGCATCAAAACTCACCGGAGCAGGTCCCACGCCCAATGGTTCCCTTCAATGCGGGAGATGCTCGAGGACACTTGTTTTGAGCCGCCGAGCCTCGGCTTGAACTAGTAGCAGGAAACTACACTTCTCCAGATTTACCCCCGGGCACAGTCATCGTTTCAAGGTTCCCGTGTGATCACGAACGCAAGGGTGAGACTTGAAAGCTCCATAGGATGGGAGCGATGACATCCCGCTTCCTCGCCGCCTGTCGCAACGAGCCCACCGACCGGGTCCCCGTGTGGTTCATGCGCCAGGCCGGGCGCAGCCTTCCCGAGTACCGAGCGCTAAAGGAAAGTCACTCGATCCTCGAGCTGTGCCGCACTCCGGAGCTCGCCGCCGAGGTCACCCTCCAGCCCGTCAGGCGGCTGGATGTGGACGCTGCGATCCTGTTCTCGGACATCATGGTCCCACTCGCCGCCGCCGGAGTGAAGCTCGACATCGTGCCCGGGGTCGGGCCTGTGCTGGAGGACCCGATCCGCTCCGCCCACGAGCTGAAAAAGCTGCGACCTCTGGAGCCGGAGAGCGATGTTCCCTTCGTCTTGGAGACCGTGAGGGTGCTGGCGGCCGAGCTCGACCGGCCACTCATCGGCTTCGCGGGGGCGCCGTTCACACTCGCCTGCTACCTCGTCGAGGGAGGGCCCTCCAAGGATCACGCCCGTACCAAGGCGCTGATGCTCTCGGAGCCGGCCCTGTGGGAGGCGCTGATGGAGAACCTCGCCGACTCCACACTCGCCTACCTCTCGGCGCAGGTAGAAGCGGGAGCCGACGCGGTGCAGCTCTTCGACAGCTGGGCCGGCGCGCTGGCTCCGGCCGACTACTCGGCCTATGCGCTTCCCTACGTCCTCAAAGTCTTCAAGGGTCTCGAGCACCTCGGCGTTCCTCGCATCTACTTCGGGGTCGCAACGGGAGAGCTGTTCGGGCTCTTGGCCGAAACCTCGGCCGAGGTTATCGGAGTCGACTGGAGGACTCCTCTTGATGATGCGCGGCGGCGACTGGGCCCGTCGGCGGTCGTGCAGGGAAACCTCGATCCGGCCGCCTGCCTGGCGCCCTGGGAGGTGCTGCGGGCCAAGGCGCTCGAAGTGCTCCAATTCGGTGGGGGCCGAGGCCACATCTTCAACCTGGGACACGGGGTCCTCCCCGCAACCGATCCGGACCGGCTTCGGGCGCTGGTCGAGCTCGTACACGACTGGGAACCGGATGTCTGAGCTAGATGGCGTACTCGTCATGGCCTATGGAACTCCTAAGGATCTTGACGAGGTCGAGGCCTATTACACCGACATTCGGGGGGGCCGGCCCCCGCCCGCAGAGCTGCTCGACGAGCTCAAGTCTCGCTACGAAGCCATCGGCGGACGCTCGCCGCTGTTGGAGATCACCGCGGCGCAGGCTCGCGGGATCGAAGAGCGGTTGGGCGTTCGGGCCTACCTGGGGCAAAAACACGCCGCACCCTTCATTTCCGATGCGATTGCAAGCATGGCGGCCGACGGAGTCACTCGAGCCGTGGGCCTGGTGCTCGCCCCCCATTTCTCCACGATGAGCGTCGCCGACTACGAGGGCCGGGCCCGCTCGGCGGCCGAGCGCGTGGGGTGGAAAGGGACGTTGACCGTCGTCCCCAGCTGGCACCTCGAGCCCGGCTACATCACGTGGCTGGGGGGCCGGGTGGTGGAGGCGCTGAGCTCGCTGCCCCGTGATTCCCGTGACGCCGCGACGGTCGTGTTCTCCGCGCACAGCCTGCCCGAGACAATCCTCGAACGAGGCGACCCCTACCCTGAGCAGCTCGCCGCCACGGCGGCCGCAGTGGCGACCCAGGTGGGGCTGGAGCGGTGGACGGTGGGCTGGCAGAGCGCCGGCCGCACCGGGCAGCGCTGGATCGGCCCCGACATTCTCGAGGTCATGGGCAAGCTGGCCGCAGACGGGGCGCAGGGAGTCGTCGTGTGCCCCTGCGGCTTCGTCGCCGATCATCTCGAGGTCCTCTACGACCTCGACATCGAGGCGAAGGCGGCGGCCGAAGAGCTCGGCCTGGTCTTTGCTCGCACCCGCGCGCCGAACGCAGATCCCGAGTTCCTCGACGTCGTGGGCGCGGTCGTGGCCCGGCGGCTCCGCGCCGCTTGAGTCTCGTCGCCGTCGTCGGCGGCGGCATCACCGGTCTCGCGGCCGCCCACCACCTGGCCAAGAGCGGCGCCGAGGTCGTGGTGCTGGAAAGCACTGATCGCCTCGGCGGCAAAGTGCTGACCGAGCGGCACGAGGACCTGACGGTGGAAGCCGGCCCCGACTCTTTCCTCGACCGGGAACCGGTAGCCACCTCTCTGTGCCGGGACCTTGGTCTGGGCGCCGAGCTCGTGTCTCCGGCGCGCTTTGGAGCGCTGGTGTGGACCGGGACCAAGCTGGCGCGGCTCCCCTCAGGTTTTCCCCATGGGATCCCCTCCTCTCCCTACAGAGCGTGGCGCACGGGGCTGGTGTCGGGCCGGGGGGCGCTGCGGGCCTGCGCCGACCTCTTCAATCCCCGACCCGTGTCGGGGCCGGATCTCTCCCTGGGTGGATTCGTCGCTCACCGCTTCGGCCCGGAGGTCCTCGAGAACCTGGTCGATCCCTTGCTGGCCGGCACCAGGGCGGGAACAGCGGAGTCCCTGAGCCTTGCCGCCGCCACCCCCGTTATCGACACCCTGGCGCGCAGCCATCGCAGCCTCATCGCGGGCCTTCGCAATCAAGACTCCACCGGGCCACCACCTTTTCTCGCAGTCGGAGGGGGGATGGACAGGCTCGTCGAAAGGCTGGAGGCAAGCCTGGGAGCAAGATCAGAGGTGCGGACCGGCACGGGCGTCACCCTCATCCGAAGCGCACCTGGAGGGTTCAAGCTGCACCTCGAAGACGGATACACGCTGAGGGCTCAGGGCGTGGTTCTCACGGTTCCCGCCTTTGCCGCAGCCGCCATGCTCGCCGAACTCAGCCCCCGAGCTGCGACGCAGCTGGCGACGATCCAATATGCGTGCGTGGCCTCGGTCACGCTGGTCTACCCGCCGGGCTCGTGGACTCCTCCAGAGGGGACCAGCGGCCTGCTCGTGTCCCGGGCCGCCCGGGCCACCCTGGCGGCGTGCTCGTGGTCCTCGTACAAGTGGCCCGAAACCGCTCCCGCCGACGGCTCACTGGTCATGCGCTGCTTTGCGGGGAGAACCGGGGCCGACCCTGCACTCCAGGCACCGGACGACGAGCTCGCAACTCGTCTGGGCTTGGATCTGAGCGCCGCCATCGGACTCGATGCTTCGCCCGTCCGGTCGCAAGTGACTCGCTGGGAGCGCGGGTTGCCTCAGTACGCCGTGGGCCATCTCGAGCGCGTGGGGGCGGCCGAACAGGCCCTCGAGGCTCACCCCGGAGTGGCCTTGGCCGGCGCCGGCTACCGCGGCTCGGGCCTGCCCGACTGCATCAAGCAGGGCCAGGGGGCCGCGGGACTCGTCTTAACGCATCTCTAGTTGCCGGGCACAAGCGCTCACCGCCGACACGATACTCACGCTCCGGTTGCTGCGCACTACACCAAGCGATGCGTGATCTTCTATGGGCGTTCCTGTGAAAAAACTGCACTCTGACGCGCTCAAAACGCGGGCCTGCTGCTCTAGCCCAGCTCTTTCAGCGCGTCCTCGAGGCCCCGTACGAAGGTGGGATAGGGGTAGATCAGCTCCCGCAGCCGTGCCACGGGGATCTTCTCCTTGATGGCCAGCACCAGGGTCCCTACGACTTCGCCGGCGGCGGGACCCATGACCGAACCCCCTACCAGGACCCCTTCGCGTGCGTCGGCGATCAGCTTGTACACGCCGTACTCGGCCCCCGGGCCATGGATATAGCCGCGCGCCGAAGAGGCGGTCTCCGCCACGCCGACCTTCACGTCCAGGCCCGCATCTCTCGCCAGCTTCTCGGACAGCCCCACGCTGGCGACCTCGGGATCGGTGAAGGTGACACGGGGAACGGCCGAGTAATCGGCCGGAGCGTTCTGTTGGCCGAGGAGGTCGGCCGCAGCGATGCGGCCCTGGTAAACGGCGACATGAGTGAACTCACCCTTACCGGTCACGTCCCCCACCGCCCACACCCCTTCTGCGGCCCTGAGGTGCTCGTCTACCTTGATTGAACTCGCCTCCGGGTCGAGGCCCACGTTCTCCAGCCCCAACCCTGAGAGATTGTGGCGGCGCCCGGTAGCCACCAGCAGACGCTCCGCCTCCAGCACTGCGCCGCCGGCGAGATGGACGGCGACCCCTCCCTTCGAGGACGCGGCCCTCTCCGCTTTCGCGCCGGTTCTCAAGCGGATTCCGTCCTTTGCCAGCATCTTTTCGATTGCGTCGCCGTTCTCCGGCTCTTCGGCCGGCAGGGCATGGTCTGCGACCTCGACGATTGTCACAGCGGTGCCGAAACGAGCGTAGACCTGCGCCAGCTCGAGCCCGATGGGACCGGCTCCCAGCACGATCAGGGACGCGGGCACAGACTCCGCCTCGATCGCTTCCCGATTGGTCCAGAAGTCGATGTCGGCGAGGCCGTCGATGGGCGGAGCGACCGGCTCCCCGCCCGTCGCCACGACGATCCCCCTCCCCGCGGAGTAACGGCGACCTCCTACTTCCACCTCCGAGGCAGAGAGGAGGCGGGCCTCTCCGTGGATCACGGTGGCTCCCTGCTCCTCGTGGCGCTCAACCGCCGCTTTGTCGTCCCAGCCTGCCGTGAACTCGCGCACGCGCCCGGCGACCGGCGCCCAGTCCGCGGATATTCGACCCCCGCCGGCAAGGCCCACGGCGCGCGCCGCCTCGGCCAGGCTGGTCCCCGCCCGGACCATGACCTTCGAGGGGATGCAACCCCAGTACGGACACTCCCCCCCGACCAGCTTCTTCTCGATGCAAAGCACGTTCAGGCGCCCCGCGGCGGCCCGGTTCGCCACCTCTTCACCGCCGACCCCCATGCCGATCACGATCACGTCGTAGTCCTTGCTCACGTTTCAACTCCCTCGTCGTCGTTACATCCAAGCTGCGGCTAGGCTTCCGGTCATGAGCCCCGAGACAATCTATGCCTCCTATCCTGTCTTCACCGCCCTGCCCGAGTCGCTCCCCTCGGCAGAACGCGACGTGGCAACGAAAGAGATCTCCGATCTGCTGGAGGCTTACGGAGACAGAGTAGAGACGCGCGGCACTTACTCGACGACTGGGTTCAGAGCCGATGCGGACATCGTCCTGTGGTGGGTGGCTCGATCCGTAGACGACCTCCAAGAGCTCTATGTGCAATTGCGACAGACGCGCCTCGGCCGTGCGCTTCGGCCGCGCGAAGTCTTCGTCGGGCTAGTACGTCCGGCCGAATTTACCAAGGATCACCAGCCTGCCTTCGTTCAGAAGAAAGAACCAAAGAAGTATCTGTGCGTGTATCCCTTCGTGCGGACACCAGAGTGGTATCTGTTGAGCTCCGAGGATCGGGGAGCGATGCTCAGGGACCACGGCCTCGCAGGACGCGAGTTCCCGGATGTACTCGCAAACACGACGAGTGCGTTCGGTATCGGGGACTACGAATGGATACTCGCATTCGAAGCAGACGAGCTCGACCGCATCGTCGACCTCATCCGCCGCCTGCGAGCCACGGAAGCTCGGCGCTACACGAAGCTCGAGATCCCGTTCTTCACGGGAATCCGCAAGCCGATCGACGAGATAGTGGCCACACTGCCGTAATCGCATGGGGCCGCTGGTTCCCCTTTCCCTACAAGCGAGCTGACACTCGAGCCAACCGTGGGTTAGCTCGACGAAGCGTTGGCGCGCGATTCGACTACTTTGGGGTGCCGGGGCGACGGTCGCGCTCCCGCTTCAACTCGAAGAAACCGTCCTTGTCTGCGAAGTAGCAGAAGTGATCCCACATCTCGCCTGCTGCCTCTCCAACGGGAGCGGTCGCGATCACGGGACCGAAGAGACCGCGTCCCGACTCGAGCACAATCGTGGGAACTCCGAAGCAGCCGGCGATGTCGACCGCGGCCCGGTGCTCGTCTCGCACTTCCTGCATAGTGGCATCGTCCTCGAGCGCGGCGGCCATCATTCCTGGATCCAGGTTCGCGTCGATCAAAGCCTTCTCGACGACTTCTGGAGAGATCTCCTCCTGATCTTCGTGGACTCGCGTCCCCAGCGACTCATAAAGATCACCCACGAAGTCATTACCTCTTTCTCTCTGTACGAGAGCCAGGGTTCGCATCGCCGGGGTGCCTCGCTCGTGCTTATCGGCGAGCGGGTCCTCGCGGCCCTCATTGATCAGCTTGAGGCTGAACAGCCGCCACTCGACATCCACGTCGCGAACCTTCGTGACCTCGCGCATCCACCGGGAGCTTTGCCATGCCCACGGGCACAGCGGGTCGAAATGAAACTGTATATGTTGTGTCATGGTCAAGAGATACCCTTCAACGACTATTCGACACGTTCGGAATTATCGGGCAGGCGCCAGCGCCGCGGGGCAATGAGCTGGTGGCCACACTCCGGGCCCCAACTCTCTTGGTCGTAAAAGTCCAGGTCGGGAGGATTCTGAAGCACCGGTTCGACGACCTCCCACGTCCTCTCGATCCCATCGGCCCTCGTAAACAACGTTCGATCGCCGATTAGTGCGTCGTGCAGAAGCCGCTCATAGGCCTCGATGAGGTCGGATCCGAACGAACCTTCGTAGTCGAAGTTCATGCGTGCCGGCGCGAGCTCAATGGAAGGGCCGGGAGCCTTAGCCAAGAACGAGACTGAGATGCTTTCGTTCTCGCCAAGCTCGAGGCTGAGGTAATCCTGATCCATCCCCCGATTCGGAACTTCTTTGAACATCTGCCGTGGCGGCTCCTTGAACACAAGCGTCACGGCCTGCCGGCTCTCCGCCATGCGTTTGCCTGTTCTGAGAAAGAAGGGGACACCGGCCCATCGCCAATTGTCGATACAAACTCTTGCAGCTGCGTAGGTCTCCGTGCGGGAGTCGGTCGCGACGCCCTGCTCCTCTCGGTACCCGTAATATTGCCCGTAGACAACATCCTCCGGTCGTAGTACTTGCATGGACTCGAAAACCTTGGCCGACTCGTTCATGAGGGGCCGCGGCGAGAAACTTGTCGGTGGCTCCATCGCCACGAAAGCGAGAACTTGAAACAGGTGAGTGACGATCATGTCTCGTAAGGCGCCGGTTGCTTCATAGAAGGATCCCCTGCCCCCAATCCCAAGTGTTTCAGGAACATCGATTTGTACATGATCGATGTGCTGGCGATTCCATACCGGTTCGAACATGCCGTTGGCGAAACGCAGCGCCAGAATGTTCTGCACTGTTTCCTTCCCCAGGAAGTGGTCGATGCGGTAGACCTGGGATTCCTTCAAGACCCCCTTTACGGTATTTCGCAGTTCCCGAAAAGACTTCAAATCCCAACCGAAAGGCTTTTCGATCACGAGCCGCGCTCTGCTGGACAGCCCGGTCTCGCCGACGGATCTGGTGATTGTCCCAAATGCGGATGGAGGAACCGATAGATAATAGAGGCGGCGGCAGTCGCCCCTCAGCTGGGACTCTGCCTCATGGACCGCATCAACGACCGGCTGGGTGTCATCTGGAACAAGCTCGTGCGCGATGTATGTGAGACGCCGAGCGAAGCGTGTCCATACTTCGTCCTGCACACCCGTGCGGCCAAACTCCCGGGTGCCTTCAAGGGCAAAGTTGCGAAACTCGTCGTCGGTCATCTCGCTGCGTGAATTACCGATGATGCGGTAATTCTTCGGCATCAGCCCTTCTTGTTCGAGATGGTAGAAGGCAGGCAGGAGCTTTCGGCGAGCGAGGTCGCCGTTGGCTCCGAATATCACGATCACGTGATCCGGTGGTGTGAGCATGCGACATTGTTACCCGCCGGGAAGGCCCTACATACCGAATATCATGTGCGTACCGCCGTCGATCCGCTCGGGGGGCCATAAGGAGGCAGGTACAGCATGTCTACAACCAACAGTTCGTTCGGTGCCCGAGGAGAGTTCGAGACCTCCTCAGGCCGCCTCGGCCTCTACCGATTGGAGGCTCTGGAGGAAGCCTGTGCCGTCCGGCTCGGCGACCTCCCCGTGACCGTCCGCCTGCTGCTCGAGAACCTCCTGCGCTCGACGGAGCGTGGCTTTGCCTCGGCCGAGGACGTGACGGCTCTCGCGGCATGGGGACAAGAGGGTATGGGGGACGGAGAGTTCCCTTACGCTCCGACGCGCGTGATCCTCCAGGACTTCACCGGCGTCCCCGCAGTCGTGGATCTCGCCGCCATGCGCTCGGCCATGCACAGGGAGGGTGGCGATCCGGCACGGGTCGACCCGCAGGTCCCTGTTGATCTCGTCATCGACCACTCCGTCCAGGTCGACGCATTCGGCACCGTACAGGCGTTCGCCACGAACGTGGATCGAGAGTACGAGCGTAACCACGAACGTTACTCGCTCCTGAGGTGGGCACAGCAGGCTTTCGAGGGCTTCCGGGTCGTTCCCCCGGGACTGGGGATCGTGCACCAGGTCAACCTCGAATATCTCGCCGCAGTCGTCTCCACTCTCAAAGATGAAGCCGGGACGATCGCGGTCCCCGACACGCTGGTCGGCACCGACTCCCACACCACGATGGTCAACGGACTCGGGGTACTCGGCTGGGGAGCTGGGGGCATTGAAGCCGAAGCCGCACTATTGGGACAACCGATACCTCTCGGCACTCCCAGAGTGGTGGGCTTTCGCATGACCGGCGCTCTTAGCGCCGGCGTGACCGCTACCGACCTCGTCCTGACGATTACCGAGATGCTGCGAGCGCACGGCGTCGTCGGCAAGTTCGTCGAGTTCTTCGGCAGCGGATTGTCGAGCCTGAGAGTCGCCGACAGGGCCACGATCTCCAATATGTGCCCGGAGTACGGGGCCACGGCGGCGCTCTTTCCAATCGACGACCAGACACTCACTTACCTGCGCTTGACAAATAGGACCGAAGACCACATCGATCTTGTCGAACGCTACGCCAAGGAACAGGGCATCTTTCGCACCGACGAAACCGCTTCTCCGGCCTTCACCGAAAGCCTCGAGCTCGACCTCTCCACAGTCGAGCCCAGCGTCGCGGGACCACGCCGCCCACAGGACCGCGTTCCGCTGGCACACGTGTGGGAGAGCTTCAAGAAGGTCTATGGGGGCGAGCCCGCTGCCGAGAGCGACCACGAAGTGCGCGACGGCTCAGTCGTGATCGCGGCCATCACCAGTTGCACCAACACCTCCAACCCTTCCGTAATGCTAGCGGCTGGGCTGCTCGCCAAGAAAGCGGTCGAACGAGGCCTCACTACCAAGCCGTGGGTGAAAACGAGCCTGGCCCCCGGTTCACGCGTCGTTACCAAGTACCTCGACGCCGCGGGCCTCGCTCCTTATCTGGACAAGCTCGGCTTCCACGTCGTCGGCTACGGATGTACGACATGTATTGGAAACTCGGGACCCTTGCCCCAGGATGTAGCAACGGCTGTCGAGCGCGAGGACCTCGCGGTGGTTTCGGTGTTGTCGGGAAATCGCAACTTCGAGGGGCGCATCCACCCGCAGGTCAAGGCCAGCTATCTCGCCTCTCCCCCCCTGGTGGTCGCTTACGCGCTCGCCGGCTCTGCCGACATCGACCTCACCACCGACGCATTGGGCCGGGATGAATCCGGGGCGGAAGTCCACCTCTCCGACCTGTGGCCACGAGCGGAGGAGATCGAAGAGGCCATGTCCTCGGTGAGCGCCGACCTCTTCGCCGAGGAGTACGCTTCGATCTTCGACGGCGATGAGCGCTGGAGAGAGCTGCCTTCTCCGGAAGGGGATCTCTACGAATGGGATGAGAGTTCCACCTATGTCCAAGAGCCTCCGTTCTTCGAGAATCTGGGGCCGGAGCCGTCACCCCCCTCCGACATCAGGGACGCGCGCGTCCTCGTGTACGTGGGCGACTCGGTCACCACGGATCACATCTCACCCGCGGGCTCGATAGGCCCCAGCTCACCTGCAGGAAGGTATCTCGTCGAAAAGGGAGTCAAGGCCCAGGACTTCAACAGCTACGGGTCTCGGCGGGGCAATCACGAAGTAATGATGCGCGGCACGTTCGCCAACATCAGGCTGCGAAACAACCTTGCTTCGAAGGAGGGGGGCTGGACCGTTCGCCTGCCCGATGGCGATTCGACCACCATCTACGAGGCCGCCGAGTCTTACCAGAAAGAGGGGGTTCCCCTCATCATCATCGCCGGGAAAGAGTACGGTTCCGGCAGCTCTCGGGACTGGGCCGCCAAGGGGCCGCTGCTTCAAGGAGTTAAGGCGGTGATCGCTGAGAGCTTCGAACGCATTCACCGCAGCAACCTCATCGGCATGGGAATTCTGCCGCTGCAGTTCTCGGAATCGGAGAACCTCGAGTCGCTCGGCCTCGACGGGAAGGAGACCTACTCGATAATGGGCATCTCGTCCGGGCTCGAGCCGGGAGCCCAACTCGACGTCACCGCCCAGTCTGGCGAGCAGGAGACGAGCTTCAGGGTGCAATGCCGCATCGACTCACGAGTCGAGCTCGACTACTACAGGCACGGCGGAGTGTTGCAGATGGTGCTGCGCCGCATGCTTGCCGAGTAACGGTCGAGGTCGCCTGCTCGGCCAACGTAGCCAATCGCGCTCAACGCGCCTGAGAGTACGACGGATTCCGTATCCAAGCGCGCTTTGGGCGCGTTTTAGTACCTTCCGTCGGAGCTGCGGTTCCTAACGCTTGGAGTACTGGGGCGCCTTGCGAGCCTTCTTGAGCCCGTACTTGCGCCGTTCCTTCTCCCGAGCGTCCCGCCTCAGAAAACCCGCCCGCTTGAGGGCGGGCCTGAGATCGGGATCGAGCTCGGCCAGGGCACGCGAGAGCGCGTGCCTGAGCGCACCGGCTTGACCGGCCACCCCGCCGCCGGTGAGCTTCACGACGATGTCGTAGCGTCCCTCGGTGTTGGTGAGCCGAAGAGGCTCGGTGATGATCCTGCGGTGGGTGACGCTCGGAAAGTAGTCCTCCAGGCTGCGGCCACCGTTGATCGACCACTGGCCGTTGCCGGGTGCCAGGCGGGCTCCGCATACCGCTTCCTTGCGCCGGCCGGTGGCGCGGGTCAATGCCTCAACCACCAGTCACCTCCTCGATCGTGTGAGCTTGGTCGGGATTGTGCGGAGCGGCCACGGCCCTGAGGTCGAGCGGCTTCGGCTTCTGTGCTTGATGTGGATGATCGCCCCCGGAGTAAACGTTCAGCTTCCTGAGCATGGCCCTCCCGAGGCGGTTGCTGGGGAGCATCCCCTTGACCGCTTTCTCGACGGCGATGTCGGGACGAGTCGCCATGAGCTTGGAATAAGGAGTCGCGCTGAGACCGCCGGGATAGCCAGAGTGCCTGTAGTACTGCTTGTCGGTGATCTTGTTACCGGTCAGCACGACCTTGGACGCGTTAACCACAACGACATGGTCGCCGCAGTCGAGATACGGTGCGAAATAGGGTTTGTTCTTGCCTCGTAGCAGCTGAGCAACCTCAGAGGCGAGCCGACCCAGCACGACGCCATCCGCGTCAACGACCCACCAGTCGCGCACGATCTCATGAGGCTTTGTCGAGTGGGTTCTCATATCTTTCCTCTGGCCGTCAAGCCGCTTGATAGTTGGAGAGCTCGCAGGATACCGGCACCTGCGAAGCCCAGTCAAGTTGCGCCGAGTTCAAGCCAATTCAAGCAGGGTCCAGGGGCCTGCTCCAGCCCTCATCATACTCCACTGAAACCAGGCAGAGACCGTGTGGGGGGGCGACGGGACCCGCCGTAACCCGGTCCCGAGCCTCGAGTACACCGGCGACTTCATCCGGCCTTCGCTTACCCTCACCTACTTCAATAAGGGTGCCGACCAGCGAGCGAACCATCTGCTGAATGAAGGCGTTGGCCCGCGCACGGATTCGGATGAGGGAACTCGAGCGTGAGCACGCCAACTCGAAGAGCGTCCTTTCCGCCGAGGCCCCGGCCGAAACCCGCCCGAACGAGCTGAAGTCGTGTTGGCCCGCGAGATGACCGGCGGCCTCGTTCATCGCATCAACTGAAAGCTTCTTCCGATGCCACAGGGCGGCCCTCGCCAGAAAAGGGTCTGGCACCTCCGATTGCAGGATTGCGTACACGTAGAGGCGTGAACGAGCGCTGAAGCGCGCATTGAACCCCGGATCGGCTCGTGTGCAGGCTCTCACCGCGACGCGCCCTCCCAGCACAGAATTGAGCGCAGCTCTCAACTTGTCGAGATCAGTCTCGTCGCCGACATCGCGGACGTTCATGACTTGGCCGAGAGCGTGCACTCCGGCGTCGGTCCTGCCTGCGCCGGTGGACTCCATCTTCTGGGAGCGCAGCACCCGGCACAGTGCCGTATCGATCTCTCCTTGAACGGTAGTAACCGACGGCTGTGCGGCGAACCCGTGAAAATAGGAGCCGTCATAGGAGATATCGAGACGAAGGTTCAGCTAAGTGCACCTTCCGGTGCGGAGCACTAAGTGGTTTCCTCGTCGTCGTCGGCGGCGCTGACCTCTTCCCCACTTGCCTCGGCTCCCTCACTCGGGTCTGCCTCTTCTCCTGGGGGAGTCACCGCTTCTTCTTCGCTTGCGGCGGTCACCGCTGCCCCTTCACCGCTCGTTCCGCCCCGCCTCCGTCCCGGCCGGCGCAGCCGGCGCCTGCCGGTACCTTCAGTTTCGGCAGGGGTGGAGGAACGCACAACCGCACCCTCCACAAGCTCCACGAAAGCCATAGGAGCCCCGTCTCCCTGACGAGGCCCTATCTTGAGCATCCGTGTATAGCCCCCGTTTCGATCCGAGAAACGCGGCCCTATCTCTGCGAAAAGCTTGTGAACGACTCTGCGGTCCTCGATGACGGATAGGGCCTGACGACGGTGATGAATGCTGCCCTTCTTGGCTTTTGTGATGAGGTGCTCGGCGTAGGGCCGGAGCAACCTCGCCTTGGCCTCCGTGGTCTTCACTCGCTCATGTTCGAACAGTGCGCGAGCGAGGTTTCGGAGCATCAACCTCTGATGAGAGGGATTGGATCCGAGCGCCGGGCCCTTCTTCGGCTGTGGCATTGAGTAGCCTAAAATTCCTTGCGCTTCAAGGAGAGATCCAGCTCCTCGAGCTTGGCCTTGACCTCGTCGATCGACTTCTGGCCGAAGTTGCGAATCTCGAGCAGATCCTCTTCGGACTTCTGCAACAGTTCGCCAACTGTCGTGACACCCTCGCGCTTCAGGCAGTTATAGGAGCGCACGGTCAGGTCCAGATCCTCGATTGGCTGCGCCAGCACCCCAGAGACAACTTCCTCTTCGGGGTCTGGACCCAGAACCAAGCCACCCATGCCTTCACCCAGATTGGAAAACAGCTGAAACAGCTCCACCATGGTCGAACCGGCTGATGACAGCGCCTCCGCCGGAGTGATAGAGCCGTCCGACTCGACGTCAAGAATGAGGCGGTCATAGTTTGTCATCTGCTCGACGCGCGTCGGCTCCACGTCGTAGGTCACCCTCCGGATAGGAGAGAAGAGCGCATCGATGGGAATCGCTCCGATTGACTCTTTGGGAGCACTTGCGGCCGCAACATAACCCCGGCCCTGTTCGATTCGCAGCTCGGTTGACAGACTTGCGTTCTTGTTCAGCGTTGCGATGTGATGAGTGGAGTTAAGTATCTCGACACCCGTCGGGAGCTGAATGTCACCCGCGGTCACCTCGGCGGGGCCGTTGACGCGCAGATGCACCGTCGTGGGCTCATCGTTCTCGCTGCGGATAACCAGCTCCTTCAAGTTGAGCACGACGTCGGTTACATCCTCGGCCACGCCTTCGATGCTCGAAAATTCGTGAAGGACTCCATCGATCTTGAGCTGAGTTACGGCTGCCCCCGGTATAGACGAAAGCAGCGTGCGACGCAGCGAGTTGCCCAGTGTATAGCCGAAACCAGGCTCCAGTGGTTCGATGATGAACTTGCTGCGTTGTGGTGAGATCTCTTCCTCAGAGACTTGCGGACGTTGGACGACCAACAGATTCAATTAAGTTCCTCTCCTGGCGAACAAGGGCTGAAAACTACTTGGAGTAGTACTCGACGATGAGCTGCTCTTGCACCGGCGCATCAATCTGGTTGCGCTCGGGCAGGGCACGCACTTCAACTGCCATTTCCCTGAGGTTCGACAAAAGCCAGTCGGGTATCACTCGTCCCTCTGCGTAAGAGGTGTTCTCGATGATCCGGCCGGCATTGCGTGAGCGGCCCCGAACACTGACTACGTCTCCGGGCTTCACCCGAAAAGAAGGAACGTTGACCTTGCGTTCATTAACCTGGAAATGGCCGTGGGACACAAGCTGCCGTCCCATGCCGCGGTTCATGGCGAACCCGGCCCGATAGACAACGTTATCGAGGCGAGACTCACAGATTCTCATGAGCTCTTCGCCCGTCACCCCCTTCGACCGAGCGGCTTCTTGATAGTATCCGCGGAATTGCTTCTCCAGCACCCCATAGAAGCGCTTGGCTTTCTGCTTCTCACGAAGCTGAAGCAAATACTCGCTCTCTCTGACTCGACCCCTGCCATGCTCTCCAGGAGGCGGGCGGCCCTTCTCAATAGGACACTTCGGCGATTCGCATCTAGTCCCTTTCAAGAACAGCTTGGTCCTCTCACGCCGGCATAGCCGGCATACGGGCCCGGTATAGCGAGCCATCAGACTCGCCTTCTCTTTCGAGGCCGGCATCCGTTGTGCGGAACAGGTGTGACATCCTTGATGCCGACAACCTCCAGACCCGAGGCCTGCAGAGAGCGAATTGCAGTCTCTCGTCCCGAACCGGGGCCTTTGACCATTACATCGACTCGCCGAACACCATGCTCCTGAGCACGGCGCGACGCCACCTCGGCTGCTTGCTGGGCGGCATAGGGAGTGGACTTACGGGAGCCCTTGAAGCCCACATTTCCGGCAGACGCCCACGAAATCACGTTACCCTCAGGATCGGTGATCGAGATGATCGTATTGTTGAACGTGGACTTGATGTGCGCCACACCATGAACAATGTTCTTTTTCTCCCTGCGGCGAGTCTTTCTAGCTCTGCGTGGACCGGCCAAACTGCATATCCTTCCTTCTAGGCTTTCTGGGAACCCCTGCTACTTCTTTGTCTTCTTCTTGCCGGCGACCGCCTTGCCCGGGCCCTTGCGGGTACGAGCATTGGTGTGGGTTCTCTGCCCATTTACCGGAAGCCCTCGGCGGTGCCGCAAACCTTGGTAGCAGCCGATATCGATCTTGCGCTTGATGTTCTGGTTGACCTCTCGGCGAAGGTCTCCCTCGACCCCGTAGTTATCCCCGATGAAATCACGCAAGCGGACGACCTCTTCATCGGTCAAATCACGCACTCGCGTCCTGGCGTCAACCCCTGATCCGGCACAAGTCTCCTGCGCGCGGGTCGGCCCCACTCCAAAAATATAGGTCAGGGCAATGTCGAGACGCTTGTCCCGGGGCAGATCCACACCGGCGATTCGAGCCATTCAGCCTCCTTATCCCTGCTTTTGCTTGTGTCGGGGATTCGAGCAGATCACCATTACGGTCCCGCGCCTGCGAACGATCTTGCAC
>JALZJN010000071.1 GCA_030859735.1 Actinomycetota bacterium
CCCCCGGACCCCGACAACACCTCGAAGACATGGCCGCGACCTTCCAACAGACGCTGAACGACGGATCACCCCGTGGTCAAGGACCTGTTGGCCGAGGTCATCGCCACCATCGACATCCTCCCCGAGCGAGAAGCGCGACCGACCTTCAAGCTGCCGACCGCCCCCGACAGCACGACGCCCGGGCCAACCAGGCCGTCACACAAGACAGGTGTTCGTATGTGGTTACAAGACGTGGAGCTGCCGGGAATCGAACCCGGGTGAGAGCGGTGCAGCCGCGGCCCGGGTGAGATCGGGCCTCGGGCGGGGCGGGGCGGCGCCCGGAGCGCAGCGGAGTGGAGCTGATTGAGCGGTGCGCGAACCGCGCAGCCGTTATCAGGGGCAACCCCGTGAGCTTCTAGCTTGGCCGGACGCGAAGGGTGCTTTCGCGGTTATCTACCATCGACCACCTTAAGCTGTAGCCTCACATTCTGATAATCGCCACATCAACGATGGGGACGGGCTGACATGAATCTTGAGAATGTAATCGATCAATATCACCAGGCGGTGGATGACTTCTCCAGGAGCAACCCTGAGCCTGTCAAAGCGCTGTTCTCCCATCGAGATGACGTGACTCTCGCCAATCCCTTCGGCCCTGCCGTGCGCGGATGGAAGCAGGCTTCCGACGCCCTCGAGTTTGCTTCATCGAGGTTCAGAGATGGTGAGGTCAGTGACTTTGAAAGGATTGCTGAGTATGAGAGCGCTGACCTTGCAACCATCCTCGAAACAGAGCGGTGGAGCGCGAGAGTTGGTGACCGGGAAGATGTCGCCCCGTTCCAACTGCGAGTAACGACCACGTTTCGGCGTGAGGATGACACCTGGAAGATCGTGCATCGACATGCAGACCCAACACCCCCACCTCATCCTGACGGTCCATTGCGCGGTGCTTAGCCTCGACCCGTAAGTGGCAGCGAGCCGAAATCAGACAACTTGTTTCGCGAAAGCTGTCGATATACGCCGAGAAACGCGCAACAAGAGGGCCGAGAGCTTGGGGACGGCTCTTCTTTCCGGAAAATTAAGGTCGGTGCGGTGACGGAGCGAAGCGGAGCCCCGCACCGAAAATGGGATGCCTCGGCATCCCATTTCAGTGGAGCCTCATAAAGTCGAAGACCGAAAGGCTGAGTCGTTGAGGTTGAACCGGCTCCATTAAGGCCTTCAACGTCCTCGCCGCAAATGAGACTCCCTCCCTGGATGGCCGGGGTGGGTCGGACCCGGCGTCCCAGGTGCGGGCTGGGGAGTCGTCATCTCTCCGATATCTCCCTGATATCTCTCCGATCTCTCCCCCCCATCAGAACGGGCTGGAGAGCCCAGGCGGGTTCCAAGTCGAACGCAAGGCGAAATTTCTCAAAGTTGTTTTCGTGCCCCTCTAGCTGGTCTTTCGCGGTAGCGACACGCTCCGCACTCCCAAATCTCTCCGATCTCTCCCGATTTTCTCTCCGCTCATGTGGAGCGTGGGGCGCATGGATCTGTTCGCAGCGGTTCACCGGGGATTTGAAGAACGCTTCGCTCCACAGCGGCTGCTCGCTCGCTTCGAGAGGTGGCGTGCGGAGGACAAGACAGCATCGAGCGCAAGGGTGCGATCGGACAGCGCTGTCTCGGTGTGTCAGAGGAGGTGGGACGTGCGCGCGGCCGACTCTTTTGGGGGGCGGGCTCACGCGCCCAGGGGAGAGATCGACTGAAGCCCATCAACCTCTCCGAGCCTCGCCTCGTGCCCCTGCCCCCTCGCGACCTGGCCGAGGCCGCGCGCCTGCTTGCCGCCCTGATGCGCTCGGCGCTCGGCTCCCGCTCAGGACATGAGCTCCGGGAAGACCGCGCAGGACCTGCCGCCGACTTGCCGACAGCTCCTTTAACCGTTGGCAAGCGGCGGGCGCGCAAACGTCCAGGTGAGGCGGCGTGAAGGCGCACTCTTGCTGCACCCGACGGTCTCCGCTCTTTCCTTATGTGCCTCATGGGCTTCGCCTCCTACAAAGGATTTCTCTGCTTGCTTGCTCCTTCTGATGAGAGGTCTCTTTTCTTTCTTGTCCTGCAGAAGCCTTTGTTCCTGCGGAGGCTCTCTGTTGAGTGATTTCGTCAGCGATACCGACCGGGACATCCTCGACACCCTCGTCGAGCATCGCGTCGCGACCGCCGCTCACCTGAGCGTTCTGCTAGAGATCCCCGAGCGCACCATCCGCTATCGCCTCACCCGGCTCAAGGCCAAGGGCTACGCGCGCGCGGTGAGGCCTCCCGCGAACAAGGGATCGTCGCCCGATCACTGGTGCCCGACGCGCAAAGCAGACTCGTGGGCCAAGGGCGAGCGCGCACCCCACGGTGGTGACAAAGCCGCCCCGTCCACGACCTTCGTCGAGCATTCTGCCGCTATCACGGCTCTCTACGTAGCGTACTCAAGGCGACGGCCGGCCTCGGGCTCAGCCAGTGGGCGAGAGAGGCGACGGCCGCAGAGGAGTTCGAGTGGCGCTCGCGGCCGAGAAAGATCGTGCCCGACGCATTCATAGTCCTGGCCGACGAGGATGCCTCCTACAGGGCGTTCGTCGAGGTCGACCTCGGGTCCATGAGCATGACGCGCCTGTCCCAGAAGCTCTCGGGTTATGCCGCCTACTATGTCGCGCGGGCATGGACGGGCATCCATCCATTCCCCCCGGTGCTGCTGCTCGCGACCACCAGCGAGGCTCGGGCCGAGGGCGCCATCGCCCGCTTCGAGCAGCGCCTAGCTCAGGCACAGCGCCACTCGCATTCCTTTCACTACCGAGGGCGCGACGAGTGGGTGCCCGAGATGGGCGCGTCCACCTGCGCGCGCTACCCCGACGAGGCGGTGAGCGAGCCGGTATGGCTGTCCTCTGGTGGAGGCGACGGGCTCTTCCTTACCGACCTACTGCGCCCCCCGTGGGAGAGATGGGCAGAAGAAGAACGCGCGCGCCGGCAAGAACACGAGCGCCGCGAAAACAGAACTTCGCGGCTGCCGCAAGGATCTTGACCGAACGCGGCGAGTCCCAGGCATTAAAGCGCGGCCATGCAGCCGACTACCTGCTGTCCGGGGTCGTTCGCTGCGGGCAGTGCGGGCGCGCCTTCATCGGGACCTCGGCTAAGGGCCGCTCGCGCCGCTACCACTACTACACCTGTTCGACGCGTTATCGCTACGGGACGCGCACCTGTGACGCCGATCGGCTGCCGAAGGATGCGCTCGAGGAGGCGGTCTTGGAGCAGATGATCGGGGTCTACCGCGATAGCGGCCTCATCGCAGACGCCTTGGAACATCTGGGAGCGTCCGAGCGCGACAAACGGAACTTGGTCGAAGCGAGGGTCGCGGCGCTGCGCCAGGAACAGGCGGGAGCCAAGCGGTCGATGGACCGCTACCTCGCCGCGTTCGAGGCCGGAACGATGAAGCCAGCCACCTGTCAGGAGCGCCTCGACAACCTCCAGGCGCGCTTAGACATGCTCATCGCTGAAGAGCAGTCGCTGGTGGTCCAGGAGGAAGCCGACACCCCTCCGGCGCCCGAGCTCGTTGCCGAGTGGGCCACGACCCTCGACGTCGCGCTCTACAGTGGGACCGCCCAGCAGCGAAAAGCCCTGATCCGCAAGCTCCTGAAGGAACTGCGGGTGATGAGCCGCGATGAGATCGTCCCGACGTATCGGGTCCCGGCGCTGGTTCGCGCACCAGGAGATCAGGTGGAGCTGCCGGGAATCGAACCCGGGTCCCCCGACCTCGCGATGGGTCTTCTACGAGCGTAGTCTGCGGTCTGTTTCTCGGCTCCGGCCCGCCCGCAGACGGCGGGGGCCGGAGCCCAGCTCGAGTAAAGAGTCCCGCCCCTAGCCTCGAGCACGCTCAGGGCGGCAAGCCTGCTAGATGACATCGGTTACCGTGCCGCAGGCGAACCCGGGCCGATGTCGCTACTTAGCTAACTAAGCGGCGAGTGCGAACTCGTTAGAGTCGGCAGTTGTTAGTTTCCGGGATGTTTTACGAGGCACTCCCGGACCTCGGCTCGCTTCTCCCACCCCGATACGATCAGGGTCGATACCAGTTCAGCCCCATATGAAGTTATCAAAGATGTCTCCATTACCAGGGTAACTTGGTTGTACCGTGGTTCGGACCCGATGGGGGGCCACAAAGCTACGCTTGTACGGGCACCTCATAGACCTCATCAGTTCCGTGCCCGGCCCGTTCGTGAACTCGCTTCACGGCCTCGGCGTTCGGGGCTTCGGACAAACAGAACACGGTGCCGGAATTCGGGTCCGCCCAAGCGTGCTTGAAATTGACGCCCTCTTCCTCCTGTATGTCCAGATCTGCTTGATGCGCCTCGGCCAGCTGCTCGGGGGTTATGCCGTTCATGCCTCTGTGGACATCCATGAACTCGGCCATACTGTCCTCCTCCCTAGGCTACTTTCTGCTGACCATTATCCCCTTTACACAGATAAGACAAGGGGTATTGTTCCTTCTCAAAGGCACAGGCCTCGCCGACAAGAACTCAGGTTTTCAATCGCGCGTTGCGCGCCGTGGAGTACCGATTTGGAACTCAGGCGCGCGTTGCGCGCGTTCTAGTACCGCGCTAATGGGCCGGCGGAGCGGGCGATGGGGGCCGGGGAGCGACCCGGAGTCAGCGGCGGCGGCCGATCAGCTGGCGCATCCTCCGCTCGGCGTCGCGCTCGGCGATGGCGTTGCGCTTGTCGTAGCTCTTCCTACCCGTGGCAATGGCGATCTCCGCCTTTACGACCCCGTGCCGAAAATATAGTCGCAGCGGGACCAGGGTCCGGCCTCCCTGAGCAGAGCTCACTCCCATCCTTTCGATCTCGGCCCGATGCAGCAACAGCTTGCGAGGCCTCACAGGATCGTGATTGGCGCGATTCCCATGCGAGTACGGGCTGATGTGGCACCCGAGCAGCCATGCTTCACCATTTCCGACGCTCGCGTAAGCATCGGCAAGATTGGCCTTGCCGTCGCGACAGGACTTGACTTCGGTCCCGACGAGCACCAAACCCGCCTCGAACGTCTCCTCTATGGAGTAATTGTGGCGCGCCTTTCGATTCTGGGCGATCAGCTTCGTGCCCGAGTCTCTCTCCTGGGGCACTAACCCTGGGCGCCGGTGGTGGAAAGCACGATCCCCTCGAGGATCTCGGCCGCCCTCCGCTTCTGGAGAGCGGCCCCACCGGCGATCTCAACATCTGGCTCGATGCCCTCGCCGTTGATGTCGCGTCCCGCCGGCGTCAAATAGGCGCCGGTGGTGATCTTGAGGGCAGAGGCGTCGGGAAGCGGGAACACGTTTTGCACCGAGCCCTTTCCGTAGGTCGTGGATCCAACCAGAATCGCTCGCTGCCTGTCCTGGAGCGCGCCGGCGACGATCTCCGAAGCGCTGGCCGTGCCCTCGTTGACGAGCACGACCAAGGGAAGCTCTTCGTAGGCTTGGCCCTCGGCCTCGTAAACCGTCTCGATGTCGGAGCCCTCTTTGTAGGTGACGATGTCGCCGTCCTCGATGAACACGCTGGCGACATCGATCGCCTCGGAGAAGAGCCCGCCGCCGTTGTCCCTGAGGTCCAGGATCACACCCTCGGCCCCCGTGGACCTGAGTCTATGAACCCTGTCCCGAAGTTGGCTTCCTGCCCCTCGAGCGAACCCGTAGAGGCGGATGTAGCCCAGCCCCGACTCCTGCAGGCGGGCGACGACGTTCGGCAGGTCGATGCTGCGCCTGGTCAGAGAGAGCTCGATCAATCGACTGCCCCGGATAACCGCAAGCTCGACCTCCGACCCGGAGGGGCCCTTGATGCGGCCCACGGCCTCGTCCGATGACATCTCGCCCACCGACTCTCCGTCTACCCTCCGGATCACGTCGCCACGGCGAAGTCCCGCCTTGACCGCCGGCGTCCGCGGTAGGACGGAGACGATCTCGAGCTTTCCTGCGCGCTCCTTGAGCCACACGCCGATTCCGGAGAAGCGACCGCTGGTGTACTCCTGAAATGCTCGATAGCCGAGTGGGGAGTAGAAAGACGCATACGGGTCTTGGGACTTCTTGAGCTCTGTGACCATGCCCCTCACGGCGGCCTGCGTCAGTTCCTTCTCGGAGGGCGGATCAACCGCACTCGAGCGAATCCTCTCCAACGCATGAGCTACGACCTCGTCGCCGTCCCCCGAGTCCGAGCCGAACAGGGGCACTTTTCCGCCCGGACGGCCCAAGGAGAACCCAAACGAGAAGCTTCCGAGAGCGACAATCACGGCGCACAGCGCCGCTAACGCGATCTTCTGCCAGCGGTCCATATGGCTAATATTAAGCGTGGCGGACGTTGGTGGTGATTAGGTCCTATTGGAGATAGGGCATGGGATCCACCGGGCTGCCACCAATCCGGACCTCGAAGTGCAGGTGGGGGCCCGTGCAGTATCCGGTGCAGCCCACCGCCGCTATCTGAGTCCCCCGCTCCACCCTCTGGCCTTCGGAGACCAGGAAAGCCGACAGGTGGTTGTAGGTCGTGGCCAAACCTCCCCCGTGCTCGATGGCGACGACGTTGCCGTAACCGGACATCGTGCCGACGTAGGCGACCGTGCCGCCGTCGGCGGCCCACACAGGCGCCCCGTAAGGAGCTCCTATGTCGAGGCCCGTGTGCATGCGCGAACTGCCAAAAATAGGGTGTATCCGAAAGCCGAAACCCGAGGTGATCGGACCGTTGGCGGGCAGCGAGAGATCCCCGCCTCCCGGAGGCGGCGACAGGCCCGAGGGCACCGGTGCCAACAACGCCTCGATCCGGGCGGCGTCCTGCTGGAGCTGGCTATCGATCTCTGCGAGCCGCGACTGATCCGAGCGGACACTCGCCAGAAGCTCTCGCTTCTCGGCGATCACCGCTTCTTTGGCACGCACCACGTCGACCCTGAGACGCCGGGCCTCCGAAACACCAGCTCGATCTTGCTCGAGAGCGTCCTTGTCGGAGATGATCTCCGCTCGCTTCTCCTCGACCAGCTCCTGCTTGTACTCCGTCTCTGCTTGCAGAATGCCGATTCGGGAGATCAATTGACTGTCTGAGTCGAGCGCCGAGGCGTAATAGGCCGCTCTCTCGACGAGGTCGGAAAACGATTCCGCCGACAGCAGGGTGTCGACCACCGCAGTGGGGCCTGCTTTGTAGGAGGTCACGGCCCTGTCCTCGTAGATCCCCCGCCTGAAGCTCAGGCGCTGGTCGACGATCTTGAGATCCGCCGCCAGCAGGGCCAGCTCCTTTTGTGCCCGGGTCAAATCTGCGACCTTGGCCTCGATGCGCAGGTCGAGGCGGGTGATGACCCTGTCGAGCCGGTCCACCTGGGACTGGACCCGGGCGCGCTCGGCATCTAGGCCCGCGACTTGCCCTGCGAGGGTGGACTCTTGCTCGGCCAACGCCCCCTGGCGGCGCTCAATTCGCTCCCGTCGCTCCTCGATGCTGTCAAGGCGATCGCCCGGATCGGCTCCTACGGAGGGCGCGGACACGAGCGCACACAGGAGTGCAACGACTGCCATCCAGACTCTCCGGCGAGGAGCGGTACGCTTGTTCACATTAGCGATCTTAGGTAACTCTCTTAACTTGAGCAACAGGAGCACCAAGCTCGACACGAGTCCGGCCCCTCTGAATCGGCTCGGGACGGCGAGCCCTTTAGACCTCGAGGAAGCGTCTAAGAGCCAGCGCAGAGCCGAACAGGCCGACGGCGACTCCGCCTACAACCAGAATCAGCAGGACCTTGGTGATCTCCCAGGCGGAGAAAGAGAACACGGGGCCCAGAAACGCCAGAACGTCTCCCATCTTGGAAAAGAACAACTCGTTGGCACCCAGGACGGCGATGCTGGACACGATGGCGCCGGTGAGGGCCGCGAACACCCCCTCGAACATGAAGGGGATGCGAATGAACCAGTTAGTGGCCCCGACCAACTTCATGATCGAGATCTCCTCACGCCGCGCGTAGATCGCCAAGCGGATGGTATTGGCGATCAGGGCGGCTGCGGCCACCATGAGAACCGCCGACATGCCAAGCGTCACTGCGCGCAGCAGGGTGTTGACCTGCAGCAGACGCTTGATGATGTCGCCTCCGAAGTTGACCTCGTCGATCCCCGGGCTGCCGTCGACCCGGGCGGCGACCTCTTCAGCGTCGGCGGCGTCGACGAGGCTGATCCGGAAGGAAGCCGGCAGACTGTCTTTGGGCAGCACTTCGTAGAGCTCTGGTTTGTCCGCCCAGAGTTCCTTAAAATCTTCGTAGGCCTGGTCTTTGGAAACGTAGGTGAAGGTTTCGATCTCCGGCATCTCTGCCAGATCTGATCTCAAGCCGTCGAGCTCACCCTCGGTGGCGTCGTTGCGCAGGAAGACCGAGACCTCAACCTTTCCCTCCCAGGTTGAGGTGACGTTGGCCACGACGAGTTGAAGGATCTGCGCGCCCCCAAGCAACAGCAGCGAGATCGCAACCGTTGAGATGGCAGCGATGGTCATCAGCAGATTTCGCTTGAGGTTCACGGCCGTTTCCGACAAGAAGTAGTTGAGTCTCATCGCGCTCCCACTCCATATATGCCGCGAGACTGATCTCTGACGATCTGACCGCTTTCAAGCTCGACCACCCTCCGACGCATCGAGTCGACGATGGCATGGTCATGAGTCGCCATGACCACCGTGGTGCCGGTGCGGTTGATGCGGTCGAGAAGCCGCATGATCCCAACCGATGTCGTGGGATCGAGGTTGCCGGTGGGCTCATCGGCGATAAGAATCAGCGGCCGGTTTACGAACGCGCGGGCGATCGAAACTCGCTGTTGCTCACCGCCCGAGAGCTCGTCGGGAAAACGGTCGAGCTTTTCACCGAGACCCACCAGCTCCAGAATCTGTGGCACCTGGCGCTGGACCAGAGCCTTGGGTCGGCCGATGACCTCCAGAGCAAAGGCGACGTTCTCGAACACGGTCTTGTTGGGCAGAAGCTTGAAGTCCTGGAACACGCAGCCGACGTTTCGTCGCAGGTAGGGCACCCTCCAACGGGGGAGGCTCGAGAGATCTTTGCCGGCGACGAACACGTCACCGTTGCTGGGCTCTTCCTCTTTGGTCAAAAGCTTCATGAACGTCGACTTGCCCGAGCCCGAAGGCCCGACCACGAATACAAACTCGCCCTTTTCGATATCGAGTGAGATTCCGTCGAGGGCTTTGACGCCGCCTTTGTATTCCTTGACGAGGTCCCTGGTCTTAATCATTCGGCTCGATCATTCGGCTCGATCATTCGGCTCGATCATGGTTACGCGCCTCACAGTGGCCGCCTTTGGCCGGGGACGGCCGTGGACAAGATTAGAGCACCGGGGCACACCCCGGAGAGTCCATGCTGCATGGAAACTTCTACCATAGCTCTCGACTTCCATCACGCCGAGGCCGCCGGCCGAGCCGCCCGTCTCAGCTCGGCCTCGATGAAGCGCTCGATTTCCCCGCCCAGGACTGCCTGCACGTTCCCGCTCTCGAGATCGGTGCGGTGGTCCTTGACCATCTGGTAGGGGTGCAAGACATAAGAGCGAATCTGGGAGCCGAACCCGATGCCCCTCTTCTCACCCCTGAGGGCATCCATCTCCTGCTCCCGCTCGGAGCGGGCTTGGGCCAGCAGGCGGGACTTGAGAATACGCATCGCGACGGCCTTGTTCTGCATCTGTGATCGCTCGTTCTGGCACGAGACAACGATCCCCGTGGGGAGATGGGTTATCCGTACCGCCGAGTCGGTCACGTTGACGTGCTGGCCTCCGGCCCCCGAGGATCTGTAGGTGTCAATGCGCAAGTCGTCGGGATTGACGTCTATCTGGATGTCGTCGGTCACCTCCGGGGTGACGTCGACGGACGCAAACGAGGTATGCCTGCGCCTTTGCGAGTCGAAGGGGGAGATTCGCACGAGCCGGTGTACGCCCCGCTCGGTAGCGGCGAGACCGTAGGCATGGGGTCCATCCACGGTCACAGTGGCGCTCTTGATGCCCGCCTCCTCGCCCGGGGTGACCTCGACCAGCTCAGCTTTGAAGCCCCTCAGCTCGGCCCAGCGAAGATACATACGGAGCAACATCTCCCCCCAGTCCTGGGAGTCGGTGCCGCCCTCTCCAGCATGGATCTCGAGGATGGCGGGGTGATCGTCGAACTCCCCCCCGAGCAAAGACACGACCTCCAGCGAATCGAGCTCTCTGGTAAGAGCACCCATCTCGGCGGCGGCCTCCGCGGCGGCGATTTCATCGTGCTCGGAACGAGCAAGCTCCCACAGCACTTCGGCGTCCGAAAGTCGCGCCTCGATGGAATCGAAATCGGAGAGGTCACGAGTGAGGCGGGAGGTCTCGGCCATGGTTTTGCGAGCAGCCATCTGGTCGTCCCAGAAATTGGGCTCCAGAGAGACGGGCTTGAGCTGCTCTAAGCGGGCGCGTTTAGCAGGGACCTCAAAGATAGCCCCTGATTTGCTGGAGCCTTTCCCTGACCGCGCTCAGTCCATCGCTCAAATCTTCCATGGTCGCCCGCGAGAGTAACCGGAGCGGAGCATTGGGCACGCAACGGGATCGCGCTACGCCCCGCGTAGCCTGCGAGGGGATTCGGGTGGCAAAGGCGGACCGAGGACTCCTGCACACGAGTCACTGCGGGTAGACGCGAACCGCGGTCATTAGCCACCGTTAGTGGGGGACGTGAGGGGCCGGATATTCGGGCGAGCGGCGTCAGGGGAGACCGACGGCGCCGGGACGGCCGTGGCACTGCTTGAACTTCTTGCCGCTGCCGCAGGGACAGGGAGCGTTGCGTGGCACCTTGGAGGAGACCGCCTGCCCAATATCCACCTCCGCCTCCGGGGGTGGATCGGCCGCCTCCGCCGGGGGTTGCATGCCGGCCATCGGGATCTGGCGTCTCTCTTGGCGCAACTGCTTCGGCTCGGCGCGACGCTGATCCTGTTCCTGCACCGCCTCCACGTGGAACATGTAACGAGCGAAATCCTCCTTGATGACATCCTGCATGCGGAGGAACATGTCGAAACCTTCACGCTGGTACTCGACCAACGGATCACGCTGGCCCATCGCTCGCAGGCCTATTCCCTCCTGCAAATAATCCATCTCGTAGAGATGCTCACGCCAGCGGTTGTCGATGACGGCCAAGAGCACTGCACGCTCGATTGCCCGTGTTTGATCGACCCCTAGAGCTTCCTCACGCGCTTCGTAAACCTGGAGCCCGTCCTTGAGAAATGCATCAACCACCTCTTCATATGTCACCGAGGACTTGTCAAAGTCATCAGGCTTCAAAGTCGTGGGGTAGAACTCGCGCATGTGGGCGAAGAGCTGATCCCAGTCCCATTCTTCAGGGAAGGCGTCAGCGCTTACGGTCTGCCCCACTGCAGACTCGAGCACGTCGGTGACGATCTCGACCGCTTGATCGCGAAAGTCCTGTCCTTCGAGGATCTGGCGGCGCTCACCGTAGATGATCTGACGCTGCTTGTCCATGACTTCGTCGTACTTGAGGACGTTCTTGCGGATCTCGAAGTTCATGGACTCGACCTGCGTCTGCGCGCGCTCGATCGCCTTGGAGACAAGCTTGGCCTCAATGGGAATGTCATCGGGTATTTTCATGCGACTCATCAGACTGGCGATGCGGTCCGATGCGAACAGGCGCATGAGGTCGTCTTCCAAGGACAAGTAGAAGCGACTCTCTCCGGGATCGCCCTGTCTTCCCGAACGGCCGCGCAGCTGGTTGTCGATCCTCCGCGACTCGTGGCGTTCGGTCCCCAGAACGTAGAGTCCGCCCGCCTCTACTACCTCTTCACGTTCGGCGGCGCATTGCTTGGTGAAGCGCTCGAGAAGCGGGGCAAACTCGTTTTCATAAGCACGCCTATCCTCTGCTGGATAGTGGTCGAGAAGGTAGGCGTCGTTGTCCCATCCCGCAGCCGTCATCTCGGAGCGAGCCATCCCTTCGGCATTACCGCCTAGAATGATGTCGACACCGCGGCCGGCCATGTTCGTGGCAACAGTGACCGCCGCCGTACGCCCTGCCTGCGCCACGATTCCAGCTTCCTTCTCGTGCTGTTTCGCATTGAGAACCGTGTGCGGGACACCTCGCTTACGGAGCACGCTCGAGAGATGCTCCGATTTCTCGACAGACACGGTGCCCACAAGTACCGGCTGTCCCTTCTCAACACGTCCCGCGATATCGTCGGCAACGGCGTTCCACTTGGCCACTGCGGTCTTGTAAATGAGATCCTGCTCGTCGGCCCGGATCATAGGCTTATTGGTCGACACTTCAGCGACGTCGAGCTTGTAGATGTGGCCAAACTCGGATGCTTCCGTACGAGCCGTTCCCGTCATTCCCGCAAGCTTTCCGTACATCCTGAAGTAGTTCTGCAGCGTGATCGTCGCAAGCGTCTGATTCTCTTCCTTGACTCGCACGTTCTCCTTGGCTTCGATTGCCTGATGAAGTCCCTCGGAGTAACGACGGCCGGCGAGTAAGCGGCCGGTGAACTCGTCGACAATCTTGACCTCGCCTTGTTGGACCACGTACTCGACGTCCTTCTTGTAGAGCTCCTTTGCCTTCAACGAGACTTCGAGCTGGTGAACCATGTCAACGTTGACGTGATCGTAGAGGTTGTCCACGCCGAGAAGCTCTTCGACTCGGGAAACGCCCTCTTCGCTTATAGCAATGGTCCGCTTCTTCTCGTCGACTTCGTAGTGAATATCACGCTGGAGGCGAGGTGCGATGCGCGCAAAGTGCCCGTACAGACGAGTGGACTCTTGAGCGGCCCCGGAGATGATCAAGGGGGTGCGCGCTTCGTCGATCAGAATGGAGTCTACCTCGTCCACGATGGCATAGTGATAGCCGCGTTGTACCAAGCTCTCGAGCTCGGTGACCATGTTGTCGCGCAGATAGTCAAAGCCAAACTCGTTATTGGTTCCGTAAGTAACGTCTGCCGCGTATGCAGGAAGACGCTGCTCGAGAGCCATGTTGCTCTGTATCAGCCCGACCTGGAGTCCAAGGAATCGATAGATTAGGCCCATCCATTCCGAGTCTCGCTTGGCCAGGTAGTCGTTCACAGTTACGACGTGCACGCCTTGGCCGAGCAGCGCATTGAGGTAGACGGCGAGAGTGGCTGTCAGGGTCTTCCCTTCCCCCGTCTTCATCTCGGCGATCCATCCGTAGTGAAGGGCAGCGCCCCCCATCAGCTGGACGTCGAAGTGACGCTGGCCGATCGTCCGGCGCGCCGCCTCCCGGACCGCAGCGAATGCCTCAGGCATGAACTCGTCGAGCACGACGGTGCGGGCATCTCCCTCGACACCATCGAGCTGATTCTTGAACTCTGCCGTCTTGGCGCGAAGCGCGTCATCGTCAAGCGAGCGTGTTTCGTCCTCCAGCGAGTTGACGACCGGAACTACCGCCTCCAGGATCTTGAGCTTCTTGCCCTCACCGGCCGTGAGAATCTTCTTGAAAATAGCCATGTCCCTCTGATTTTGTTGTGAGTCGGCTTCTCCAGCCGCTTGAGTCCAACCTATCGCAGTCCCCGGCTAAGCAGCCGCGGCGAAATGCTCCCCACGGACTATCTGATGTCGAGGAGCTTCTCCCGAACGGCGTAGACAACCGCTTCCATGCGGGAGTGGAGATGGAGCTTTTCGAGAATATTGCGGACGTGGTTCTTTACCGTGTTCTCGGAGATGAACAATTCGGCTCCGATGTCACGGTTGTTCTTTCCGCGTGCCACGAGCTTGAGCACCTGGAGCTCCCGCTCGGTGAGCCGCGGCGCCGGAACGGACATGCGCTCCTCTCGGCCCCGGACCATCGAGGCGAACTCGGTGAGCAGCTTGGACGCCATCGCCGGCGAGATCATCGACTGGCCCTGATGCACGTTACGGACCGCATCGGCGACCTCTTCGATCGAGATCTCCTTGAGCAGATAACCCGACGCACCCGCCTTGATCGCCTCGTACAAGTCGCCTTCCTCATCGGAGTTAGTCAGCATGATGATGCGCGTCGAGGGCATGGTGTCCTTCAGGACCCCGGTCGCCTCGATCCCGGACAACCGCGGCATCCGCACGTCCATGAGGACGACATCGGGGGTCGTTCGCTCGGCTTGCTCCAAAGCCTCGTGGCCGTCGGAGGCCTCCCCCACCACCTCCATGTCGGGCTCGCTCTCCAGGACCATCTGAATACCCCGCCGGAAGAGCGCGTGGTCGTCGACGATGAGCACCCGGATGGACTCGGAATCTGTACGAGGATGGGTGATCAAGGGTGATTTACACCTTTCTGGGGTTATTGCCTGCAAAGTGTAGCCACTTCGAGCTACGTAGTCGCCAAGCAATCCTGCCTACACAGAGTGCTTTCGGCCGCCCGAACAGGCTAGTTGAGGACGTTCACGGGAGCGGACGACCAGCTCAGCGCGGCCGCTCGGTACAGGTCGCCCAAAATATGGTTGTTTGCGAACCAATGTTGATCCAGCAATAGAAGGGTCTGCTCAGCGTCACAGTTCAGGCGCCGCACACGGCGGCCACCTCCACCCGGGAGGCCCCCGCCCGCCGCAGCGCCAGGGTGCAGGCACGGGCAGTAGCGCCGGTGGTGACCAGGTCGTCGATCAACAGTACTGCGCCGGCGCAGGCCCGGGCGGCGAACGCTCCCTCGATGTTGCGGCGGCGATCGGCACGACTGAGCCCGGCCTGATCCGGCCGGTCACCCCGGCGTCTCAACAGCCCCCGAGCGTCCAGGCCGAGTAGTGCGGCTACGGTCCTGCCCAGCAGCTCGGCGTGGTTGTAGCCGCGTGCCCGGTCGTCTGAGCGCCGGCCCGGGACCCAGGTGACAACCTCTGCGGTGGTGCCGACCCTCTGAATCACGCGGGTGAGCGCCACCGCCATCGGCTCGGCCGCTCTCCGACGTCCGGACAGTTTCAGATCCAGAACCAAGTCTCGTGCTGCCCCCGCGTACTGCCACGCGGCCAGCGCCGTCCCCGAGCCCTCCACCGGGGGTGGGGGTGGGGCCGGTAGCAAGGCGGCCTCGCAACGAGAGCACAGGGCGACTCCGCCTGCGCCGCAGCCGGCGCAGATCGATCTAGCCACCAGGCCGACGGCGGATACGAGCTGCACGAGCTCACCCTAAAAAGAGGGTGCGACGGCGTGTCGGTCGGCGGAGCTGGGTATGAGGGTAGTTTGGGCATGAGGATCGCCTGGGTGGAAGGATGGCCTGGGCAGGATGGAAGATCCGCTCCCTCCGGGACGTTGTTAGTCCCGAGCAGCCACCGCCCCACACAATCGCCCCAGCAACCGCTCGAATCAGAATCAAAAGGAGATGTGCCGAATGGAGTTACTCGCGGCCCCCGAATGGCTTTCCGCCGTGCCGGGCTGGTTCGAAAACCCGATCGTCGTCGGAGCGCTGCGCATTGTCGGATTGATCGTAGCGGCCTTCATCCTGACTCGCCTCCTCCGCCGGCTGGTGGCGAAGGTCGAGGGCAAGGTCTCGGCCGAGACGTCGCCGATCCGGGCGCTTCAGCGTACGCAGACACTCACCAAGGTCTTGTCCTCCGCAGGTGTCGTGGTGATCTGGTCGCTTGCCTTGTTCCAGGCATTGTCCGAGCTCGGCTTCCAGCTCGGCCCCCTCCTGGCGGGGGTCGGCATCGTCGGCCTGGCGGTCGGTTTCGGTGCCCAGAACCTCGTCCGTGACGTCATCTCGGGCTTCTTCATCCTTTTCGAGGACCAGTACGGGGTCGGCGACGTCATCCAGATCAATGAGGTTGCGACTGGGAAGGTCGAGCAGCTCACACTTCGAATCACGGGGATGAGGGATCTGGACGGCACCCTTCACTACGTCGCCAACGGCGGCATCACCCACGTCGCCAACCGCTCCAAGGACTGGGCCCGGGCCGTAGTCGACGTCGGCGTCCCCTACCGGGAGGACCCCGCCCACGTTCGAGAGGTGTTGGAGCGTGTCGCGAACGAGGCCAAGGAGGACCACGAGCTCGGGCGCAACCTCTACTCTCGCCCCGAGGTTCTGGGCGTCGAGACGCTCGGCGACGTCGACATCACCTGGCGCATGATCGCCGACACGAAGCCCGGCCGTCAGTTCGAGATCGGCCGCAAGCT
>JALZJN010000106.1 GCA_030859735.1 Actinomycetota bacterium
GTGTTAGGGGCCGTGTCGATAGAGGAGAAGCGAAACGCGCGCAACGCGCTCTGAGGTACCGAATCGGTATCCCTGAGGGCGCCTCGCGCGATCGAGTTCCTGGGGGAAACCGGACCCTACATGTAGAGGCCGCCATTGATCCCGTAGACCTCCCCGGTGATGTAGCTCGAGTCGGGGTCGGCGAGGAACTCCACGACCCGGGCAACCTCCTCGCCCGTGCCCAGACGGCCCACAGGTATCTGGGCGATGACCTTCTCGAGCGCCTTCTCCGGCATCGCCGTCACCATCTCGGTCTCGATGAAGCCGGGGGCCACCGAGTTTACGGTCACGCCCTTTTTGGCGGTTTCGAGCGCAAGGCTCATCGTGAGCCCGAAAAGCCCGGACTTGGCTGCGGCGTAGTTGGCCTGGCCCACGTTGCCGGTCAGCCCGATGACCGAGCTGATGTTGATGATGCGGCCGTGCTTTCTCTCGGTCATGTGATTGAGCACCGCGCGCGACAGATAAAAGGCCCCCGAGAGGTTCACGCGCACGACCTGGTCCCAGTCCTCGGGACTCATCTTGCGTACCGTTTTGTCGATGTTGATGCCGGCGTTGTTGACGAGGATGTCGAGCTGGCCGTGTTGCTCGATGACCTCGCCGATCACCCGCTCACAGTCCTCGGCGCGCCCGATATTTCCCTGATGCACGGTTATCTCCGCGCCCGGGTGAGCCTCGACGAGCCGCGTGGCCGCCTCCGCATCACGGGAGTATCCGGCGGCGACTCTCACCCCCCGCTCGACGAGCCGCTCGCTGATGGCGAGCCCGATCCCCCGGGTGCCTCCGGTGACGAGAGCGACCTGCCCTTTTATCTCTCCCATGAGTTGCTCCCCTAGGTAGTCGGGCGGCCTCGGTCGGCCGTCGCGAGCGCCCAAACTAATAGGCTTGACGAGGTCGGTCAACGGGTAGGACGAAGTTAGGCAGCGAGCCCTAGAGGCGCGCCCCAGAGATCGAGTTGTTCAACCCCAGAGGAGGGGCCATCATGAGCCACCACGGGCGTGAAGTCGTAGTTCTGAGTGGAGTGAGGACGGCCATCGGCAAATTCGGCGGAGGCCTCAAGGACAAGGCCCCCACCGAGCTGGCGGCCGACGTGGTGCGCGAGGCGGTGTCGCGCTCAGAGGCCGAGCCCGCGGACATCAAGCACGTGGTTTTCGGCAACGTCATCCACACGGACATCCACGACATGTATCTGGCTCGCGTCGCCGCAGTAAAGGGGGGGCTGCCAATCGAGACTCCGGCGTTCACCCTCAACCGTCTCTGCGGGAGCGGGCTGCAGGCAGTGGTTTCCGCCGCTCAGACGATCATGCTCGGCGACGCCGACTTTGCACTCGCCGGTGGCGCCGAGTCGATGAGCCGGGGACAGTACTGGGTCCCCGGCGCCCGTTGGGGCCAGCGCATGGGCGACGGCAAGCTGATTGACTCCATGGTGGGCGGCCTGACCGACCCCTTCGACGACTGCCACATGGGCATGACCGCAGAGAACGTGGCCGAGAAGTGGAACGTCACGCGCGAGGAGCAGGACGCCTTGGCGGTCGAGAGCCACAAGCGAGCCGCCCGCGCCACCGCGGAGGGCCACTTCAAGGAGCAGATCCTGCCCATCGAGGTCAAGTCACGCAAGTCCACCAACGTCGTCGACACCGACGAGCACGTGCGGACAGACGTGGATATGGAGGCGATGTCCAAGCTCAAGCCCGCGTTCAGCAAAGAGGGCTCGGTCACTGCGGGCAACTCCGCCGGCATCAACGACGCGGCCGCCGCTGTGGTACTGGCCGACAGGGAAGAGGCCGATCGCCGCGGCCTCAAGCCGATGGCGCGCCTCGTTGCCTACTCGCACGCCGGAGTCGAGCCTCGCTACATGGGGATCGGCCCCATCCCCGCGGTCAGGGCCGTACTGGACCGCGCGGGGTTGAGCGTTGAGGACATGGACGTCATCGAGCTCAACGAGGCTTTCGCGGCTCAGGCGCTGGCGGTGGCCGACGATCTCAAGCTCCCGAGCGAGCGCACCAACCCCAACGGCTCCGGCATCTCGCTGGGCCACCCCATCGGAGCGACCGGCTGCATCCTCACGGTCAAGGCGCTCTACGAGCTCCAGCGCACAGAGGGTCGCTACGCCCTGGTGACGATGTGCATCGGCGGGGGTCAAGGAATCGCCGCCATCTTCGAGCGCGAGGCCGCCTAACTCCAACGCTACTACCGGCCGGCCGCCTCGTGGAGGGCCCGCCAGACCCGCTCGGGAGTGAGCGGCATGTCGATGTGCTCGACGCCGAGATGGGAGAGCGCGTCGATCACCGCATTCTGGGCCGCCGGAGTGGAGCCGATCGTGGCCGACTCCCCTATCCCCTTCGCGCCCAACGGATTGATGTGCGTGGTGGTTTCGGTGTAGTGGCGCTCGAAGGAGACGAGCTCGGCGGCACTGGGCATGCGATACATGGCCAGGTTCGCGTTCAGAGGCTGAGCGTCCTCTCCGTAGACGACTTCCTCGAAGAGCGCTTGCCCGAGCCCCTGCGCGATGCCCCCGTGCACCTGTCCCTCGACCAGTATCGGGTTCAGAATCGTCCCGCAATCGTCGACCGCGACGTGACGCAGGAGCTCGACCTTGCCCGTCTCGGAGTCCACCTCGACGACGCACACGTGAGCTCCGAACGGATAGGTGGTGTCCTCGGGGTCGAAGAAGTGCTGCACACCCAGTCCGGGCTCCATGCCCTCGGGCAGCGCTTGTGAATCCTGCGCGGCAGCGCCCAGCTCCGCCCACGACAACGAGCGTTCGGGGGCACCCACGATGGCGAGGCGCCCTTGGTCGATGAGCTCAACATCCTCGACGGAAACCTCGAGAAGGTGGGCCGCGAGACGGCGCGCCTTGTCCACGACCCCCTCGGAGGCGCGCACGATTGCGCTCCCTCCGATCTGGAGCGAGCGCGAGCCCATCGTGCCGGCTCCTCTCTTGACGAGGGCAGTGTCGGAGTGGATCACATCGATCGACTCGAAGGGGACGTTCAGAAGCCCGGCGACGAGCTGAGTGAAGGCCGTCTCGTGCCCCTGGCCGTGAGGCGACACCCCGGTCAGCACTCCGACCCGGCCCCCTTCATCCACTCTTACCTCGCCAAACTCCCCTCCCTCGAGGCCCGTCACCTCGACGTAGGTGCACAGACCGATCCCGAGCAATCGTGACTCGCCGTCATCCCGGCGCCGGCGCTGCGCCTCGCGGAGCTCGCGGTAACTCACAGCTTGGAGAGCCTTGTCGAGAACCCCGTCGTAGTCACCCGAGTCGTAGTTGGCGTTGGTCGCAGTGGTGAACGGAAAGGCGTCCTTGGGGATGAAGTTCTTGCGCCTGATATCCGCCGGATCCATGTCGAGCCGATGAGCGAGCATGTCCACGGCCCGCTCGAGGAGGGCCGCAGCCTCGGGACGTCCGGCGCCCCTGTAGGCTGAGGTTGGGGTTGCATCAGTTACCGTGAGCGCGGCGTTGTACTGAATTGAGTCAATGCTGTAGACACCCGAAAGCATCTGGCGGGTGAGATCGGGCAGGTAAGCGCCGCCCTGCGGATAGGCGCCGAGGTCGGCGATGATGTCGGCTCGCAGAGACAGGATGCGCCCGTCTCGAGTTGCCCCCAACTCCACGTCCTGCACCTGCCCCCGGCCGTGAGTCATCGCAGTCATGTTCTCGGAACGGGACTCGATATAGCGGACCGGACGCCCCAAGAGGCGGGCGAGGGCGGCGATCGTGATGTGCTCGGCGTAGGTGTCGATCTTGGCGCCGAACCCACCCCCCACGGCCGGTGCGATGACGCGGACGGCGGCTCTGTCGAGGCCAAGGGCTCGGGCGACGTCCTTGCGGATCAGAAAAGGCGCCTGACAGGGAACCCATAGTGTGAGCCCATCGCCCGAGGGGATGGCCAGGGCGCCGTTGACCTCGAGAGGCAGGGCCGCCAGGCGCTGGTTGACGAAGCGGTGCTTGATCACGACTTCGGGCTCGGTCCCTGCGACATCCGAAGAAAAGCTCTCGGTGGCCGCCACGTTGCTGCCGTGCTCCTCGAACAGGACCGGTGCTGACGGCCTTCCGGCGGCCACAGGATCACTCACGCTAGGGAGGAAGTCGTAATCGACCAGCACCCGTTCGGCCGCGTCCAGCGCCGTGGCCCGCGTCTCGGCCACAACGACCGCGATCGGCTCCCCCACGAAGCGGACTTTGTCGCGGGCGAGGATGGGACGCGAGAAGGTCTTGGGAGCGTTCTGGGCGCGCATGTCCGGCAGGCTCAGACCACCGGCGTCGAATACCCGGACGACACCAGGGGCAGCCCGCGCCTCTTCCATGTCGATGCCCTCGATGTGAGCGTGTCCGATGATCGAACGCACGAACACTGCATGAAGCGCCCCATCGGGGGTGAGGTCCTCGAGGTAGCGGGCCGTGCCGCTGAGAAAGCGGGGATCTTC
>JALZJN010000123.1 GCA_030859735.1 Actinomycetota bacterium
GACGTCCGCGCACGACGATCACTACATAGGAGATCGAGAACGTCACATGCCCGAGCAGCTGCGCAGGGGTGCCGAGGCCGACGAACGTAAGCAGCGTCGTGAACACGATGAACAGGGCCGAACCCATTACCAGCTCGGGCGTGACCAGAGGAAAGAGCATGAGGAAGTTGCCGGCCCCCGATCCCCTGCCCCTCCAGCGTGCCAGACCGAGCGCCAACCCCACCCCTATGGGCGTGGCAATCAGCATGGTCAGCAACGCCAGCTTGAGGCTCTGGCTCAACGCCGACCGGAGCAGCGGATTATGGAGCAGCGATAGGTCCGGGTCGTCCAAATACCAACGCAGCGAGAAACCCTGCCATGTGCTGCGCGAACGGCCTGCGTTGAACGAGAACTGGATCGCGATTAACACCGGCACTATCGACCACAGCACGTAGAGCCACGTCACCACAGGCAAGAAGCGGGGGCGGGCCCAGGGATTCGAGAACCACGCTTTGACGGAGCGCAGGCCCGAAGTCTGCTCTGCCTTCGGTGCCGCTTCTGCTAGGGAGCTCACCTGGCCTCCTTGGACGCCCGCGCGACCGTGTAGAGATAATAGAACATCAGCACGCTGACGATCGCACTCAGGATCACGACCAAGGCGGCGCCCTTGTTGCCCCCGGTACCGCTGTTCAGAAAGAAGTAGATCTGGTTGCCGAACATAGTTGTGCGTGTAGCTCCTGAGAGCAGGTCGGGAGTGTAGTAGTCGCCGAACATCGGAAGCAGAATGATGACCGAGCCGGCTAGGATTCCCTGCTTGCTGAGTGGCAGCGTCACGCGAGCAAACGCCCGTGCCGGGCTCGCGCCGAGGTCGCGCGCCGCCTCGAGGAGACTGCGGTCGATGCGATCGAGCGACGCAAACAGGGGCAGGATCAGGAACGGGATGTATCCGTAGACGAGGCCCAGAACGACGGTGAGAGGTTCACCGTCGAGCCAGCCGCGCGGCTCTTGCAGGATGCCCAGCGCCATCAGGATCTGGTTGACGTATCCGTTGGGCTGGAGCAGGTTGACCCACGACAGCATTCGCATCAAATAACTGATCCAGAAGGGGGCGATGATCAGAACCAATAGCAACGCCTTGAGCTTGCCTCCGTGGCGCGCGATGTAGTAGGCGACGGGATAGCCAATCAGCAGGCTCAAGCTGCCTGCCACGCCCACATAGATGAATGTGCGAATAAGGACCGTGCCGAGCTGAGGGCTCCACGCGTCGGCCAGCGCACCCGGATCCCATTGCAGCGGATTCCACTCGGGCACAGGAGTGGCAAAGATGGGATCGAGCCTGGTGCTCAGCGCGACCGCCAGCACCGCGTAGATCGGAACCAGGAACAACAACATCAGCCAGCCGAGACCAGGTGCAGCAAACGTAGGCCAGAACCAGCGCGGAAGCCCGACCCGGCTCCCGCCCTTGGCGCTAGCTCGTGAGGCGACCGCGGCTCAAGCTCCGGACTTGAAGTCTGACCAGGCGTCCTGGTAACGGCGGTCGGCGGCAGGCGGCAGCGCGGTCTGGACGACCCCGGTCGAGAAGTTCGGCTTCTCCACGATCGCCGGCTTGAGGTTGGGGACCACGTAGCCGTCGGACACCAGCTTGGAGGGCTCGATCGACTTCATCGGGGGCTGGTAGCCGACCCACGAGAAGTTTTTCAGCGCGTACTTGTTCTCGAGCATGAAGTTGAGGAAATGATGCGCCAGGACCGGGTTCTTTGCTCCCGCCGGGATTGCCATCATGTCGCTGCCGATGGAGCCGTTCTTCGGCCACCAGTACTGGAGAATCCCATCGGGATCACCGTAGGACTTGCCCGGCATGTAGTAGGGCCCCGCCACGATGTCGCCGGACCACGACTGGTGAAGCGCAAATATGCCCTCGGGCAAGCGGGAATAGGCACCGTCGATAGTGGTCTTGATATTGACGGCCTTCGATAGCTCGATGAGCTCCTTCTTCACTTGGGCGATGACTTTGGGGCTCCCGGTGTTGACGTCTGTGACGCCGTTCTTGAGCATCACCATCGTCATCGCTTCCCGGTAGTCGTCATAGATCCCCACTTTGCCGGCGTACTTCTCGTTCCAAAAGATCTCGTAGGGATTCTCCAGGGCTGCCACGTCCTCTGACACCATGTCGGTGCGCCAAGCGATGCCCGTCGTGTAGACGGTGTAGGGAACCGTGTAGCGAGATCCCTTGTCGTACCAGGGATCCGCCAGCTCGGGCCACACGTTGGCCTTCAGGTTTCCCAGATAGTCATGGTTGACGGGCTGCAGCAGCTTGGCTGCGGCGAGCTTCGGCACGACGTCGGCCGTGGGAAAGAAGACGTCGAAATCGACCCGGCCGGTGCGGAGTTTGTTGACCGCCTCCGACATGTTGTAGAAGCTGGTGATCTCGTACTCGACGCCGTATTCGCGGGCGAAGTCCTTGACCACGCGGGGCCAGATGTAATCGGACCAGTTGTAGATCTTGAGGGGGCCGGCCTCGGGCTCGAGACCCGCCTTTATTGCCGAGTTGTCCTCGCTCAAGGCAAGGGTTTGGGGGTTGGAAGGACTAGCGAGCTGAAGCCCGGCAGGGCCCCCGTCGCTGCCGGCTCCGCCGCCACAAGCGGCCAGCAGTCCCGAGGCCGAAGCGAGTGCCCCCCACGCCGCAGAACGTTGCAAGAAGGTACGGCGGTCCATGCCGCCAAGCGATCGCTCTCTGGGATGCCGCATGTGTTCTCTTCCCCCTTGGTCCAGATGCTTAGGCCGTTTGTGCGCCCTCCCACCAAATCCGGGCTTGTATGATCGTACTGGTATGGGGGCCCTATGCAACTACTCGCGAGGGCTTCACCAGGCATTTTCCACCACTTTCGAGAAGGCGAGTGCGAGATGAGTACTAGTCCAGCTCCGATCGCGCGCGAGGCGCTGCTGAAGACGCTCGGCCCCACCGGGGCGGGCTATTCATTGCCGCAAGAGGCATACGCGTCCGAAGACGTGTTCGAGTGGGAGCGCGCCCACTTCTTTGAGGGGTCGTGGACTTGCGTGGGCCGCGCGGCCGACCTCGGCTCCTCGGGCGACCGAAAGGCGGTGCGCATCGGATCCGAAAGCGTCCTGCTGGTACGGGCCGAGGATGGGGGGCTCAAGAGCTTCTTCAACGTCTGCCGCCACCGCGGGCACGAACTTGCCCCGGTGGGCGCCTGCTCCAACGCGGCCGTGATCAAGTGCCCCTACCATGCCTGGGTTTATGGGCTCGATGGGCGCCTTAAAGGCGCACCCCATTTCTCCGCCCGCAGGGGCTTTGACCGATCCGACTATCCCCTGATCGATGTGCCGGTCGCGGAATGGCACGGGTGGGTGTTCGTTAACCCCTCAGGAGACGCCGGGCCTTTCGAGGAGCACGTCGGCAATCTGTCGGAGTACATCGCCCCCTATCGGCCCGAGCAGCTCGAATGTCTCGCGCACCACGACTATGTCATCGAGGCCAACTGGAAGGTCGTTGTCGAGAACTACCACGAGTGCTATCACTGCCCACAGATCCACCCCGAGCTCTGCCGCGTCACGTCTCCGGACTCAGGCCTGAACGTTGCGCCGGAAGGCGCTTGGGCGGGCGGAACCATGGACCTGATGGACCACGCCGAGACTATGTCGCTGACGGGGAAGAGCTTCGGTGTACCCATCCCGGGACTCGATGCACAGCAGCTGCGCCAGGTGCTCTACTTCGGCTACTTCCCCAACCTGTTGCTGAGCCCTCATCCCGATTATGTGATGACCCATCGGATCGAGCCGCTGTCCCCAACGCAAAGCCGGATCGAATGCGAATGGCTCTTTCCCGCAGAAGCAAAAGCCCGCGGAGACTTCGACCCCTCCTATGCGGTGGAGTTCTGGGACATAACCAACCAGGAGGATTGGGGCGCTTGTGAAGCGGTCACGCGTGGCGCAGCTTCGCGCGGTTACCGCCAGGGCCCGCTGGCACCCGCAGAGGACGCGGTCCACGACTTCATGTCGATGGTGGCGCGCGGCTATCTAGGGGGAAGCCCCAGCGGCACTCGCCTGAGGATGGCCCAATGAGATCGCACGATGCGGTAATAGTCGGCGGCGGTCACAACGGGCTCGTAGCAGCCGCCTACCTGGCGCGCTCCGGTCTCCGTCCGCTGGTTCTAGAAGGCCGCCACAAGACCGGAGGGGCGGCCGCCACCGACAGCCCGTGGCCCGAAGCGCCGGAGCTCAAAGTCACGACCCTCTCCTACGTCATGAGCCTCATGCCCGACACAATCGTCAAAGACCTGAACCTGGCGCGCCACGGTTACAAAGTCTTTCCGATGGAGTCCTACTACCTCGCCTTTCCCGACGGGCGTTCGCTAAAGATGTTCGGTAACAGCTCGGGTCACGACATCGAACAGATTAAGAAGTTCTCGAAAAAGGACGCCGAGGCCCAGCCCAAGTGGGATGCTTGGATGGCAGGATTGGCCGACATTCTCGGCCCCCTGCTGATGCGCGTGCCGCCCCCGATGGGCTCCGCAAAGCCCAAGGACCTGATCGATCAGCTGCGGCTGGTATGGGGCATGCGCGGCCTGGACGTCCGATCGACTGCGGACGTCACCAGGCTCATGACGATGAGCATCGCCGATCTTCTGGACGACTGGTTCGAGTCTCCTCAGATCAAGGCGGCGTACGCGATCAACGGAATCATCGGGACCTGGGCCGGGCCCTGCGAGCCCGGCACCGCCTACGTGATGGCGCATCACTCGATTGGAGATGTGGGCGACGGTCGCCTCGGCAGCTGGGGGTTTCCCGAAGGGGGTATGGGGGCTCTGTCCCAAGCGGTCAGGGATTCGGCCGAGTCCTTCGGCGCCACGGTTCGCACCGACGCGAAGGTGGCACGAATACTCGAGGATGGGGGCCGGGTCACCGGCGTAGTCCTCGAAGACGGCGAGGAGCTCTACTCCGAGCTCGTGTTCTCGAGCATCCACCCCAAGCGCGCCTTTCTAGAGATGATCGAGCGGCGATCATTACCGCCCGAGTTCGTGAGTGACATTGAGCACTGGAAGACACGCTCCGGCGTGGTCAAGATCAACCTCGCGCTGGGTGAGCTTCCCGACTTCATCGCCGACCCCGGCACCGACCCCATGGTGCACGGCGCCGCGATCGAGCTGGCGCACTCCGTCGACTACCTCGAGAAGGCCTTCCAAGACGCCCGTGAGGGCCGGCCCGCCGAGCGGCCCTTCTCCGACGGGTGCATACCCACGTTCTTCGACAAGACCCTGGCGCCCGAGGGCACCCACATCGCCTCGCTGTTCACACAGTGGGTGCCGCACGAATGGTCGCAGGAGCCGCACAAGAACGAGCTGGAGGCCTACGCCGACCGGGTCATAGACGGCTACACCGAGCTCGCCCCCAACTTCAAGTCTTCGATCCTCCACCGCCAGGTGATCGGTCCCTATGAGATGGAGCAGGAGTGGGGGCTGACCGGCGGCAACATTTTCCACGGCGAGCTGTCCTTGGAACAGCTGTTCCACATGCGCCCGGCCCCCGGTTACGCCGACTACCGCACCCCTCTGGCGGGCTTGTATCACTGCAGCTCTGCGACGCACGCAGGCGGCGGAGTGTGCGGCATACCCGGCTACCAGGCGGCGCGCGTAGCACTGTCCGATCGCAGGAAGGCTGCGCTAAAGAAGAGGCTTACGCGAGCCAGGACTTGAACCGAGCTTCTTCTCTGCACCGCATGCTCGAGGCGCGCTCGGTGGCAGTGGTGGGTGCCAGCTCTCGGGAGGGATCGTTCGGGAGCGAGATGCTCGGGGTGCTGCAAGAGGGCTCGTTCGGCGGGGACGTCTATCCCGTCAACCCTCGCTACTCCGAGATCGCAGGGCTGGCGTGCTACGAGTCGCTCTCGGCCCTACCGGCTCCCGCCGATCTCGTCCTGCTGGGGGTCCCGGACCAGGCCCTGGAAGATCAACTGCAGGCAGCCGCTTCATGTGGAGCCGGCTCGGCGGTCATCTTTTCGAGCTGCTACGAAGAGCCGTCCCCCGACCGGCCGCCGCTCGCCGCCCGCCTCGCCGACATTGCATCCGCGGCCGGAATGGCGCTGTGCGGGAACAACTGCATGGGCTTCGTCAACCTCGAGCACTCGCTGCGCGCCTGCGGCTACCGACTGCCCACAGACCTCGAGGCCGGCGGGATCTCGTTCATCTCCCATTCCGGCTCTGCCTTCTCGGCGCTGCTCTACAACCGCCGGCGGCTTCGCTTCAACCTGGTCGTCTCCTCGGGGCAAGAGCTTGTGACGGGCGCGCCCGACTACCTTGCCTACGCCTTGGAGAGGCCCAGCACCACGGCCGTGGCCCTTCTGCTCGAGACCGTACGCTCGCCCGAGGCGTTCCTCTCCTGCCTGCGCGAAGCCCAGGCCAAAGACATCCCCGTGGTGGTGTGCAAGGTCGGCCGGCACGAGCGCTCGAAAGCACTGGTCACTGCCCATTCCGGCGCCCTGGCCGGAGACGATGGCGCCTACGAGGCCGTCTTCGACGCCTTCGGCGTGCTGCGAGTGAACTCGCTCGACGAGATGGCCGACACCCTCGAGCTGCTGGTTTCGGGCCGCCGGGCAGGGCGGGGCGGAATCGCCACCGTGCACGACTCGGGCGGCGAGCGTGCGCTCGTGGCAGACGTGGCCCACGAGCGAGGCGTGGGTTTCGCCCCCCTGCAGCCCGAAACTGTGGCCAGGCTCGAGAGCGTCTTGGAGCCTGGACTGGTGACGGCCAACCCCCTCGACGCGTGGGGGTCGGGCAACAACTACGAGGCGATCTTTTCCGAGTCGCTCAAGGCCCTGCTCGACGACGACAACGTCGCGGCCGTTGCATTGTGTGTCGACCTCACTGCGGAGAGCCGCCCGGAGGGGGGCTACGTCGCCGTCCTAAAGGAGGCGTGGGCCCATTCGAGAAAGCCTCTGGCGCTGCTGTCGAACCTGTCCAGTGCGATCGAGCCGAGCGACGCGGCCTCACTGCGGGCCGCGGACATCCCCGTCCTCGAGGGCACCCACTCAGGCATCGCGGCGCTGGCGCATCTCCTGGCGCTTCGGGACCACCGCGCGCTTCCAGACCTGAGCCAGCACGCACCTCCCGATACCGAGGTGAGACGGGCGTGGAGAGCGCGGCTGCGCTCCGAAGTGCTCGACGAGGTCTCGGGCCTCGAGCTGCTGAGGGCCTACGGGATAAGGGCCGCGGCCGCCCGGCGCGCCGGCTCGAGTGCCGAGGCGATTGGAGCTGCGGCCGAGATCGGCTACCCGGTGGCGCTCAAGACCGCGGCCCCCGATGTGGCGCACAAGGTGCAACTGGCGGGGGTGAGGCTGGGGCTCCGGAGTGAGACCGAGCTGATGGCCGCCTACGACGAGCTCTCCTCCCGGCTCGGCCCCTTGGTGACGATTGCCGAGATGGTTGCGCCGGGAGTCGAGCTCGCCCTCGGGATCGTGCGGGATCCGCAGTTCGGCCCGCTGTTGGTGGTTGCGGCCGGAGGCGTGCTGGTCGAGGTCCTCGGCGACCGAGCGTTGGCGCTTCCCCCCATCGATGAGGTGCGCGCCCTGCGACTGCTCGAGCGCTTGAAGCCCTACAGGGTCCTGAGCCGCGAGGGGGCCGACATGGGCTCGTTGGCGAGGGGTATCGCCGCCCTCTCCACCCTGGCCCTCGACTTGCCGCCCGAGGTGGCCGCGTTGGACATCAACCCGGTCATCGCCCATGAGGACGGCTGCGTAGCGGTGGACGTCCTCGTCGAGCATGAGCGATCGGCTGGGCGATCGCGACAGTAAGGAAGGCGATCGGCTGGCCGATCGCGACAGTAAGGCAGGCGGTCGACGGGAGGATCGCGACGGTAAAGGAAGGGACTCAGCGCGGTGGCCATCTGCACAAGTTGTGCATGTGACCACCGAAACGGTGGTTGTAAGCCCAAGTTGTGCGTTGGGCACCTCCCTTCGACCGGCAAGAGTCGCCCAGCGGCTATAACCGCGGGGTGAAAGTGCTCGCGCTGGTGCTCGCCGGAGGGGCCGGGAACCGCCTCGAAGTCCTGACCGAGGTCAGGGTCAAGCCCGCCATGCCCTTCGCCGGCGTCTACAGGCTCATCGACTTCCCGCTCTCGAACTGCATGCACTCGGGAGTCTCGGACGTCTGGATCGCGCAGCAATTCGAGCCCCAGTCGCTCAACGACCACGTCTCCAACGGGCGGCCCTGGGACCTCGACCGCACCTACGGCGGTCTGCGCCTCCTGCCGCCGCACCAGGGGCCGGAGGACGAAGGAGGCTGGGCTCAGGGCAACGCCGATGTGATCTACCGCAACCGGCGCTTCATCTCAGAGGCGGCTCCCGAGGTGCTCCTCGTCATGAGCGCCGACCACATCTACAAACTGGACTTCTCCGAAGTGGTTGCGGCTCACCTGGAGCGGGACGCGGACGTCACGATGGTGACCACCCGGGTTTCGATAGACCAGGCGGCTCGCTTCGGAGTGGTCACGACGGGGAGCAACGGACTCATCGAGAGCTATGAGTACAAGCCCGACGACCCCTCCAGCGACCTCGCCACCACCGAGGTGTTCGCCTTTTCCATCGGGCCCCTGATGAGGTTGCTGCAGGAGCTCTGGGACGCCGAAGGCGAGCTCTCGGACCTCGGGGACGAGGTGCTGCCGCGCCTGGTGTCCGAGGGGAGGGCCGCGGACTATCGCCTCGAAGGCTACTGGCGGGATGTGGGCACTCCGGCCTCCTATCACGACGCTCACATGGACCTGCTCGCCGACGACGTCGGCCTCGACCTCGACGATCCCGCCTGGCCCATCTTCACGCTCGCGCCCCAACGTCCGCCGGCCCACATCTACTCCGACGCCCGCAACCTCAACAGCCTGGTGTCGCCCGGCTGCTCTATCCGCGGCACCGTCGAGCACTCTGTGCTGGGTCCCGGCGTCACGGTGGAGAAGGGAGCAGTGGTGCGCGATGCGGTCGTGCTGCACGACTGTCACATCGGAAGGGACGCGGCCGTGCTGCACGCGCTCGTCGACGAGCAAGTGGAGGTGGAGATGGGCGCGATGGTGGGGGCCGGAGAGGGTGAGCTGGCGCTGGTGGGGCGAGGGGCCCGGATCCGCAACGGCCTGGACGTACCTGCGGGGGCACGAGTGGCACCGGGTACCGTGGTCTAGCTCGATCTTTACGGCTCCGCCGAGGTCGGAAGCTCATATCTATTCACTGTGGCCCGCGCGGAGCGCGGGTTGTGGCGAAAAAATCGTCGAGCTCGGCGCTCGTGGGCAGGGACGGCTGGGCCCCCTTCCTGGTAGTCGAGAGAGCGGCCGCAGCGTTGGCCTGCCGGGCCGCGCCGGCCAGATCCAGTCCCTCGTCCAGACCGGCCGCCAGCGCTCCACAGAAGCAGTCACCCGCGGCGGTGGTGTCGACGGCCTCGACCGCGTGACGAGAGATGTGCTCGACTCCGCCACCGGTTACCACTAGAGCGCCCTCAGCCCCCAGCGTCACGACGACCTGCCGAGCTTCGAGTTGACGAGCCGCGGCCGCAACGTCGGAAGGGTTGTGGGACAACAGCTCGAGCTCTCCCCGATTCGGGACCAGCACGTCGGCCCGCTCCAGCAGGGAGGCGGGCAGCTCGACGGCGGGGGCCGGGTTGAGGATCACCGTGCCGCGCGCGAGCTTGGCCGCCCGCTCCACCGTGCGCAAGGGAACCTCGAGCTGAAGCAGGACGATGCCGGCCCCCTCGATCAGCTCGGCCGCGGCCTCGACGTCTGAAGGATCCAGACGAGCGTTGGCACCGGGGCTCACCACGATGGCGTTTTCGCCCTCGTCGTCGACGGTGATGAGCGCAATCCCGCTGGGAGTGCGCTCGCTCACGAGAACATGATCGGTGGCGACACCGGCCTCTCCAAGGGCGCCCAGCAGAACCCTGCCCGCGTCATCGTCGCCGACTCGGCCCAGCATCGCCACCGACGCCCCCAGGCGGGCCGCCGCCACGGCCTGATTGGCGCCCTTGCCCCCCGCGTGGCGAGCGTGGTCGCCGCCGAGGACCGTCTCGCCGGGGCGAGCATGATGGGGAACAGGGACGACGATGTCGAGGTTGAGGCTCCCCACGACCAGAATCACCGGCCGACTCTAGACGGCACACGCGCCTGCTCTCAAACGCGCTCAGAGCTCGCTCGCTCCCGAATCCATACTTCGACGCGCGCCGAGCACGATCGGCTACCTCCGGCGGCCGGCTTTCATAGACTCAGCAGCCATGATCAGCGTGGTGGGGAGCTTCGCAGTGGGGCTGACGCTGCGCTCTGATGTTTTCCCCGCCGCGGGTGAGACCAGGCTTGCGCGCGATTTCGATCAGGGGCCCGGGGGCAAGGGAAGCAACCAGGCGGTACAGGCGGCGCGCATGGGGGCCGCGGTGGAATTCGTTGCGGCCGTGGGTGAGGACGCCTTCGCCGACATGGCGCTCGGCCTCTACGCCGCGGAGGGAGTCGGGACGCGCCATCTCGTCACCCACTCGGAGCGCAACACCGGCCTCGGCTTCATAATGCTCGACGATCTCGGAGAGAATCGGATTCTGCTCGACCCCGGCGCCAACGAGCTCCTCTCACCCGCCGACGTCGCCGCTGCCGGGCCCTCGATCGCCACCTCGGCAGTGGTCGCCACTCAGCTCGAGATCCCGGTCGCAGCGGCCGCCGCGGCGATGGCCGCCGGGCGCAGGGCGGGCGCCCTCACCCTGCTGAACCCGGCCCCCGCTCGCACGCTTGCACCCGACATGCTCTCGTCGGTGGACCTGCTGACTCCCAACCAGGTGGAGGCCCACACGCTGGCGGGCTTGTCTCCAGAGGAGGAGAAAAGCGACGACGAGCTCTGTGCCCGCCTGCTCGACCTCGGTCCCTCCGCCGTCGTGCTCACGCGCGGCGCCCGCGGGGCGCTCCTCGCCCGGGGGGCCGAGCGCATCGTGATCGAGCCGTGGCCGGTCGAGGTCATCGACTCGACGGGGGCCGGGGACGCTTTTAGCGGCACGCTGGCGGCCGCCGTGGCCCGCGGGGCCGCACTCGAGGATGCCATCGAAAGAGC
>JALZJN010000068.1 GCA_030859735.1 Actinomycetota bacterium
AAGATCGACAGGACCACCGACCACCCGATCCAGTAGCCGAACGCGGCTATGGGACCGAACAGTGAGAAGTACTTGCGCCAGCCCTCATGCGCGTAGAGGGCGATGCCGCCGGGCTTGTCGGGGAACATCGCCGCGCTTTCCGAGTAGATGTAGTTCTGAAGCAGCGCCACCACCGCCGAGATTCCCCACAAGACGACGGACCCAAGAGCACCGACGGTGGCAAGCGTGAAGCCGAGCGAACCGATCAGAAAGCCGGGGTTGCACAACGCAATTACGAACCCGTCCCACCAGTTGAGAGACTTGAGCAGCTGCCGCTCCTCGATGGCTGCTTCAGCCACGTAACACCTCCATCTGTGATGGGCCCCTGCCCCCAGGCGCCGAGCTGGCCCGAATCGTAACCTATGGGACTCTGGTCGGGTTGCTTTCGAGCGCCGGCTGGGAAGAGCATCCACAGTGCCCGGCTACAATTCGGTCATGCGCGGACCGCCGATCACCGTCCGATGCGATTGCGGCGAAATCGCCTATCTCCCCTACGGGGACCGCTGGCAATGCCCCCGGTGCAATCGGAAATGGGACACCAACCAGATTCCCTCCGAGGAGTACTGGGGCATCATCCGCGAGATGCGCCGCTATCGCCTCAACGTAATTACCGCCGCGCTGGTGATGGCGGCCGTAATGCTCATCCTGGGTCGATTCTTGGGAGCCCGGGTCTTTCCCCTTGGCATCGTCCTTGCCGGGGTGTTCTCGATCTTCTACATGCCGCGTTGGCGGCGCCGGGTGCGGACCCGGGCTCGCAGCCTGCCGACCTGGCAGCTGAGGCCGGAATGAGCACCACTCCCACGACGGCACCTGCGGAGACTGCCCCGGCCACCGACGAGAAACAGGGCGGCCACCCGGTGCTGCTGGCGACCCTCGGCGTGCCCTTCGACGATGCCGCCGGCACCTTTGCAGTCGACTCGGCCCTGGAGTCCGGTCAGGTCCTCATCGTGGCCAACATCACCCGGCTCGAGCCCCTCCCTCTCTCGGTGAGGCTGGGCTATGACTCCCTGGACGAGTTCACCCCGGAGGTGTCCAGACAGATTCGGGCCCCGGCCGAGCGAGCTCATTCGCTCGGCGTGCGGGTCGAGCGCCTGCGCGTGCGCAGCCCCCGTCCGATTACCGCCCTGTTGCAGCTGGCGAACGAGCGGACGCCCGGGCTGCTGGTGTTCGGGCCCCGGCGCACGAGCCTCTCAGCCCGTCGCTACGAGAGAGCGGCCCGGGCGGTGCGCAAAGGGGCACCCTGCCTGGTGTGGCTGCCGCACTAAACTAGGGGCGGTGCTCGATCGACCAACTTGTGCGAATGACCACCGAATCGGTGGCCGAGAGCAAAGTTAGGGCATTTGACCACCGGAGCACGGTGGGCTCGAGGTCGCAGCTATCATCGCTCGGTGCCCTCTGACGACACCACCCGGCGCGTGACCCTGTTCCCCACCTGCCTGGGGACGTTGCTCTTTCCGGGGGCGGGGGCTGCGGCAAAGCGGGTCCTCGAGTCGGCCGGCGCAACCGTCACCTGCGTCGAGGAGGACCTCTGCTGCGGACAACCGGCGTGGAACTCGGGCCATGTGAAGGACGCCCGCCGGGTCGCGGCCCGCGCCTTGGATGCGCTTGCCGACGCGGATGAGGTAGTGGCGTGCTCGGGCTCGTGTACGAGCATGGTCTCTCATTACTGGGTCGAGCTGTTCGAGGGCACCGGGCGCGCCGAAGAGGCCCGGCGCGTGGCGCAGAGAACACACGAGTTCAGCTCTTATGTCGCAGCAGAGCTGGGCGTGGACAACCTCGGCCCCCTCAAGACCTCCCGGCCCCGGCGCGTTGCTTACCACGACTCCTGCCACATGCTGCGCGGGCTGGGTATCTCGAAAGAACCGCGCCAACTTCTAGCGGCGGTCGGAGGCCTCGAGCTCGAGGACCTCACGGCTCCGGACCGCTGCTGCGGCTTCGGCGGCACTTTCTCGATTCGCTTTCCGGAGCTGTCGGCGGCGATGGCCGATGAGAAAGTCGACGATGTTTCCGAGCACCAGGCCGAAGAGATCGTCGCGTCCGACCTCGGCTGCCTGATGCAGATCTGCGGGCGTGCCCGCGCTCGGTCTATTGAATTCTCCTGCCGCTACATCGCCGAGGTGCTCGACGAAGCGATGCCGCAAGGAACTCGATGACTGAAGCCTACGACTACTCCAAGCCGTTCGAGGAACGGGCGCGAGTGTCTCTCGAGGACCGCGAGATGCGTTCGATCGTGGGACCGGCGGTAGACCGCAACGCTTCGGGCCGGACCCGCAGCATGCCGTCCCTAGGAGATCCGGAAGCCGTGCGCGATCTGGGCGCTCGAGTCAGGGACTTCAACCTTTCGCATCTGGACCAGCACCTCGAGCGCCTCGCCGAGACGTGGACCGAGGCCGGCGGCAAGGTCTTGTTCGCGCAGACCGCTGAGGAGGCCGCCTCCTACGTGGTGTCGGTCGCCAAGAAGAGCGGGGCCACCGAGGCCGTCAAGTCCAAGTCGATGGTGACCGAAGAGATCCGCTTGAACGAAGCCCTGACCGAAGCCGGCATCGAGCCCATCGAGACCGACCTCGGCCAGTACATAGTGCAGCTCGCCGGCGAACCACCGAGCCACATCGTTGCTCCCTCGGTGCACAAGTCCAAGGAACAGGTCACGGACCTATTCTCGCGGATCGGCGGCGAGCGGCTCGAGAACGACGCCGACGTCCTGACCGAGTTCGCTCGCAAGCGGCAGCGGCCCAGCTTTCTGTCCGCGGGAGTGGGGATCTCAGGTGTCAACATGGCGGTCGCCGACGAAGGGACCCTGTGCCTCGTCACAAACGAAGGAAACGGGCGACTGTGCACTTCCATGCCCCCGGTTCACATTGCGGTCATGGGCATGGAGCGGGTGGTGTGGGACTACGACCAGCTGGCGGTCATCCTGTGTCTCTTGGGTCGCGGCAACACCGGTCAGAAGCTGAGCGTGTACACGTCACTGCTGCACGGGCCCAAGCGTTCCGCCGAGATCGACGGCCCCATTGAGAGCCACCTTGTGATTCTCGACAACAACCGCTCGAACCTGCTCGGCACCCGCTATCAGAGCGCGCTGCGATGCATCCGCTGTGGCGCCTGCCTCAACATCTGCCCCGTGTTCCGCCAAGTGTCCGGCTATGCCTACGACCCCGTCTATTCCGGGCCCATCGGCGCGGTGATCACGCCTCTGCTGAAGGGCGTCGAGAATTCAGGAGAGCTCGCCCACGCCTCGACCCTGTGTGGCGCCTGCACTTCGGTGTGCCCGGTGAAGATCCCGCTGCACGATCTCCTCCTCTATATCCGCCAGGACTTTGCTCCCCATTCGAGCGCTACCGAGCGGGCCGCCTACAAGGCATGGTCGCTGGCGTGGTCGAAACAGTGGGGCTTCGCATTGACCAAACGCGCGGGACGGGCGCTGGGGCGCGTGACCGGGGGCCGGCCCCTGCGCCGCCTCTACCTTCCCATGATGAGTCGCTGGACCCAGGGCCGACAGTTCCCCGGCTTCCCGGGCCGCAGACGCACGCCGCGGTCGTGACATCGCAGAAGGAGTTCCTCGAGCGCATCCGATCGAAGCTCGAGGGCGGCACCCGGACTCCTCTCGCGATCCCCCCCGACTGGGCTCCGATCATCGAAGATCCGCTCGAGCGCTTCGCGGCCGAGCTAGAGGCGGTCCACGGCCACGCTCATCGCTGCATCGAGGCAGCTCTGTCCTCGACCGTCGCCGAGATCGTCACCTCCTATTCCGCCTCCCGGGTCCTCCTGACGCGAGAGGAGCCTCTGCCCCCGGACCTCGACCGCGTCGTCGAGGGTGTGGGGGCGACGGTGACGTGGTGGCCGGAAGGGGGCCGCGGCCCGGCCGAGATGGCCGATGTCGGAGTGACCGGAGCGCTGTGGGCGGTCGCCGAGACCGGCACCGTGGTGGTGACCTCGGCGGCACCTGGGGGGCGGGCGCCGAGCCTGCTGCCAACCGTCCACGTCGCGGTCGTGGCGGCGTCGCGCATGGTCGACACCGTGGCCACGCTGTTCCGGGAGATTGCCGCACGGCCCAAGCGGGCCTCGAACCTGGTCCTGGTCACGGGGCCGAGCAAGACCGGGGACATCGAGAACATCCTGGTGCAGGGCGTGCACGGGCCGAAGGAGCAGCACACGATCGTGGTCGAGGACCTTTAGGGCTCGCCTCAGGCCGACCCCCAGCCCGCTTTCCGCCGAGGTACTCAAAAGCGCGTAGCGCGCTCCTGGATCCCAAATCCGTACTCCCGAGCGCGGAGCGCGCGATCGGCTACGTGCCTTGCAAAGTTGCCCAGCGGGCTCAGAAGATTCCTTCGGCACTCCTCTCCGCCCGGTCCTCGTCGGTCAGGTCCCGCAGGATGCAGAACTCGTTGCCCTCGGGGTCCGCGAGGACGACCCAGGAGACCTCCCCCTGCCCGATGTCGGCCCGCTCGGCCCCTAGAGAGATCAGCCGCTCGACCTCCGCCTCCTGATCGTCTGAGCGCAGGTCGAGATGAATCCGGTTCTTGACGGTCTTGTCTTCGGGCACCTTCAGGAAGAGAAAACGGGGGCCGGGAGTGGGGGCCGGGGGAACGATCATGGCCTCCTCGTCATCGTCCTCGAGCGCCGTGTAGCCGAGTGCTTCAGCCCAGAATCGGGCAAGGGCCCGCGGGTCGTGGCAATCGATTGCGATCCAATCAATGAACAGCATGGTCGGCTCCTTTGCGGCCGGAGTCATGCGGCTTCTGCTCGCAGGACGAGGGTCACTAGCGGGGTTAGGCCGCTCGCACACAGGATCATAGCTATCACTGCGAACTGATAGACGGGGGCGTGGACCAAGGCGCCTGTGTCGGTCCAACCGCAAATGGCAGGCCACGCCGAGCGCGGTTACGGTGAAGTGAAAGCGATGCCTAAACAAAGGAGCCGCCGCCAATGGCCGCCGGAGACTTCTCTCATCCGACCCCGCCGCCCGCCCGCAACGAGCCCGTCAAGGACTACGCGCCGAGTTCGCCGGAGCGCAAGTCCCTGCAGGCACGCCTCGAGGCCATGTCCGGCGAACGCATCGAGATCCCGATGAGAATCGGGGGTCTCGAGGTTTCGAGCGGCGATTTCTACGAGGCGGTCGCTCCTCACGACCGCAAGCACGTCCTCGCCGACGTTCATCAGAGCAGCGCCCAGCATCTCGGTGACGCGATCGAGGCGGCGTCCGAGGCGAAGCAGGAGTGGGCGAGCACCTCATTGGCCGAGCGTTCCGCCATCTTCCTGCGCGCCTCGGAGCTGCTGGCCGGGCCGTGGCGGGACACGATCAACGCGTCCACCATGTTGGGACAATCGAAGACCGTGCACCAGGCAGAGATCGACGCCGCCTGCGAGCTGATCGACTTCTGGCGCTTCAATGTCGACTATGCGCATCGCATCTACCAAGAGCAACCGCTTTCCGTCGCCGGCATCTGGAACCAGATGGACTACCGCCCGCTCGAGGGCTTCGTGCTCGCAGTCACACCCTTCAACTTCACCTCGATCGCGGCGAACCTGGCCAGCGCCCCCGCGCTCATGGGAAACACGGTCGTGTGGAAGCCGTCTTTGACGCAGTCGCTTTCTGCTCATTACACGATGAAGTTGCTCGAAGCCGCGGGCTTGCCGCCCGGCGTAGTCAACCTCGTGCACGGTCCTGGGCCGGAGCTCGGCGATGCGGCGCTGTCGCATCCCGACCTCGGCGGCATCCATTTCACAGGCTCGACCAAGACGTTCGACTGGATGTGGGGCAAAGTCGGCGCCAACATCTCCGCTTACAAGAGTTTCCCCCGCCTCGTGGGCGAAACCGGAGGCAAGGACTTCATAGTTGCTCACAGAAGCGCGTCGGTCGACGCTCTGGCGGCCGCGATCCTCAGAGGGGCGTTCGAGTACCAGGGCCAAAAGTGCTCGGCGGCGTCGCGCGTCTATGTTCCTTCTAACCTATGGGCGGCTCTGAAAGAGCGCCTTTCCGACGAGGTGCCCGGCATCAAGATGGGCGATGTCTCAGACTTTCATAATTTCATGGGCGCGGTGATAGACGAACGTGCTTTCGCCAAACACTCGGATGCGCTGCAAGAAGCGAAGTCGGCGACCGACGTGGAGTTTGTTGCGGGGGGTGACACAGACGATTCCCGCGGCTTCTTCGTCTCCCCCACGGTGGTCGAGACGCACGATCCTCACGCCAAGCTGCTTCGGGAGGAGCTGTTCGGTCCCATAGTCACCGCCTTCGTCTATCCGGAAAACAACTACGAGCAGACGCTCGAGCTGGTCGACGAGACCAGTCCCTACGCGCTCACCGGAGCGGTCTTCGCCACCGAGCAGCACGCAGTGGGACAAGCTCGTGCACGTCTTCGCTATGCGGCAGGCAACTTCTATGTCAACGACAAACCGACGGGGGCCGTGGTCGGCCAACAGCCCTTCGGCGGCGCGAGGCGGTCGGGAACCAACGACAAGGCCGGATCGATCTGGAACCTCATACGCTGGGTCAGCCCTCGAACCATCAAGGAGACCTTCGTACCGCCGACCGACTATCGCTATCCCTACATGGATGGAGACGCATGAAAATAGCAATGGTCGGGCTCGGACGCATGGGCTCGAACATGACCCTGCGACTACTTCAGGGAGGTCACGAGGTCGTGGCCCACGACGTGAACCCGGACGCGATCGGGAAAGTGGCTTCTGAGGGTGCGGTCGCCGCTCCCTCACTCCAGGACATCGTGCACGAGCTCGACAGGCCGCGCGCGGTGTGGATCATGGTCCCCGCGGGAACGATCACCGAAGAGACCGTCACCAAGCTCTCTGAGCTCCTTGATCAGAACGACGTGATCATCGACGGTGGCAACTCGCGCTTCACGGACACGCAGCGGCGCGCGAATGAGCTAGCCGAAAGGGGCATCCATCTTCTCGACGCGGGGACCTCCGGCGGTATCTGGGGCCTGACTGAAGGCTTCTGCCTCATGGTCGGCGGGGCCGTCGAGCCCATCGCGCGCCTCGAGCCGATCTTTGAAACCCTAGCTCCCGAGAAGGGCTACGCCCATGTCGGCGACAGCGGCGCCGGCCACTTCACCAAGATGGTCCACAACGGGATCGAGTATGGGCTCATGCAGGCCTACGCCGAAGGCTTCGACCTGCTGGATAAGTCCGATTTCGACATCGATCTCGCCCAGGTGACAGAGGTGTGGAGGCACGGCAGCGTGGTGCGCTCGTGGCTGCTCGACCTCGCCGCCCACGCGCTGTCGCAGGACCCGGGCCTGGATTCCCTCAAGGGTGTGGTCGAGGACTCGGGCGAGGGGCGCTGGACGGTGCAGGCGGCCGTGGACCACGCGGTCCCGATGCCTGCCATCTCGGCGGCGCTGTTCGCCCGCTTCTCGTCGCGCCAGCCGAACTCCTTCCAAGCGCGCGTGCTGGCGGCCCTGCGCCGTGAGTTCGGGGGCCACGCGATCACGAAGTAGGGGTCGTGGAATCTCGGTGGTAGCCTGCGGCGTCGGAGCAGCCGCACGGAAAGAGGAGCCTTCCTTGAGCACGACTCGCCCCCTTCTGCATCACCTCGCGTTGACGGTGACCGATCTCGAGAACAGCATCCCCTGGTACGAGGGGGTGTTCGCGATCCGTTATCAGTTTGATGGACCCCACGAGGGAGGCACGGGTAAGCTTCTGGCCGACGACGATTGGCACTTGGTCATCGTGCTGCATCAACACGATCGTAATCAGCGCGAGAAATTTGAAGAGACGCGCACGGGGCTGGATCATGTCGGGTTCATGGTGAAATCGCGATCGGACCTAGAGGCATGGCAAGTCCGTCTCGAGGAGGCGGGTGTCAAGAGGGCGCGGGCCGCAGATCGCCCGCTCACGCAATCCCCGATCGCCGATACCCCTTATGGATCGATCCTCGTCTTTCGGGATCCGGACAACATCCAGCTCGAGCTCTGTGCACCACCCGGCACATAGAGGCTGCCTATTGAAACCCCTTTAGAGATGATCGAGATACTCGTGCACCAGCAGGATTGCGGTAGATCCCTCACCCACCGCCGCGGCCACGCGCTTGATGGAGCGGTGCCGGACGTCTCCGACGGCGAATACGCCCGGCATGCTGGTTTCGAGGAGGGAAGGGCTTCGCTCTAACGGCCAGCGTCCGGCAAGTTCGCCATCCTCCATGAGGTCGCGCCCCGTCACCACGTAGCCCCAGCGGTCACCTCGCAACATCGTCGGGTAACCAATCTGTACGCGGTTCGCCGCCCACGAAGACAAAGAGCGCGTCGGCATTGACGGTCCGCGACGCTCCATTCTCCAAACCTGCCAGCACAAGGCTTCCAGCTGCCGCTCGCCGTGGACCTCGGCGATGCCCGTCCTCAGAAGCACACTTACGTTCGGAGCGTTGTCCAGCTGCTCGATTAGATAAGCCGACATGCTGCCGGCGAAGGAGCCGCCGCGGATCATGAGCATCACGTTGGCGCCCGCTGCGGCGAGGGCAGCCGCACCCTGGCCCGCCCATTGGCCAACTCATTCAGTGGCGAAACGCGCACCGTGTGCCTTTGCACACGTTTTTTGGTGGGTGAACGCACACCGTGTGCGTTTGCCACCGTTGGGGAACGCTAGTCGAGCCGGGCACGACGCTACGCCTCAGGCAGGGCTAGGGCCGCGGCCACCGCTACACCGGCGTCATGCGAAATCGAGACCTCCACTGAGCGGCCCCCGATGCGAGCCGAGGGCGCCCCCAAAGAGTCCCTCGTTATCTCGATGCGGCGCGCCCACGCGACCAGGGGGCCGAGCCGCAGCGCCTTTATCACCGCTTCCTTTGCCGCAAGCGTGCCGGCGAAGCTCTGCACAGGGTCCCGTTGCGAGTTGCAGTAGGCGCGCTCGGGCTCGGTGAACAGGCGCTTCTCTAAGCCGGGACTTGACTCCAGCAGGAGGCGGACCCGCTCAATCGAGACAACGTCAACGCCGAGCACGGAACGCGAGGCACGCGTTCTGCCCGCCGAAGCCAAACGAGTTCGACAGCGCGCAATCTAGCTCGGCCGGGCGCGGCCCCCCCGGCACATAGTCGAGGTCGCAGTCGGGGTCGTGCTCGCTCAAGTTGATGGTGGGGGGAATCATCTGGCGCTCGAGCGCGAGCAGGCAGACCGCCGCCTCGACCGCACCCGCGGCCCCCAAGAGGTGCCCGGTATTGGACTTGGTGGACGACACCGGAATTCGCTTGGCCTCAGGCCCGAACGCCTCTTTGATGGCAATCGTCTCCACCCGGTCGTTGTAGGGAGTGCTGGTCCCGTGGGCATTGATGTAGTGGACCTCCTCCGCAGAGGCACCGGCATCGGCGAGCGCCCACTTCATCGCGAGTACCGCCCCGGCCCCCTTGGGATCGGGCTGGGTGATGTGGAAAGCGTCTGCGGAGGCGCCGTAGCCGGTGATGCTGCCGTAGATGTGAACGCCGCGTGCCTCGGCCGCCTCTCTGCGCTCGAGCACGAGCATTCCCGCGCCTTCACCAAACACGAAGCCGTCACGGCCTGCGTCGAAGGGACGGCTGGCTGCGCGAGGATCGTCGTTGCGGCGCGATAGCGCACCCATGCGCGCAAAGGCGGCGAGCGACAACGGAGTCAACGCCGACTCGGTGCCGCCGGCGATCATGACATCGGCGAGCCCGTCGCGCACGTAGCGAAACGCTTCGCCTACCGCGTGAGCGCCGCTGGCGCAAGCAGATGTGGGGGCATAGTTGGGCCCCGTAAGTGAGAACTTCATCGCGACAGCACCGGCCGCCGCGTTGGGCATCAGCTTCGGCACCATGAAAGGGCTGACCCGGCGCGGCCCCGAATTGATCAGGTTCGTGTGCTCTCTCTCGATCGTCGGAAGACCGCCGATACCCGTGCCGATAATCACGCCGATGCGCTCGGCTCCCACATCCAGCTTCGAGCACTCTGCTTCCTCCCACGCGAGACTCGCCGCACCGACCGCTATCTGAGAGAAGCGATCGGTGCGCGAGATGTCGCGCTGCGACATGTAGTCGGTGGGGTCGAAGTCCGGCAGCTCCGCGGCGATTCGCACCGGCAGGCCCGAGGCATCGAACCTCTTGATCTCGGCGGTACCGGAGCGGCCCTCGAGGAGGCCGCTCCAGAAATCCTCCGTGCCGGTTCCGATCGGGGTAATGAGCCCGATCCCGGTCACGACGACCTCGCTCATGCGCCTACAGAGAGCTTCTTCTCGATGAGGGTGACGGCGTCGCCCACAGTACCGATCTCTTCGAGCTCCTCGTCGGGAATCTCGATCCCGAAGCGCTCTTCGAGGCCGAGGGTCAACTCGGTGACATCGAGCGAGTCGAGTCCGAGGTCCTTGGCGAGGTGAGAATCGGCCGTCACCTCTGCCGTGTCGATGCCGCGCTCCTGCAGTTGCTCCTTGACGATGGCGAGTATTTCCTCTCGCTTCTCTGCCATTTGTGTTGCTCCTTTCATCTTGTCCTGCTTCCGGCCGACGTACTTCTGGATGTGCTCAATAAAACGAAGTGTGAGTCAACAGATCATTCCTCCATCCGCCACCAACACGGCCCCGGTGATGAAATGGGCTTCCTCAGAGCACAGAAAACCTGCCAGTGCGGCGATGTCCCTGGGCTCGCCCGACTTCTTCTGAGGGATGTAGGAGACCAGTTGATCCCGCTGCTTGTCCGAGAGATTGCTGGTGAGGTCGGTGTCGATGAGGCCCGGCGCAACCGCATTGACCGTGATGCCCTTGGCCCCCACTTCCTTTGCGAGCGTGCGAGTCAATCCGACAATGCCGGCCTTGGCGGCCGAGTAATTGATCTGTCCGGGGCTTCCTCTAAGACCTGCGGTCGATGTGATATTGACGATGCGCCCGAAACGGGCTCTCACCATCGGTCGCAATGCTCGGCGACAACAGCTGAAGGTTCCGTAGAGGTTCGTCTTGATCACCCGATCCCAAGCGTTATAGCTCAGCGATAGAGCAAGTCCATCGTGGCGGGTGCCGGCGTTGTTGACCAGCACCGAGACGGTGCCGAGCGCTTCTTCCACTTCCCCAAAACAGCGCTCGACGTCGGATGCCTCACCGACATCGGCTTGCAGACAGATGCCGCTGCGGCCGTTCTCCTCTACAAGTCGCAGAGTCTGTTTGGCCTCGTCTGCGTTCGACAGATAATTGATGCCGATGTCGTAGCCGCGGCCTGAAAGCTCAAGGGCGATGGCGCGCCCGATGCCCCGCCCGGCTCCCGTCACAAGCGCCACCCGCTCACTCATTCGCACCTCGCGCTAGAACAAGCTCCTCGTCTGTTTGAGTCCCGACCGGCGCCACCCAGCGAACGATCCCCGCCCCCCACACGAAACCGGCGCCGAAAGCCGTGAGCACGACCAAGTCCGAATCGTGGAGCTTGCCGGTCTCGACTGCCTCCGCCAGCGCCAGTGGAATCGACGCCGCCGAGGTGTTCCCGAGGCGGCTGATGTTGAGCATCGCCCGGGCGGGATCCAGTCCGAGCCGCAGCGCGACCGCCTCCACGATGCGGGCGTTGGCCTGATGGGCGACGAGCAAGTCGATATCTGCGACTGAGAGTCCCGCCTCGACGAGGATCTCCTTTACGGCAGCAGACATCGACGCGACCGCATGCCGATAGACTTCCCTGCCCTTCATCCGGAGGTGGCCGTCGTCGGCTGGGATGCGCAGAAGGGGCTCCTTGGAACCATCGGAGATGATGCGGAAGGGCCCGAAGGCGATGCCGGGGGCGCTTTCGAGCACCACCGCACCGGCGCCGTCGCCGAACAGGATGCAGCTGCGAGGGTCGTCGTAGTCGAGCACGCGCGTCAGCAGGTCGGCACCGCACACCAGCACCCGCTGCGCCATACCCGAGGTGACGAGGGCGCCCGCCTGCGCCAGAGCAACTAGAAAGCCGGAGCATGCGGCGTTGAGGTCGAAGGCGCCGGCGCCCGAAGCGCCGAGGGCATTCTGCACCAGCGACGCGGTGGCGGGCATCTGCTCGTCCGGGGTCGATGTGGCCACGATCACCATGTCCAGCTGGGAGGCCTCGAGCCCGGCGCGTCTCAAGGCGACTTGCCCGGCCTCGGTGCTGAGCGACGACGCCGAGTCGGTGGGGGTCGCGACGTGACGGCTGTGAATCCCGGTGCGCTCGAGGATCCACTCTTCGGTGACGTCCAGGCGCCGGGCAAGCTCGGCATTGTGAAGCTCGCGCTCGGGCAGGGCGATCCCCCACCCCGTGATGGCCGCCCCCGTCACCGTGACCCAGGCCGGCTCGACCTCATCTGTCCCTTGCGGCTCACCAAGACAGGCTTGTGCCCTCGGGATCGACGAGCATTAGTGGCTACGAATCCAGAACAGCGCGTCGCCCTGCTTGACGGGCTGGCCCTGAAGCGCCAGCATGCCCTTGACCCAGCCCCGGAACGGGGAGCACACCGGCACCCGCTGGCCGTGAGCCTCCACTACTCCGAGCACGGTCCCCGGCTCGACCCACTCCCCCGATACGGCCAGATGCTCAGACGAGAGGGCGCGGAATCGGCCGCTTTCGGGGGCGACCACGAGCCGCTCCGAGATGGCATCGGTCTCGGTACCGGCGAAGGAGTCCTCGACCAGAACCCGGGTATCAAGCATGAGCTGCCACCTCTGCTCCGCGAGCTGCGCGCCTGCACCTCTGCGCCAACCCCGCGACGACTTGGCCGGGGCCGAAGTCCGTAAAGTCCTCGACGCCCTCCTCCACCAACCATTCAACTGATTCCCTGAAGCGCACGGGCCGGGTGAGCTGTGCAACGAGCAGCTCCTTGACCTCGGCAGCGTCGGTATAGGGACGAGCCGAGACGTTTGACACGACCGGGACCTCGGGGACCCTGATCGCGGCTTCTTCAAGCGCACGGGCCAGCGGGAGAGCGGCCGGGGCCATGGCCTCGGTGTGGAAGGGGCCCGAGACATCGAGCAGCACCGAGCGGGCTCCGGCGGATCTCACCTCTGTGGCGGCTGCGGCGAGGGCTTGCTCGGGGCCCGCCAGCACCACCTGTCCCGGCGAGTTGTCGTTGGCGACCACCACGCCCGTTCTCAGGGCGATGGCCGAGACCTGCTCCAAATCGAGCCCCAGGACGGCCGCCATGCTTCCAGGCGCTGCCCGTCCGGCCCGCTCCATCCCCTCGGCCCGAACATGCACGATGGCGAGGGCATCCTCGAAGGAGATGGCTCCCGCCGCCGTCAGGGCCGTGTACTCACCGAGGCTGTGGCCACAGAAGAAGTCCCAGCTCGCCGAGTCGTGGGAGAACGAGATCATTCCTGCGACAAAGATCGCAGGCTGAGCCACGGCTGTGGGCAGCGAGGCGCCTTTGCGACGCGCGGCTACCTCCACTCTCTTGAAGAGGTCGTAGCCGAGCAGCTCCGAGGCGGACGTCAACAGAGCGTGGTTCTTTGCCAGTGACTCGAGGACGGTCTTAGACGGAATCCCCTGGCCCGGAAACAGTCCTGCTCTCATGCTGCGCTGCCCTTGCGGTTGATCTTGACGAAGCCGTAGACCGCGGCGCTCGCAGCGGTGGCCACACCGGCAATCGAGCCCGCCACGACCCAGCGGTCGTGCCCCGATGCGGCCGAGGGAACGAGCCGCAAGCCCGCGGCTCGTCGCAGCGCTCCGAGAAGCTCGGCCGAGAAAGCCGGGCGTGGGGAGTAGGCCCAAGTGGAGATCACGGCCTGCTCGATGGAACCCGTCATGCCAATTCCTTTCTATCCCGACCATGTCTGTCCCGACCGTGTCCCTCGAGACGATGTCCCTCGAGATCTTTGCGAAGCCTCGAGCGCGCCCTGTGCAAGAGGATTCGGACGGCACCGCGCGTCCGCCTCGTGATGCCTGCTATTTCCTCGATGCTGAAGTCCTCCAAATAACGCAGCGCAACGACCTCGCGCTGGGCGGGGGGGAGCTGCTCGACGGTCTCGCGCACCATGCTGCTCTGCTCTTGAGCGATGGCGACGACCACCGGGGAGGGCTCGGGATCGACCGACTCGGGCACCTCGTCCAGGACGATGAAGCCCTTGTCGCGGGCTTTGCGCCAGGATGAGATCGAGTTGTGGGCGATGCGATAGAGCCAGCTCTGATAGGAACCCTCCGCACGGAAGGAGCCCGCCGACGACAGCGCCTTGAAGAACACCTGGGCGGTCACATCCTCGGCGGCGGAATCATCTGGAATCTGGGAGCGCACGAAGCGATAGACGGGACAGAGGTGTCGGCGGTAGAGCTCGGCGAAGGCCTCGAAGTCCTTGTGGGCGCGCAGCGCGAGGTCCTCGTCCTCCAGGGAGGACAGGACGTGCTTCTCTGCAGCAGTGGACCTCATGCGTGCGCGAGCCTCCTGGAAATGGGGCGGCAGATTCGCCGCCGCGCTCGGCTGTGACATTGCGTCTTGTCTCTACAGACTCGGAGGCTACCCGCAGCGTTACCACCCAAGCCTGGTTTTCTCGACTTCTCCGAACGCCTGGTCAAGTAGGCCACCCTGCTCTTGAACGCTCAGTCAATAAATAAAGCGGGGAGCAGTGGCGGGTGCCGGCGCACATCCACCTCGTCTGGCCCCTGATGTGCCCTTCGGGTCGTTCGACGATGCGCGACGATTTGACGATGCGCGCCGTGATCGCCCCCTCCGAAGTGAGGGAGGTCGAAACCCGAGAAGAGCTCGAGCACGAGCGACCGTGGCTGGTGATTGTGTGGAACGATCCCGTCAATCTCA
>JALZJN010000136.1 GCA_030859735.1 Actinomycetota bacterium
TCTGTGGGGCGATCCGGGGACGACGGATCCGCTCGATACCTCTCAGTCCTTGTTCGAGCTCGATCTACCCGAAGAGGATGAAGAGGCCGACCCCCTCACCGAAGCAGCCCGTCCCGAGAGTGACGAGAGCACGCTCTGGGATCTGGAGGGGACCGGCGCAGATTTGGAGCAGGAGCAACCGGTAGAAAAGCAGCGCGAGGAGCCTCCCCTGCCCCCCAGCGATCCCGTCGACGTGGGGCCGTCGGGGGTCGAAAACGCGGGCTTCAGGACTCTGGCTCTGCAGGAATTGAGGGACTTGGCCGGAACCGCTCCGGTGCAGTCCGCGCCCGGGCCGCGACAGACGCACTCAATGAAACCGTCCGCCGAGACCTCCGACGAAAAGCCGCCGGCGCAGCCGAAAGTGCGCGCCTTGCGACGGATCATCGCCGCGGTCAGAGGCCTGTGACCGAGGCGAAACCATGAGCCCATTCGAGGTAGTGACGATAAAGGTAGTCGTGACCGGACATTTTGCCGCCGGCAAGACGACATTGATTTCTACGATCTCTGAGATTCCTGTGCTTGCCACCGAGGCCGGGGTTTCCGACGAGACCGCCGAAACCAAGGACCACACCACGGTAACCATGGACTTCGGCAAGCTCACGGTGAAGGACGAGGAAATGCTGGCGGAGCTCTACATGTTCGGGACACCCGGACAAGAGCGCTTCGACTTCATGTGGGACGTGCTCGCGGAGGGAATGGACGGCTACATCGTCATGACCGACTTGTCGCGTGGCGAGCAGGCGCTCGACGAGGCCGCCGGCATCCTCGAGCACTTCCGAGGCATCTCTGATGTTCCTTTCATCATTGCAGCCAACCGCGGCGCGAGCCATCCGGAGCTACTCGAGCGTCTGAACGACATCATGCGAGCCGGGCCCGACGTCACCGTCGTTCCGTGTGAAGCGACCGACAAGGAGTCGGCGAAAGAGGTCATGCTGGTCTTGCTGATCAAGGTTCTAACGGCGCTCGCCGACGACGCCGAAGTAAGCGTTGGCTAGTGGGCGGCCTAGGGAAAGGTTCGCGCCATGAATGATGCGAGTTTGATAGAAAGCAGTGGCCTTCAAGAAGCCAGCACGCTGGCACGGCGCTACTGGAACACTTTCGAGCGCGACCCCGGTGCTGGACGAGCCCTCGCGGGGGGCAACGCAGTGGTGATTGTCGACGCTCAGGCGCTGGCGATAACGCTCCCAAAGGTGCTTGATGACCTGCTGGGAAACGCGGGCGCCGAGCTCTCGATCTACGGTTTTGGTAAGTCGTATGGTCTCGCTGCGGCACAGCATTTCAGTACCTGGGCGCGATCACAAGGCGCGTCGGAACAAAGCGCCGCGTGTGGGGCCCTCTTCTGGCCCATGCACATCGGTCTGGCGGCGCGCATTACGGTGCTGGAAGCACACACCGAGCCGCATGTATTGCTACTCGTGGAAATTACTCACGGAGTCTTGAGCGAGGTCCGCATCGGCGCCGGGCTCGACACCAGACCCGCGCGAATGCTGGTGTCGGGAGTCGTTTCCGGCGCGCTTACACAGAAGTTCGGCCAACCGCTCGACGCGCGCGAGCTTTCGGGTGACGAAAGAACCCACCGCGTCGTGGTAGCACCGCCGGCGGCGCTGGCGCACGATCTAGCCGATCCGAAGTTGAGCGCGCCGACGAGCTCTTTTACGGGCGCCGTCGTCATCGAGGCCTGAATGACTGATCCAGAACGGTTTAATCAGGCGATCAAGGCCCTTCGCTCCTCGGTAAACGGAATCCAGGGAGTGATGATCGCGTCTTCCGATGGGCTAATGCTTGCCCACGACATGGCGGAGGAAGAGTCTCCCAGAACCGCCGCCATGGCCGCCACTACCCTCGGCCTGGGCCGGCGAATTGTCCAGGTCTTCGAGCAAGGAAACTTCGAGGAAACCCTGACGCGGGGCAGCGACGGGTACCTCGTCGTCTACGCGGCCGGAACCAAAGGAGTTCTGGCTGTTGTGGCCCCTGCCAAGGTCAATCTGGGGCTTCTTCATCACGAGGCGCGTCGCGTCGCGGCCCATATCGCCGACATCATCGGCTGATCCGTACGAGCGAGTAGATATGCCCAAGAAACTGTCCGCCCTTCTCAAGAGCCTTGCGGGAGGGCTCGCAGAGTCTTCTCCGGAGGGCGTCTCGGAACCCGTTGAGATTCGATATTGGGAAGAGATCGTCGCCGGAGGCACCATCCCGGGCGCCCTGAAGGCCGCCATGACCATCGAGGGAGCGCTGGGCGTCGCGCTGGTCGACTACAACAGCGGCATGACGCTCGGAACCGACGGAGGAGGACCGGACCTCGACCTCGAAATAGCCGCCGCGGGCTACGCCGAGGTGGTGAAGGCGAAGATGAGAACAATGAGCGAGCTTGGCCCCGACGACAGAATCGAGGACATGGTAACCACCCTGGGCACTCAGGTACATCTCATCCGTCTACTCGCACGCGCGGAGGCGCAAGGGCTGTTCATATTCGTGGCCTTGGACCGGCCGACGAGCAACCTCGCCATCGCTCGTCACGAGCTGCATTCGATCGAGGATCTCCTGTTTAGCCGAGCAAGAGAATTTTAGCCGAGCAAGAAAATAGGTGACAACCGGTAATACCTGCGTAAGCCAGTTAAGTATCGACAACTATTGCCGACAAAGTAGTCGTCAGAGGCTCCCCTGGGGGCACAGCACTAGCAACGAAAGGGAGGTAAACGGCATGGGTAACGTCGCAGACAGCCTCAAGGCCGCCATGACCATCGACGGCGCGCTGGGCGTCGCTCTGGTCGACTACAACAGCGGCATGACGCTCGGAACCGACGGCGGCGGTCCTGATCTCGACCTCGAGGTTGCAGCGGCAGGCAACACGGAGGTGGTTAGGGCAAAGACGAAGACCATGGAAAGGCTGGGGCTCGAGGACAAGATCGAGGACATCCTGATCACTCTGGGCAGCCAGATTCACCTTATTCGCCTGATGTCCAGCGCTTCCGGAGAGGGCTTGTTCCTCTACCTGGCTCTCGACAAGAGCAGATCCAACTTGGCCATGGCCCGCCGTGAGCTTCAGAACATCGAGCGCGGCCTCACCATCTAGCCGCGTCTGAAGGGGCCGCGCGGTGGATGAGGTTGCATAGCAACCCTCAATGACCACTCGGCGAGCCTGCTCGTGCTGTGGCCCGCCACATATCCTCCAGTGGCGGCTCGAGCCCAGTCCAGATGCGCAGCGCCGCGGCGGCTTGGTGAACAAGCATGCCGAGCCCGCCGACGGCCTGAGCACCTTCGGCGCGTGCTCGCAGACAAAGCTCCGTCTCGGCGGGGACATAGACGAGGTCGACCACGACTTGTCCGGGCTCGAAGCGGGCGCCTGGAAGCGGGTCGCCGCCGATCGCGCTCAGGGGAGTGGCGTTGACCACCAGGCTCACGACTCTCGCAGACTCCTCCCGGCGCTCCCACGTCACCGCGCTGATGTTGTCTGCGAGATCCGCGAGCGCCTCCGCCGCCTTGTGGCGGCGCGCGCTCACTACGATGTCGCCTGCGCCCATCTGATCCAACGCCCGTACCACCGCTCGCGCCGCTCCCCCGGCCCCCAGCACCAGCGCGCGACGACCCGATACGTCGACGCCGGACTCCTGCAGAGATGCGGTGAAGCCGGCCACGTCGGTGTTGTGACCGACCAGCAACTCGCCGGAGCGGGAGATCGTATTTACCGCGCCGAGGTTGTGGGCGTCCGCCGAGAGCTCGTCGAGCAGCTCGATCACCGAGGTCTTGTGGGGCATCGTCACGTTAGCGCCGACGGCCCCCAAGGCCCTCAGCCCCTCGACTGCGACGGCCAGGCGAGGCGGTGGGACCGGCCACGCCAGATAGGTCCACGGGATGCCCAGCGCGGCGAAGGCGGAGGTGTGGATAGCCGGCGACAGGGTGATATTCAGCGGCCATCCCAGCACTCCGAGAAAACCGGGCTTCCCCAGAGGCCCTTCGTTCAACAGGGGCACTTTGTTCAGCAGGGCTTCTTCATTCAGCAGGACAGCTCCTGATAGGCGGCTTTGTCTGAGAGGAAGTCGTCGTAGGAGACGCTGAAGGAGTGGGCGCCGCGGCAGTTCCTGAGCACGTAGTAGTGCCATTCACCCTCGGCCGGGTGCGCGGCTGCCTTCAGTGAGGCCAGCCCCGGCGCACCGATCGGCGTAGGCGGCAGGCCCGCCACCACCCTCGTGTTGTAGGGGGAATCGACCGCGAGGTCCGACTCGGTCAGCTCCCGCTTGTGCTCGCCGAGCGCGTAGTTGACGGTGGCGTCGATGCCCAGAGGGGTTCCTTGCTGCAGGCGGTTGTAGATGACCCGTGCGATCTTGGCCCGCTCGGAGTCGAGCATGGCCTCGGCCTCGACCATGGACGCGACGATGATCGCCTCGTAGACGCTGACACCGGTCCCTTGGACCTCGGAGAAGTCGAGCGAGGCGGCGCGGTGCTCGAACTCCTTCACCATGCGCAGAGCCACGCTGCGGGCGTCGTCCTTGGGGACGACCTGATAGGTCGAGGGCCACATCAGGCCCTCGAGCGTGTCGACTCCCTTGGGCTGCAGCGAAGAGTTGAGCTTGCCGGCGGTCGCAAGACGCGTGAATTTTTCTCCCGAGATGTCGGTGAGCTTGCTGAGGGTAGCTGCGAAGTCCTCGATCCAGGATCCCTCGGGAAAGGTGACGGTGACGAAGCGCTGCTGGGGCCCTTCGAGCAGAGTCTGCAGCGCGTCCCGGGCGCTGAGCCCCTGGGACAGCTTGTAGCGGCCCGCCTGAATGTCCTCGGCCCCGCCCTCGAGGTTCAGGGCAAGGCGAAAGCCGAGCGCGGAGGGAACCACTCCGGAGGCTTCGAGCAGCTCCCCCACCTCGGCCCCGGAGGCTCCCTGCGGGATTCTGACCGAGGCCGACCCGTGGGGGCGAGTGGCTCCCCACAGCCCGATCGAGCGGAGGTAGAAGAAGCCGCCCCCGGCGCCGAGCGCGGCCAGCAGTGCGACCGCCACCAGGAACCGGAGCAGGCGGCCGCCCCGGCTCACGGGCGCGGCCGGGTGTCGAGGTAGCCCTGTAGGATCGCCTGAGCCGCGACCGCATCCCTGAGCTTCTTGCGGCGCGGGGGCGAGGCGCCGGCGGCACGCAGCGCCTGCTCGGCCACAACGGTGCTGAGACGCTCGTCGTGAAGGCGGACCTCCACGGGGCAAGCGGCCCTCAGGCGCTCGGCGAAGGCCTCGGCGGCGAGGGCCTGGGGGCCGCGGTGGCCGGACAGGGTCAGCGGCATTCCCACGACGATCAGCGTCGCGCCGATCTCTTCACACACGCCGACAATGCGCGCAATCGGATCGATGCGCGCCGCATCGATGACCTCGAGAGGCCGGGCGAAGCGCGTGGTGAGGTCCCCGGCTGCGAGCCCGACACGGCGTCCGCCGGGGTCCACCCCCAGGATCATCCCTGTTGCAATGCGCGGCGCGCCGCCTTCGCGACCGCCTCGATCGCCTCCGGAAGGCGCTCGGCGCGGGGCCCTCCCGAGATCGCCAACTCGGGCTTGCCCCCGGCCCCCCCGCCCAACAGCTCGGCTCCGTCGCTCAGAATCGTGCGCGCCGAGAGGCCCTTGTCGACGAGGTCCTTGGTCGCCGCCGCCACCAGGTTGGCCCGGCCCTCGGCTGCGGTGCCCAGCACGATGACTCCCGATCCCAGCCGCCCCCTCAGGCCCTGAGCAAGAGCGCGCAGCCCATCCACACCGAGGTCCCGGCGCGCTACCACCAAGCGGCTGCCGTTGCACTCGATCGCAGCCTCGACCAGCTCTTGAGCGTCCTGGTCCTGACTCTTGCGCTCCACCTCGTGGAGGCGGCGCTCCATCGCCTTGGTGGTCGCCTGAAGCTTCTCCACACGCTCGGCCACGTCTTCGGGCGCGGCCCGGAGCAGGTCGGCGGCGCGTTGAAGCTCACGAGCACGGTTCTCGAGGAAGGCGATTCCGTCGCGGCCTAC
>JALZJN010000137.1 GCA_030859735.1 Actinomycetota bacterium
GGGATTGGTCGAAACTCCCATGAACTTACAAACCCTGAAGTTTCGGACTATTTTGCCTCCGGCGCCCTGTGGGAGGGGCGACTTGAGAATGGTTCGTCTTGATTCTGGGTCCTGACACGCGCTCAACGCGCACCAGCACCCACAACGAGCCGGTGTGCGTCCCGCGCAGAACCTCACTGGTAGAGCGAACGTGACAGCGATATAGCACAGCGCATTGGGTTCGGGGACGGCGTCGCCGCGGTCATCTACTTGCTTCGGGCGGATCGGTCCACTCGCGCGGCAACTCAACCGAAAGCGTCGTAGCAGCACGAGCAGTAGCCGCTCGATGGTCCGGATCCTCGCTCGTTAGCTGCTGTTGGTTCTCAAACTCAACCGTTACACGATCGAAAAGGGCCCAGCATTCTTGAGTGTCGTCGAGCCTCGAGAAGTACCGAAGGCCGCCGGGCCGCGCGTCGCCTTCGTAAACGGCCCGCGATACAGCCTGAGTGATCATCCGTCCCGCTTCCCCCTTCAGGCGGATCGTTCCGCCGTCCAGTTCTGCTGGACCCTGAGGTGTGCCCAGCCCTGAGGCATCCAGAGCCGAACGGACAAGCGGATGGGTGTTGAGGTGGCCGAGTGTGGCTGCGTCGTTGATTCGTACGATTGGCACTTCGCCCGCGACATAGACTCGGACGACAGACTGCTTCGCGAGGTAGACGCGTATTCCCTCGGCTTTCGATTCCGCTCCGTCTGCATCCAGTGCAACGTCCTCTGGCTCGACGTTCTGAACTTGAGCTACTCGATTGTCGGCAGCCTCGTTATCTCGGAAACGCGCAAGCAACTCGATCATGCAACCTTGCAGATGGGTCGCTAAGTACCTGACTACGAACAAGCCTGCTGGATCGTCGAAACGGCTCGGACCTGGTTCGCCCACGGGACGGGGCTTGGGCAGCTTGCGCGGGTCGAAGTGGACGCGCACCGCCCCGCTTTCCGGAAACGAGCCAAACGTGAGCAGGCTTAACCCTCCAAGAACGCCCTTGTCGCGGCCAGAACGGCTGGCTCCCCGTCCTTCTGGGGCATATCCGCGATCACGAGAAGTGGAGATTCATCACCTAGTTGAGGATTTGAGCTTCGAAGAAACGCTCTTGCGGTTTGTGCCCCGTAGATCTCATGAATCGGACGCACGACGCGGTAAAGGACGCGGAGCTTCCAATCATGTTCCTCCTGGGGGGTGGCTGTCCCGTCTCTCCAACTCCTCACCGGACGTGCGTCGGCCACTCCTGTAGCAACTGCTGTAATGCGCTGACCAACATGCTCTAGTAGGTAGCCGGTTATCTGCTGCGGCCCCAGTCGAGCGGAATCCTTGTAGGCAGCCTCTTGTATCCGAACGACCTGCTCGTATTCCCGAGTTTCCAGAGAGGTGTTCATTAGATTGCTCACCGACCCCCTTTTGTCGGTCGCTGGTTCTCTTCGCACTGTATCGGATATTGACCCCTAAACTGTACCCTTTCCTGCGCCCCTCAGCCGGACTAGGGGGTGGTGGGCTTGCTTCGGATGCTAAATGGAATATGATCGGACAATGGTAATCACCCAACCTCGATCCGAGCAGCGGTTGTGGTGGGAGTTGCTCAGCAGCGCCGAGGGCATCGGTCTTGTCTCGCTCGATGACTCCCCCGAGATCGGGCCCGAGCTAATTCACGAGGTCTTGCGACTACTCGATGAGGCCGGCGTCGCCCGGCGCCTGACCGTTCGGCTTCGGGGGGTCGATCCCATGCAGGTCGAGCCGACCGAAGAAGTTCTCCGGGCGGTCCTCGACGCCCTGCGGGGATCCCCGCTGCCGCAATTCGAGTGGGCGACTCTGACGCGAGTGCTCGGTTCCGACGAACTGGCTGCGCTCCTTGGTATCTCGGAGAGCAGCCTGCACCGCTACGCGAAGGGTACGCGCAGCACTCCCGACGTCACCGCCGAGCGTCTCCATTTCCTCGCGTTGATCGTGGGTGATCTGCTCGGCGCATACAACGAAGTCGGAGTGCGCCGCTGGTTTCACCGACCCAGGACCGCCCTGCAAGGAAAGGCGCCGATCGAGCTGCTGGGCGATCGCTGGACGCCCGAAGACCGGGGGCCGAAAGCGGTTTCTGAACTGGCCCGCTCGTTGCTCTTTTCCTCCGCCACGTGATCCTGTTTCGCCACGCCGATCCTCGGTTCCCGTTCTTGTGGGAGAGCGATGATCAGCCCGGGGGGCGGTGGCACGGCGACGCCGAGGGACCCGCCCAGTACCTGGCGGACACGCCCGACGGGGCCTGGGCGGAGTTCCTGAGACACGAGGAGATAAGAGAGCCGGAGGATCTCGTCACCGTGAGGCGCGCCCTGTGGGCCCTCGAGGTCGACG
>JALZJN010000070.1 GCA_030859735.1 Actinomycetota bacterium
TCGACCCAGGAGGCCCAGGACAAGGCGGGGACGGCCATCGCCGAGCAGGTCCTATTGGCGCTGCGTGGTGAGTTCGCCCCCTATGCGGTGAACCTCGAGGTCGGCCCCGACATCCCTGAAGCGGTGCGCGCCTACCTCGGGCTGGCCGCCCGGCTGGGCCGGGTGGCGGTTGCGCTGACGGGGTCCGGAGTCGACTGTCTGCGCTTCGAGTACTACGGGCGCATCGCCGAGCACGACACCCGCGCCCTGACCCTGTCCGGGCTCAGGGGGGCTTTCTCGGCGGTGGTCCACGAGCCGGTGACGTTCGTCAACGCACCTCTGATCGCCCGCGACCGTGGCGTCTCCGTCGAAGAGGCGCGCTCGTCCGAATCGCACGACTACGTCAATCTGGTCGAGGTCCATGCCTTTTGCAACAACGAAGAGGTTTCGGTCGCCGGAGTGCTGGCCGGCAAGCGGAACGACGAGCGCCTAGTGAGGGCCTACGGATACGAGCTCGACACCGCCTTCTCGCCGATCATGGTGATGTTCCGTTACGAGGACCGCCCCGGCATCGTCGGCATAGTGGGGGGCCTGATGGGGCGGGCCCAGGTGAACATCGCCAGCATGCAGGTGGCGCGGCTCTCGGAGGGCGGTGAGGCGCTGATGACGATGTCGGTTGACTCGCCTATTCCCGAAGGCGTTCTGGATGAGATAGTTGCTCAGGCGAGGATGCGAGACGCCCGTTTGATTGTGCTCGGCCCAGCGGAGCTCAAGTAGAGGATCGTGATGAAGGAAGAGGCGGGAGAGAAGAGATGCCGATAGCCCCGGTCGACAAGGTGTGGATGAACGGCGAGCTGGTGCCGTGGGAGAACGCCACGGTCCATGTGCTGACTCACGCGCTCCACTACGGCTCTGGAGTGTTCGAAGGTATTCGCTGCTACGAGACTCCGCGCGGCCCGGCCGTGTTCCGACTGCGCGAGCATCTACAGCGCATGGAGCGCTCGGCGAAGATCTTCATGATGGAGATCCCCTACTCGGTTGATGAGCTCATGGACGCAACCTTCGAGCTCATCAAGATCAACGGCCTGCGCTCCTGTTACGTGCGACCGATTGCCTACCGAGGCTACGGCGAGATGGGCCTCAACCCCGAGCTGAACCCCGTCGATGTGTGCATCGCGGTGTGGGGGTGGGGCGCCTACCTCGGCGACGACGCACTCAAGCACGGAGTCCGCATGACGGTGTCGTCGTGGCGCCGGCACGACCACAACATCATCCCTCCTCAGGCCAAGGTTACGGGCGCCTATATCAATTCGTCGATGGCCAAGCTGGAGGCGGTCCGCTCGGGCTTCGACGAGGCGATCATGTTGAACCCGCAGGGGTACGTTTCCGAGGCCACCGGCGAGAACCTGTTTGTGGTCAGGGATGGCGAGCTCATGACGCCGCCGCTCGCCGCGGGCCCCCTCCCCGGTGTCACCCGCGCTTCGGTAATGGCGATCGCGGCCGACCTGGGGATGCCGGTGTTCGAAAGGCTTCTCACCCGTGCCGATCTCTACTGTGCCGAGGAGATCTTCTGCTCTGGGACTGCGGCCGAGGTGACACCGGTGCGAGAGATCGATTCGCGAGTCATAGGAGAGCCGGGGCCGATCACACTCACGCTGCAGCAGAAGTACTTCGAGATCGTCAAGGGCCAAGACGAGAAATACAAGGACTGGCTCGACTACGTAAGCTGAATCGCGCTCGTGATCACTTGTGGTCGTTCTTCTTGTGCTCGACTACGTAGGCGCGCCGCTCCGAGATCTTGCCCTCACGCAGGACGAAGACCTTGCCCATCGGATGTAGTTAGTCGTGAGATCCGGCCATACGACATGACGTTTTGGCCCTCACGGCCCCGGCGGTCCCCGCTCGGCATCCGGGTCCGGAGGGGTGAGCTTTCCATTCCTCCGATCCTCTGCGGTCTTCTCCTGATGGCACCCATAGCAACGCCACTTCAGGTTGGTGGTCGAGGCGAAGCCTCCGGCGACATGGGGCTCTGTGTGTTCCTTCTCGTTTCGAAAGCGGTGACCGCAATCGACGCACTTGACCCCGTCGAACTCGGGAGGCTGGCCCAGCTCCAGGGCCAAGAGGACCTCTACCGGCGTGTTGCGGGTCCAGCGGCGCAGGTGACGCAGATCGGTGCCGTCATAGAAGACCCCTGAGAGAAAGGCGTCGGAGGCGATCTCTCTGGCCCTCTGAGGGGAGATGGGACCGACTCCGGGAATTTTGCACACTTCGGCCCCAGTCGCTTCCGCTCCGTCCCCCTCTTTCACATCCTTCCAGCCCCGCTTGGCGATCTCGTGTGAGACCAGCACCACCAGCTCGGGCTTGCGAGCCGTGCTGGTGGTCCCTGTAGAGGAAAGCAAACCGGCGTAGGCATCGGCGAGACAGCGCTCGAAGGGCTCCTGGTCGCCTGTCTTCTTGGCGGAACGAAAGCGCCGCCCGGCCTCGGTCTCGGCCCGGTTGACGAGGGGAACTCCGACATGAGGCTCCAGGAGGAGATTGATGGAGATCATGCCGAGCTCGTCCCTATAGCTGCGAGCCCTTCTGGCCTCGTGCTGGCGCTCAGCCAGGCCCCGGTGCTGCTCGGCCTCTAAGACAACCTTTCTCGACTTCTCCCTGAGCGTCTGGAAGGAGTCCTCCTGGGCCGCCTTCAGGAGCTCTGTGGAGGAGCCGGGGGAGGCCTGATCGGCTCTGGAGATCTCTGCAGCCTGATCCAAGGAGAGCTCGCCCGACTTGAACGCCTCTCTGACCTCGTCGGCCGCCTTCAAGCAGTTTCCGGTGCCCACTGCGGACTTGGCCTTTCCCAGGGAAACTCCAGTCGTGCGCGCCACTATCTCCGGGTCGTCGACCTTTGCCGCCAGCATGGTCTCGCCGTAGGACACCAGCTTCTTTGCTCTTGCGTAGCGCGACAGTAGTTCCCGCACCGCATTCGCGTCCAATACCTCGGGCTCGAGATCGATGTTGGACTTCTCGATCTGCCTGATCGCTTCGTCCATCGCAGTGAACTCCATAGCT
>JALZJN010000168.1 GCA_030859735.1 Actinomycetota bacterium
GGACAGGTGCATGGGTGACCCGTCCCCGTCCGGCTGCGAAATCATGCCCTGAGCCTCTCGGCAATGGAGGCCGCTGCCGGTGAGACCTTGCGCTTGTCGGCGCGCGGCTTAACCTGGGTTTGTGGCCACCGGTGTCGTTGCAGCCCTTCTCTCGGGGATGGTGCTCGCGTTCGTGGAGGGGTTGCGGCTCTTCTATCCCGCGCGCGAGACGTGGCTGCGCCTTCGCCGAAGACGCGGCAGGCGTTCTGTGAGGATCATGCGCCGGCGCTACGAAGCAGCGGCGAAGGGGACCACGCCGAGGCGCCTGGCAACCCTGTTGCTGGGACTGATCATCGTCTGGGTGGCGGTCGCAAGCCTTCTCGACAAACGCTGGAACGAAGTGGTGCTCGACATCCTGCCCTCGGTCGTCATCTTGATCGCGTTGTTGCGCACCCCGGGCGCCCTCCGCATCATCGCCGAGCGCATGAAGGATTTCGAGCGTTCCCTGGGGGAGGATCCCGACGCGGAACCCGGAGAGGGGGACGGCGGGCCGGCCGCCGTGACGCTGTGAGCGGCCCCCTGCCGCGCTGGCTGAGTGGCGCCGGGCTCCCCGCCATGGCCTCGTGAAGCCGGGACTCCGCCGCTCTCCGGTGTGAGCCTCGATTCCGCACGGCTCTATCTGGTCGCCCCGGCGCGCCTGGCGGCGGGGAGGCTGGCCGACGTGGTGGGCGAGCTCGCCGGGGCCGGAGTCGACCTGGTCCAGCTGCGCGAAAAGGACCTGGAGGCGAGCGCTGTAATGCGTGTGGGTGAGCCGGTGGCGGCGGCATGCCGCGATGCGGGCGTCCCTTTTGTCATCAACGACCGACCCGATATAGCTCTGGCTCTGGGGGCCGACGGGGTTCATCTGGGGCAGAACGACCTCCCCGTCGAGGTGGCGCGCCGCGTGTGCCCAAAAGCTTTCGTCGGGCTCTCCACCCATCGCCCCGAGGAGATAGACGAGGCGGGTGCTGCGGATGTGGACTACTTTGCGGTCGGACCGGTGGAGGCGACCCCGACCAAGCCCGGCCGGCCCGCTGCCGGCCTCGAACTCGTTCGCTATGCGTCGGAAACGGCCGGCCCGCCGTGGTTTGCAATCGGAGGGATCAACGCGGGCAACCTGGACGCGGTGCTCGAAGCCGGGGCGCGCCGGATCGTGGTGGTGCGAGCCGTGACCGAGTCGAGCGATCCTCCGGCCGCGGCGGCGCGCCTGCGCAGCATGCTCGACCGCGCACCGTGACGAGCAGCACGCCCGACTCAACCCGCATCGGGCCGAGGCTTTAAGCTCGACGGCCATGTTCAAAGGGCGTTCGAACCGGCCAGAAGGGGCTCGGCTGCCGGCGGCCCACGTCATAGTTGCCATCTCGTTCTTTTTCCTCTAGAGGGGACCCATGCCGCGAGCTATCGACTTTCACGTGCACTGCTCCACTCATGAGTGGCTGGCAGGCTCGATCGGGCCGATGCTGGAAGCGACCGCCCGCTACTTTCGCAGCGAGGTGCGCGTCCGCACCGTCGAGCAGATGGCGGCCGAGTACCGCGAGTGGGATATCTTCGGGGTCCTGCTGGCCTGGGATGCGGAGACCGCAACCGGGCTCCCGCCGCTGACCAACGATCGCGTCGCCGAGATCTGCACCGCCTATCCGGAACAGTTCATCGGATTTGCGAGCGTCGATCCACACAAGCCGGATGCGGTCGAGGAGTTGGAGCGAGCCGTTTCCGGGCTGGGGCTGAAAGGCCTCAAGCTGCATCCGCAGGTGCAGGCGTTCTACCCCGACGACCCTCGCTTCGATCCCCTCTGGAACAAGTGCGAGGAGCATTCGCTTCCCATCGTGGTCCACGTCGGCCAGACGGGCCTGGGTGCCGGTGTGCCGGGAGGTTCGGGGATCGCCTTCGACTACGGACGTCCGATGCTCATGGACAAGGTTGCGGCACGTCACCCGGGCCTCACCGTCGTTATGGCGCACTTCGGCTATCCGTGGCACCTGGAGGTGCTTGCGAGCGCCATGCACAAGACCAATGTGTGGGTTGATCTCTCGGGGTGGCGTCCGAAGTACATTCCCGCCGAGGTGAAACGCGATGCTCGGGGGCGCCTCGCCGACTGCTTCGTATGGGGCAGCGACTATCCAATGCTCGACCCGGGGCGGCTGCTGGACGAGATCGATTTGATGGAGCTCGGGGACCGAGAACAGGACGTGCTCGTCAACAACGCCGCCCGCCTCCTCGGAATAGGCGTCTGACCCCTGGGCGTTAATCTAGGTGACATGGCAACCACAGAGGACATCCGCGAAGAGGTGACCGAGGCGCTCAAGACCGTCGACGACCCCGAGCTCGGCATCGACATAATGAATCTCGGCCTCGTCTACGAGGTCGACGTCTCCGATGCGGGGGACGTCAAGGTCGAATTCACGCTCACGACCATGGGGTGCCCCATCGGGCCGATGATCGACGAGCAGATCAAAGATGCAACGGCCCATATCGATGGAATCGGCCAGGTGACCACCGAGCTCGTGATGTACCCGCCCTGGAGCCCCGAAAAGATGTCACCGCTGGCAAAGTCGGCACTCGGCATCGTCTGACCGGCGCCGCCGCACCGAATCTGAGACCGGGCGCCGCGCCAACCCTCTTCTCATTGAACCGGTGGGCGTGAAGCTCACTTGGCGGGCTTACACGCGCACAGCTGACGGAATGGGCGGGGGTGGCGGATCTGCCGCCCGGGGGGTTGACGGACCGGTCCGGAAGTGACTACTATCGAACATACGTTCGACTCGGGAACCGACCGGGTGGGGGAATCCCCGGCCTCCACCGGCGCCCGGGCCCGGACTCTGCAGGGCCCGACCGGCCTTCGCACCAGGTTGGTCGGGCCCTCTTTTAACGGATCAAGCG
>JALZJN010000177.1 GCA_030859735.1 Actinomycetota bacterium
GGTTTGCTCTCCTCTACAGGGACCACGAGCCCGGCTCGCAAGCCCGAGCTGGTGGTGCTGGTCTCACACGAGATCACACAGCGGGGCTGGAACGACGTCAGAGAGGGCGAAGTGTGCAAGATCCCCGGGGTCGGCCCCATCTCAGCTCAGAGGGCCAGAGAGATCGCCTCCGACGCCTTTCTCTCAGGGGTCTTCTACGACGGCACCGATCTGCGTCACCTGCGCCGCTGGACCCGCAACACTCCGGTCGAGGTCCTCTTGGCACTGGAGCTGGGCGAGCCTCCCGAGTTCGATGGGGTCAAGTGCATCGACTGCGGTCATCGCTGGCGCAACGAGAAGGAACACAGCGAACCTCATGTCGCCGGAGGCTTCGCTTCGACCGGCAATCTGAAGTGGCGCTGCTACGGGTGCCATCGCAAGAAGACGGCAGAGGATCGCACGAGTGGGAAGCTCACACCTCCGGACCCGGATGCCGAGCGGGGACCGCCGGGAGCTTGACGGGTGGGGACGGTGAAATCTGGGCTCTCGGTCCCGGGGCAGGCGATCAATCACTCTGATGAGCGATTTTCCCGCAGCCTGTGGCCGTCTGGCTGATGGTCCCGCTCCTTTGGCATCATCTCCGGGATGAAGAGGCTAAGCGAGGCGCAGGTGCGCGCCCTGTGGTGGCGCGCTCAGCTCCTGGAGCCACGCCACACGCTCAACGATCCCGCAGGGATAGTCCGCTCGGTCGGCGCTATCCAGTCCCAGGAACCGCCCGCCGCGGCCTTGGCACTGCGAGCCCGCGGAGGCGGCTTCGACGCGGCGGAGGCCGAGCGCGTGCGCGTGGAGGATCGCAGCGTGGTTCGCACCTGGTGCCAGCGCGGCACGATCCACTTGGTTGCGACCGAGGACATCAATTGGATACTCGAGGTGCTCAGGGAGACACTGATCGCAGCGAGGGCAAGCCGCTGGCGAAACCTCGAGCTCGATGAGACCACCTACGAGGAGGCCCGTCGCTCGTTGCGCAAAGCGCTGGCAGACGGCCCCCTCACGAGAGCTGAGATCGGCGAGCGATGGCAAGCCTCCGGAATCCACGTCGCCGGGCAGCGCCTACCCCACCTGATCAGCCGGGCCGCCATCGATGGGGAGATCTGCGACGGACCCGACCACGGCCGGGACCGCACCTGGGTCCGGTTGGAAGATTGGGTCGAGCCTCGTTCCGGACCGCAGGGGCAGCAAGCCCTTGCTGAGCTGGCGCGGCGACATCTGGTCGGTCACGGCCCGGCAGAGCCGCGCGACCTCGCCGTCTGGTCCGGGCTCAAGGTCTCGGACGCCCGCGCGGGATGGGCCCAGATCGCAGACGAGCTCGAGGAGCTCGAGACTCCCTGGGGTCTGCGCTGGACGCTCGCCCGCAAGGAACGGAAGAGACAATTGGAGCCCGGCGCAAACTCCGGCGTGGTGCGTCTGCTGGGCGCCTTTGACGCCTATCTCCTCGGGTACAAGGACAGGGAGCCGGCCGTCCCGCCTCCTCACACCAAAGCAGTCAGCGGCAGCGCCAACCTCCGGGTGGCAGCCGCGGCCGCGGTGGACGGCGTCGTGGTAGGCACCTGGCGAATGGACAAACGGGCCGGTGCGCTGGAGATAAGAGTAGCGCCCTTCGAGGAGCTCGATACCTCCGTGTTCGCCGACGAGGTTGAGGACATCGGCCGCTTCTTGGGGCGCCCGGCTCGGCTGGTTTAGACAAGGCCCCTCTCCTCCCCCACCGCTCCTCCGGTCGAAAGAAATGCCAGGGGTGTAATTTGAGCCGAGGAGAGGAGACGCACGTGGCTACGGGCCCCGCCAATCAGACAAGCCGTACTCAGACCAGTCGCTTCGGCGTCGGGCGCCGTGAGAACCACGACGCCTCGGGTTTCTACGCCCGCTTTGCGCGCCCTCACCTGTCGGATGATGATGAGATCTGCGCTCCTTTCTCGCTCGACGAGCCCTTGATGTGCGGGGATTCCCGGGCCATGGCCGCTCTGCCCGACAAGTCCGTCGCACTCGTGGTCACTTCACCTCCCTACTTCGCCGGCAAGGAATACGAGCACGCTTTGGGCGAGGGCCACGTCCCCGCCTCCTATCTCCACTACCTGCAGATGCTCCAGGACGTCTTCCGTGAATGCAGCCGGGTCCTGGAGCCGGGCGGGCGTATCGCGGTCAACGTCGCGAACCTCGGCCGCAAGCCCTATCGCAGCCTCAGTGCCGACGTCATTCGCATCCTCCAGGATGATCTCGGGCTGCTGCTGCGCGGAGAGGTGATCTGGGCCAAGGCAGAGGGGGCCGCGGGATCCTGCGCCTGGGGCTCGTTTCGCTCGGCGGCCAACCCGGTGCTCCGCGATGTCACCGAGCGGGTGGTGATCGCGTCCAAGGGCCGGTTCCGCAGAGCCCGAGCTCCCGAGCAACGACGGGCCGAAGGGCTCCCGTCGCAGAGCACGTTGACGAACGACGAATTCATGGAGGCCACCCTCGATCTGTGGCGCATTCCCTCCGAAAGCGCCCGCCGTGTCAACCATCCGGCTCCTTTTCCGGTGGAGCTCCCCCTGCGCCTCATCGAGCTCTACACCTTCACGAATGATCTGGTGCTCGACCCGTTTCTGGGCTCCGGAACCACGGCAGTGGCCGCGGTGCGCAGAGGCCGGAGATATGCGGGCTACGACATCGATTCCTCCTATGTAGAGATCGCCACACAGCGCGTCGCACAAGAACTGCAACGAAAGGCCACCGAGGGTCAGGACCCGGCGAAGCATGACGTCAAACCACTCGACCGTTACCAGGCACGAGCCGCCGCCGAGCGCAAGGCAGTCGGCGCCATTGCGGAAGGCGTCGTCTCCGAGGCTGGATTCAAGATCACTTCCCACAACCTCAAGCT
>JALZJN010000079.1 GCA_030859735.1 Actinomycetota bacterium
CCTTGCCATGTGTGGACATTGCCGTCGTATGGGCCCCGTCCACAGGAACCATACGCGGCCGCAACGCTAGCATGAACATTTTGGGGTTCCCAAAGCTTCCGCAAGAGTGTCCATTTGTCCAGGAGTGTAGGCAGTGGTGGAACTGCAAGAAGCCCATCGCCAAGAACGTGCTGAAGTGACTGTATGTTCCCCTCCCCTCGAACCGTCCCGATGTTGGCCTGATAGTGGACGCAGAGCCCAAGGGCGATGGGCGCGGCCTGCACCGGATCCGGGCAGTGTCGGAACTCTGCGTAAGCTCGCTCCCTGTACCCGACGGAGTCGTGCGTCTCCCCGAGCCACCAGAGGGCCTGCCTCCGCAGTATCGGTGAGATCCAGCGCTGCTCCGAAGGAATCCCTCGCCGCCGACCACTCGCCTGCTTCCAGCGCGCTGTTGCCCGCCGCTACCAGAGCCTCCTGCTCTGAGGTCATGAGTTCGTAGTCAACGCTGGGCTGCTGCTGCCCTGATGGCGATGGGTTGCTCCTGGCGCACCGTGCGCCCCAAGCCGGGGGCAACGCTCCTGCTATAGGCAAGGTTCTCGTAGAGGCAGGGACATCGGGGCACCGCGGAAGGAAAAAAGACCTCCTCACAACTCGTCGATCGCGGATGACAAGGCAGTCTGCACGTCCTTCCCGAAATATGAAGTCGAGCGCATCCTCGACGCACGCCCCGAGACCTGTGGGGATTGCGAGATCCGAACGATTCGCGTAGGCCCACGTGGACCACCGTGCATCCACCTAGGGATTCGGTGTGCCGAGTGGCCCGGTCCCGGTGGTGGGAGCCACTGTGTCCTTCTTGACCAGCTCCTCTCGACCGCCACCGCCGGAGATACCCAGTGCGAGCACCAGGCCGACGCCCTTAGCGTAGAGCTTGTACTCCAGCACGTCGGGCTCGATCGTGATGGTGTCCTTGGTCAGCAGCGCGTTGTCGAAATGACCGAGTGGGACGTCTGCCATTTCCTCGAGGCTCAGGACCTCGCCGTTGTCTTCGGCCTCGCCCTTGTAGTACTCCTGGCGAAAAGCGAGTCCCGGCTGCGGATCGGCGGGCATGATGATTCCCGGGAGTGCACCGTCGACGCCGGCCTCGAACGAGCCCTTCTTGGTCTTGATCTTCCCGTTCTCGAACTCTGCAGTGTTTTCGCCCATGTACCACACGTTGCCCTCGGAATCCTGCGCGTACCAGTCGAAGGTATCTTCGATGATCTCGCCGTCCTCGGTGACGGTGTCGCGCACAACGCGCGCGGTGATTCCGTTGGAGATCTTCTCCGTGTCCCGAGTAACGATGACGACAACCTCGAGCTTCTTGCCCTCCTCGTCGATCTCTCGGAAGGTCAAGCGTGTGCCGGGCACCAGCGGAAAGTAGGGGTTGTCGATCTCGGTCGTGAAGTCGGCGGGGTCGAGATCGACGGGGTCATCCCCTTGCGGAAGTTCGGACAACCCGGTCGAGGAGGCAGCCGACGACTGACCGTTGTCGGTGCAACCGATCAGTCCGAATAGGAGCGCGAGCCCGAGAGCCGCGGCCAGCGCGGTACGAACGACGGAAGGCATGAGTCAGTCGTCGCCCCGGCCGTCGGAGTCGTTCGGACCGTCCTCGTCCGATTCGGCTCCTATCACCTTGAAGTTCTCGTCCAGAATCACCTCGACGACACTGCCGTCGTCCTTGCGGATCTCGACGCCGTAGGCTGCGCCGTCGTCGCCGACCTCGGTCTCCGCGACGGTTCCGCCCCCGACGTGACCAAGGGCAGCGGAGGTTGCCTGGTCGAGGGTCCTCCCCCCGAGTGGCTTGTCATCGTCGCCCACGGATGCCAGGACCACTCCGGTGCCCGCCCCCAGAAGGGCGAGAGCCGCAGCTACCGCAACGATCAACTTGCGCTTCGCCATGTGTGCTCCCTTTCCGGTCAAAGTGAAACCGATCTCACGCGGAATGGTTACTCACAGGTGCTGAAACTCCGCTGAACGCGGGCTTCGATCAGAGCTTATCCGTGGAAGCGTACGTTCTTGGAATGGGCTGCCACCTCAACCGGACGTTCCTGCATTTCAACCTTCGACGATTTGGGCGCGTCGAGACACGATACGCCTGGTCGATTTCATGGGAGATCGGAAATGCGCCTAACAGGCCAGGCTGAATATTCGCGCGACTCTCCTTCCCGGCCTTGCTTCGGCCGTCTTGAGGGTGTGTCAGGGAGCGCCGCTCATCGCGCCGCATGAGAGCGGCCCCCAGGTTTCCGTAGAATCCTGGGGGCCGCTTGCTTATTCGAGTCCTTGAGTCACGGCAGGGTGCCGTGCCCCCGACGAGGCTATCGGCAGGGCTTGTGAAGCTGGATGTTTCCACCGGCTAGGGTTCCACCAGCGGTGTAGCCATTGGACACCCGAAGGACGTAGGTGTCGCTGCTTCCCGGTTCGCCGTTGTCGGTCACGTCGACCTGATAGGTATATCCACTCTTGCCGTTGACCATCGCGGTGCCCTTGATCTGTCGCGACGTCGGGCTCGTGACGACGTAGGCGGTGACTCCGGTTCCCTTGACCTTGACGCCGGTCGAGTGGTCGATGTGGACGAGATGTCCCCAGAAGGCGCCGTTTCTGATGCCGCCTGCCACTCCGAAACTGGCTTTGGGCGCCGCAACCATCCCACCGCCTGTGACAAAGTCCTTGCCTGAACAAGACGGGTTGGCGCGGCAAACGATGTCCGCGTGAGACGAGGCAACCACGACGTCTGTGACTCCATTGACGGTGATATGCAAGGCATTGACTGTGATGTCGCCTTTGTTGCCGTCCACCGTCTTTGTCTGCTCGTTGATGACGACCTTGCCGGCGCCCAGGGGTAGTTCGACCGTCTGATTGGGCTCTCCGGTCACCTCGATGGGTTGTCCGTTTATCACCAAACCGACTATCTGCGAGCTACCGGTGACCGCCGGACCAGAAGAGCCGCATACTGCCTCGGCGCGCGACATGAGAAAGCTCGCCGCTACGGTCTGGTCTCCCGCAGAGAGATTGAGGTTGGCTGCCGACGACTCCGTGCGGCTGCGATCTCCCTGTCCGATGGTGGTGCCGTGCAGCGCTTTTGCGGTGAGCAGGTTGGGGACACTTGCATTCAAGAGGGATGCTTCCCTGGCGCCCCCCGATTCCGGGAGCGGTCCGGTATCGCCGAGGACGGTGGTGGTTCCCAGCAGCGTTGCCCTGAGCGCCGTTGCCCGCCCGCTGAAGCTGACGGCATCAGTTGAGCTCGCGCCCGCCGGCAGGGCGAAGACGGAGAGAAGCTGGAACGCGAGCAGAGATACCGCCGCACTGCGGAACCCCTTGTTCCGCAAGAAAGATCCAAGAGACATGTTGTCCCCTTTCGGTAACTGGGCTACCTCGGATCACTCCGAGGCCCCTGGCTTTGCGCCCCCGCCTCGCGGCGGGTTTGCCTTTTCGAGGACTTCGTCCCCTGCCGATACTCTACCAGGGGCTGGGTTTTTCTGGAAACAGCGCACCCGTATGTCACCCGGTGGCGGCGACTCGGGCCGAGGGCGAGGGGCACCGTGAAGCGGTGGCGGGCGGGCGCTATCGGCGAGCCCAGGAGCACCCCGGCTCGGGAGCACAATACCGACTGCAGGTCGAAGGACCCTGGTGGAACGTCAAGAGTCGGTCGCCTTACTCCCCATATGGCTCCGAATCAGCCAGTTTTCTTGTGACGACAGGGAGAGACAGTCAGCATCAGAACGCGACCCTCGAAGCGCTGGAGCAGGGCGATGATGGAGCGCGCCGCCCTGCACGAATGTTCGCACTAAGCGGTACCCCTTGCCCACGCACCGGCAAGAGTTACGATTCCCCGACAGAATAGTCGACGGCTTGGTGAAGGGGCATCACTCGGCCCTCTTCCCACGCGTCTCGCCAGGCCGATTCTTCAACCCGCGTTCGAGCGTCCGCCAGACAACGCTCGGTGATCACCCGATCGAATGGATGTGCCTGCGTCGCGTTTGTTTCACGAATAGCTTCTGCCGCGCCGGCGATCCGGGCTGCTCGCTCGGCGTCATGCTGTGCGGCGCTGATCGCCGACAGACCCTCGAGGGCCTCGGCGATCCCCCAGGTCTCCCCCAGTTCCCAGAACGTCCGAAGGGCAATCATGCATAGTGGCTCCGCGCGTTGCGGATCACTCCGCAGCAGGTCCACGTACGCCAACTCAACCAGCGCCCTGGCGCTGAAGTATCGGTCACCGAGCTCCTGGTACAGCGCCAGGGCCTCCTCGAGAAGGCCCTCCGCGTGCGCGCTGTCGCCGGCGTGCATGGTGGCGACGCCAAAGTTGAGGAGCGAAGTCGCCTGATGCCAGCTCCGCCCGAGTTGTCGACAGATGGCGAGCGCCTCCTCGAGCGGGGCCAACGCGTCGGAGTATCGGGCTTGAGCCATCGCGACCTGTCCGGCGATGGTCAGCGCATTGCGCAACACCAGCGGGTCGTCCCCGTGCCCCGCCAGAGCCAGGAGCTGCTCGCCGAGGACCCGAGAGTGGGCGTAATCCGCCTGGTGATACGCGAGCCAGGCGGCCCCCCATAGCGCCTTCGCTCGGGCGTGAGCGTGCTCACCCTGCATGGCCAGCGCTTCGCGCAACCACCCGCGGCCCTCGGTGAAGTCGCCGTAGCGTCGCCAGAATTGCCATAGGGCCCCTGCCAGGCGCAGCGCGAGCTCGGCGTCACCGGAGCTGATCGACCATCTCAGCGCCGCCCTGAAATTGGCGACCTCCCTATCCAGGCGCCGGTACCAGGCATCCTGGGTCGCTCCGAGGAGCTCTGGTTCGGCTTGTTCCGCCAAGTGCAGGTAGTATTCCGCGTGCCGCCGCCCGACCACATCCGTCTCCCCGCGGACGTTCAACTGCTCCGCCGCGTATTCGCGGATGACATCGAGCATCATGTAGCGAGCCTCATGGCCTGAGTCGCCCTCGAGAAGCACCAGGTTCTGATCGACAAGGGCACTGATCCCGGCAAGCACATCGAGTGGTTCATCATTGTTGCCGGCGATGAACTCGGCGGTTTGGAGCGTCCAGCCACCGGAGAACAGCGATAGCCGCCGGAAGAGGGTCTGCTCGTTCCGCTCGAGCAGATCGTAGCTCCATGCAACAGTGGCGCGCATGTCCCGTTGGCGCGCCGGCAGGTCGCGCGGTCCACCGGTGAGCACTCGGAGCCGGTGTTCGAGATGATCCCTGAGCCCTTCGAGCGCAAGATGTTTGACTCGTGCGGCTGCCAGCTCGATTGCTAAGGGGAGGCCGTCCAGCCGATGGCAGATCTCTGCCACGAGCGGCCCCGCAGCCTCGTCGATGCCGATATCGGACCTTAGCGCCTGCGCTCGCTCGAGGAATAATGCGGTGGAGGCGTACCGGCGGAGTTCGTCACCGCGTACGTGTTGCGGGTCCTCGGGGAGTTGGAGCGGCGGCACCATGATCTCGTGCTCGCCACGGAGGTTGAGCGCCGCTCGGCTCGTCACGAGAGCGGTGAGTCGAGGGCACGCTTCGAGGAGGGTGCCGACGAGTGGGGCCGCGACCAGTATGTGCTCGAACGTATCCAGCACCAGGAGCGCTTGCTTGTCTTGGA
>JALZJN010000215.1 GCA_030859735.1 Actinomycetota bacterium
ACGCGATCGGATAGCCGGTGCGCGTGCTGAAGCAGTGTCCCCGGCCTGGCCTTTGCGTGCAAGGTCACATGCAGGCTCTTGGTCGACCCGTTGATGGATTCGTGTATGAGAATATTGTGAACCTCCTGGATGCCATCAACTCTGCTGGCCGCCCCCTGAACCCGTTCCATCAAATCGCTGCTTTCTCGACCGGGCTCGACATGTACCACGACATCTGATCCGGGAGCAATGCGTGAGATCTCCCTCTCGACACCCTCTGCGACGTCGTGGGCGCGCTCCAACGACGCGGTTCGAGAAGTGGCAACGGTAACGTCCACAAACATCTCCTTGTCGTTACCGCGGGTTCGGACACGTCGCGTCTCCGTGACGCCCGGCACCCGGTCGGCTGCTGCGGTGATCATCTCCGCTCGGGCCGTAGGAGCTCGATCCATGAGCACATCGACAGAACGCTTTACCACTCGGAACGATGCTGCGGCAACGCCTGCCGAGACCACGAGGCTTCCGACAGCGTCCGCTTCGGTCAGGCCTGCTCTGACGAGACCAAGAGCGAGCAGCGCCACGAGCGCGGTGGCCACATCCCCCGACATATTTAGGGCTCCGGCCCGCAGGGCTTCCGAATTCTCTTTACGCGCAGCGGAGGCCAGCAGTCTCACGCGGAAGATGTCGATGACGAGTGAAGCTCCCAAGAGGGCGATGGCATACCAAGGGGCGATTGTCTTCGGAGGGGCGGAGACGAGCCGCTCGACGGCCTCTTTCGCCACGGCGCCCAGGACCAAAGCGAGAAAGATGGTCTGGAGCAGAGCAGCCAGATTCTCGGCCTTCCCATGGCCGTAATGGTGGCTCTCATCGGCTGGTCTCGCGGCAACACGCAGGCTAACCAAAAGGAGTATCAGGATCACGACATCGAGTATCGAGTCGAGCGCCTGCGACAAGACCACCAGGCTCGATGTAAGAGCCCAAACCACCAGCTTGCCGGCGGCGAGAAGGGCCGAGACAATCACGCCCCATAGGACCGCCTGCTCGCCTGTGCGTGTCTTGAAGATCTGCATCGTTGTTTACCCTGCCGGATAGGCGTCGACGAGCAGTTCCTCGTACGGTAGCGTACCAGCGCAAAATTGTCGTTGCCGCCCGGGCGGGGACATCCACGCGAATATCGGGAAATCGACGCTTATGTTCGCCGACTGCCCGCCGATATTAAAGGCATGTCCCATTTCCCTCCGCTTCTTCGGGAACCTCGAGAACGTGTGGCACAGGTCGAAGACGACCTGATCGTGCTCGGCCAGCGCGTGTGTCAGTCGATTCTGTGCGAGAACTCCCCCAGCCTCTGCTATCGAGTCGCGGCGATCCGAGGCCGCTATAGGATCAAGGTGATGGAAGGACATCGGCGGCGAGTTTCTCCGCGGCCAGCTCCTGGTCGACCTCCTCCGAATCTCTAGGCGGGCACGTCCCGCCGAGAATGTGGCATCCTCACGGTTGCGCCGTGCTTTGCCCTTCAACGACTACGGGGAAGCCCGTTGGCGATCCTATCGACCGTCGTTTCCTTGCCTCCTTCGTTGAGTTGGGTGATACAAACGCCGATACAAATAAAGAACTGAGCCTTTTGGGCGGCGCGCTCGCGCTGCCTTTCTGCGAAGGTCCCAGGGCACGGACCCGTCGACCCATCGCTAGATCCCTATGCGAGCAACCTACTACCGCACCTTTCACCTACCGACATTGGGACGCTTCCCACGCCGAGCCCCGAACGCCCGGCGCATGAGAGATGTAATAGCAGTAGGGGCGCTGGAATCGACCACACGCCTGCGGGCAGGGATGACCTGCTCAGGCAACCTCACTCATCTTTACCCGTTCCTTGAGGCGAACGGTCAATATCGCTATCAATAGGAGGGCAATCCCCGCAATCAACAGCGCCAGCGGCCCCCCAAGCCCATCTCCCAGGTACTCCTCGATGATCTGGAGCAAGAAAAGGAAGAGGCCCGCGATCCCAAAGCCGAGCAGCACCATGGCTGCGAACGAGACGCTCAGATAGAGGAGCGCTGCACTGGAGATCAACCCGAGGGCCAGGCCCCATCTGTCCGGGCTTTCGAAGAAGTTGACGATGACTACCGCCTCGGAGCCGGCAAGAACGCCGGCGGCACTCAGCGCGAAGCCGGTGCGCCGGGGGGTGAGCACGCCGGCGCGCGTCAGCGCGATCCACCCCGCCCCGGCCGCCCACAGAAGCAGTCCGAACCAGTCGTCTCCCCCAGCAATGTCGGAGAGCCCTCCGCAGAGGAACACCACGCCGCCGGCCACAGCGATCTGCTGCAGCGAGGTCCGGCGGTAGAGATAGAGAAGGCCGGCATATAGAGACAAGGTCAGTCCGATGATCAGCGCGTAGCCGTTCTCGAGATCCCAAAGCTCGCTTGCGGCCACGTCGGCAAGCCAGCCCATTCCACCGGCCGAAAGGAACCACAGGACCGTCACGAGGCGGTGGCGGACCGGGTTGTGATCGTTCCGCATCCACCACCCACCGGCCCAGAGAACGCCCGTCGTGAGCGCAAGGATCCCTAGCTGTGCTCCGACGGCGAGATCGGACCATATGCGAGAGGCGATGAACGCACCGGCGCTGAGGATGAGTATGGCTCCGACGTAGGCGATGACCTCCGCTAGGGCCGGGATCGCTGGAGAGGCCCGTCCGGATCGGTTCTCGGCGGCCCGGATGGCCCGAGCCTGTTCTGAGGTGAGGAGACCCGCGCCCGTCCACCGTTCGAGCATTCGGTCGAGGTCATTCACGATTCCTCTCTCCAAATCGTCGAAGCTCTATGCCTAGATGCAGGAGGAACTGAGAGCCTAATCGGATTGGAAACAGTCGGTCTCGAGTTGCGTAACGTCGACACTTCTCGGCGCACTTTCGCCGAACAGCTTATAGGCGTTCTTGGATCGTTCATCGCTGCTGCTTCTGGGCACCGGTTGGCCGGTAGGTGCTGTTCCTATCGGCCCTCACTGGCGCCCGCTTCGATTT
>JALZJN010000064.1 GCA_030859735.1 Actinomycetota bacterium
TGTCCAATTCCAACGTGAAGTTGAGCGCCAGGAACAACAGGCCAACGCCCGAAGCGACGACCAGCGCCGATAACAGCAGCTTCGACTGCTGCCTCTCGCGCTCCGAGGCCGCGTGTCGATAGCGCGACGCCTGAGAGGTGATGCCGAGTACCGGTAGGACCACACCAAAGAAGAGGAGGAAGAAAACGAGGTGATTCCAGGTAGAGAAGTACCATGCTAAGAGGTAGATGGCTGCGAGTGGCCAAACAGCCCATCGAGGACGCAGCCTGCCGTCAGGAAACACCAGCAAGCGTGGGCAAACGCGGGACCGGCTGTAGCGTGCACGATGAAGTGAGGGCCGGGTTGCTTTATCCAGGCGGGCAAGATTTCGAAAACGATGTGACTCGGTTGGTTGAAAACCGCGGCAATCCCCACCATGCCTACCGCCAGGAGCCGAGCGGCGAGATCATGGTTGCGAATCCACATGATTAGCAACGCCAAACCGAGGCCGACAACGCTGATGAAATAGTCGATCAGAACCGTTGCTCCATGGGGCGCTTCTGTTGAGGCCTGGACGACTCTTCGCGACAAGGAAGCGAGGGCGCCGCCGCCTTCCGCCCATTCAGAGAAGGTGGCCAGCACGGTGGGAGATGTGGCGCTCAACACAGGAGCGAGGCCGCCGAAAAGCCACAAAGCTACTGTCAGCGCATAGATCGCGAACAAAGCTAGCGCCGCTGAATCGCGTCCCGACATCCTGGTCGCGGGTTCTGTTCTGGGGCGACTACCCTTGGCTATCCTCCTCGTCAATCCTCCGGCCACCATCTCCCACTTTCCTCTCCGCATGCATCTGCCTGCTCCTGGCAGGAAGGGGCGGGCCATTGAATCACCGTAGCAGAACCACCGTCTCCAAATCGATACGGCGAAGACGAGCTTTCCTGTCGCAGCGTGGCTCGGGGCACCCGCAGCCTCGGGTCTCGGGCCCATTAGCCTCGCTTGAATCCCTCGACCGATCCGCGACCGTAACGATTCGCAGACGGCGCTGCGCCAAAGTGAAGTTGTCGGGTCGTCAGCGAATGCGCTCTCAGCGGTTTGCTCTCGCTCAGAGAGGTAACCAACATGGTCGAACGACGCGACAACGAGGATCCGTCGCCTCGGCCTCGGATGAAGGGAGATCCAATGAGGAAGGGCCTGTTCGTTGTGATGACGCTGGCATTGCTCAGCACTGCTTTGCTCATCGTTCAAGTTCGAGCTTCGACGGAGCGGCGGGGAGCAGTGGCCCGTATGAAAGATTCTGCGGGTAACTTCGTGGGAAACGTCCATCTCGTTGCTAAGCGAGATGACACCGTGGAGGTCACTGCGAATCTAACTGGGATCGCGCCCACGGGGACGTTTCACGGCTTCCACATCCACGCCTCTGGAGTCTGTGACCCCGAAGCCAAGGATCCGGGGACCGGGGCTACGGTTCCGTTCCTAAGCGCAGGTGGACACTACGCAACCCCCGGAAGCACTCAGACGCATAACGCGCACGCAGGAGACATGCCCGTGCTCCTGGTGCGCCACGACGGGAAGACCACGCTGCGGTTCAAGACCGATCGCTTCGCCATCGGCGATCTGTTCGATGCCGACAAGAGCGCTGTCATCGTCCACGCCGGGCTCGACAACTACGCCAACATCCCGGCGACCTCAAGCACCGGCGGTGATCGCTACCACTCGCATCTCTACGATGTCTTTGGGCCCGATGTAGACACTCTGAAGACCGGCGATGCGGGTGCCAGGTACGCATGCGGGGTGATCCGAAGATCCTGACTCATCCGTCATCGTGAATGCTCGCATGGGGGCTCACTCTACCGGAGCCCCCATGCGTCACGATCGGTACACGCTGTTATTGCCGGGGTAAGGAGAGCCTCCTCTCGGGTCTGTGGTTTAGCTGATCAGTGGCCACTAGTCCTACCAATGTAAATCAGCGCGCGCGCCGACGTTCGCGGCTGGCGAGGCGCGGCATGAAGAAGAAGCCGAGTTCGCGAAGCAGATTCCACCGAGGAGGCCCAGGAGTAGCGATCCTGAACGCTTCTGAGTTCGTTGAGCAGGGCCAGAACGCCAAGCTTGAGTTGATTCGGTGCTGTCGAAATCTAACGCGCCTGCAGCCTCCAGTCCTTGACCCAATCCGAAAACACAACGAGTCCGGCGACAAGAACCAGCCGTGCTCTCCGACTCAGCTGCGAAAGTGGGCGCGGCAAAACCGGAACGCCAACAGGAAAAGCGCCATTGCCGCTCCTGCGCCCACGGCGTTGCCCGAAGCATGGTCCAAAGGGTCCTCCAATTGCAAGAGGGCGCGCTTTAGGAAGTGCGGCCAGCTCGGGCGACTCGCCACGCCAACTGCCAATGATGCAAGCAAAGGTCATTCTTCGGGGTGGAGCGCCAGCCGCTGGCCGCTGTCGCCGACTCGACTTCTCAAACGGGCTCGCCTCTGCGACTTCAGATGTCCTGATCGAGGCGCGCAGTAGAGTCGGATGGTGCGGCGCGAGCAGCGGGCCTTCTCGCCGAGATGGTGTAAGAGATCGGAAGGAGCAAGGGAATGGCCAGGATTGAACAGAGGAGCTCCGAATCTCACGACGAGATGAGGACCCCGGACAAGACGAACGTCGCTGTGGTGAACCTGGGACCGGAGACCGCCGCCCGCCTAGCGGCGCGGCCCGGGTGGAAATGGTCGGAGTGCATCAAGCCGGTCGGCGGCGGCGACTTGTGTCAGACGCGTCATGTCGGCGAGGTGCAGTCGGGGCGCCTCCATATAGCGCCCAACGACGGAACCAAGGGAGAGGTCGATCCCGGCGACGCGTACTTCATCGAGCCGGGCCATGTCGCGTGCGTGGTCAGGGACGAAAAGTTCGTGGGATTCGACTTCGAAACCAAGACGACACAGGACTCCGCATCCTCGTGACCGAGGGAACGCTCGGTGCGAACATCGTAGAACTCGTCGACGTCGATGCGCTTCGGGAGGAAGTGAAAAAGAAGTACCGCGAGGTCGCCGACACACCTACGGCGGAATTCCACTTCCACACCGGACGTCAGCACGCATTGCGTATGGGCTATCCCGAGTCACCTCTAGATCAACTGTCCGAAGGAGCGACTGAGGCGTTTGCGGGTGTAGCCAACCCATTCTATTGGGGGCTGCCGCAGGCAGGAGAGCACGTCGTGGATCTCGGCTCGGGGGCCGGCATGGATAGCTTCATTGCCGCGATCGCTGTGGGACCCGAAGGTCGCGTGATCGGCATCGATATGACGCCTGAGATGATCGAAAGAGCGACCCGCCTTGCGCATGAACTCAAGCTGGAAAACGTCGAGTTCCGACTGGGATTCATCGAGGACTTACCGGTCGATTCCGGGTGGGCCGATGTGGTCCTATCCAACGGCGTGATCAACTTGTGCCCAGACAAGCTGCGCGTCTACAAAGAGATCTTCCGGTTGTTAAAGCGCGGCGGCCGCATGACGATCGCCGACATCTGCGTAGAGAAGCCGGTGCCAGAAGGCGCGCTCAAGGACATCGACCTCTGGACCGGCTGAATCGCCGGTGCCCTGCCGTGTGCAGGGTGGGAAACCGTGATCAGCGGTGCAGGTCTGGTCGAAGTAGAGCTTGCAGGTCAGATCGACACCTTCGGTGGCGCCAGCGGTGAGGAGAAGGCGCGTCAGTTCGGCACGAGCGGATACGCGATTCGCGCCCGGAAACAGAACAGCTAGCAGCGAGGAGAGAAGGGCAAGGTCAAGCCTTACGTCGTCGGCCCCCGAATGGGCAGGAGATTGCTCCGCCGTTTCGACCGCTGCTGTTGAACAGGGGCACGTGACGGTTTGTCGTCCATGT
>JALZJN010000089.1 GCA_030859735.1 Actinomycetota bacterium
TGGCGAGGCCGATGAACAGCGCCAGGAGTCCGGTGCAGAGCAGAAGCCACTCGGAGATCACCGTTTCGATGGCGACGAGGCCTGCCAGGGCGCGGAGGACGAATCCACCGGCGATGATCATCACGTCGACGAACAGGACGTGCTTGAGACCGGCTGAGTAGCCGATCTGCATGGCGAGGTACCCCCCGAGCACTGCCAACGACTCCCAGTTCACCGTTGCGGCCAAGGCGAGAGCGACAAGTGCCGAAACGGCCGCGGCTGTCCTGGCAGCGACGGGCGACAGGTCCCCCCGAGCCACGGGACGGCTGGCAGTTCGGGGGTTGAGGCGGTCGGTGGACGCGTCTCCGGCGTCGTTGAGGAGGTACGTGGCTCCCGACGCCAGGCAAAATGACAGCGCGACGGCCCAGGCGGCCGCCTGAGCCGCTGGTTGCAGGACCTCCCCCGAGAAGACGAGACCCGCGAGGACGAAGACGTTCTTGGTCCATTGCCGCGGCCGCATGGTCTCGACCACGAGCACCAGCATGTTCCCCCCGCGAGCTTGCCCAGGGAGGACCGTCGACGCCGAGCCTCTCGCACGCCTCAGAGCCATTGTGGGCCTCCCGGCACACAACCTCTCGCCAGGCCGATCAGATCTCCTGGCCGTTGGCCAGACACCACTCGATCGAGCGGCGCATGCCCTCCCGGAGGTCCACCGTTGGCCTGTAGCCCAGCTGCTCCCGGGCCTTGCCGACGCTGCAGGCGATCGTCTTGTTCATCTCGCTCAGCACGTGCACCTTTTGCTGGTAGAGCCCGGCGCGCTGCACCACTCCATCGACAGCGAGCGCCACCTCGCTGGCGACCGAAGGCAGGTGCATCCGGTCGTGGGCGACCTCCATCTCGAAAGTACGCTCGAGGAGATCCTCCACCGTGTCCACGATCTCGTTCATCGAGTACGGCCGCTCGTCGGCGATCCAGTAGGTCTCTCCCGCCGCGCGTGAGTGGGTGGCGGCAAGAAGAAGGCCGAGAGAGGTGTTGTCCACGTAGGACATGCTCCGCCGGGCCTCCCCGTCGCCCACTATCGGGCCCTTCCCCGTCCGGATCAGCCGGAAGAATTCGCTCTGGCGCGGCGGCTGCTCAGGACCGTAGAACCAGCACGGCCGAAGGATCACTGTCTCCAAGGCGCCGGACCTATGCGCGGCGTTGAGGTCGTCTTCCATGAGCTTCTTCGAGCGGCCGTAGGCCATGTAGGGCCTGTAGGGCGAGGACTCGTCGAACACCACGGTCGGATCCCGGGCCGCTCCGGCCGGACTGTTCGAGGATACAGCCACCACCCTCTTCGCCCCCGCCGCGACGGCCGCCGCCAGGATGTGACGGGTTCCCTGGCTGTTGATCTCGAACAGATCCCGAATCCGCGCCGGGTGAATGATTCCTGCGAGATGAAAGACCGTGGCTGCATCCGTACCCGCGAAGAGCCGGCCGACCGCCGACGGGTCGCGAACGTCGCCCTCCACAAGCTCCAGATCGGGGTAGAGGGCGGCGATCTTCTCGACCGGCGCGCCGGGCAACACCAAGCAGCGAACGCGCCCGAAGCGAGGCGCCTCGACTTCGCCGGGAAAGTCGGGGTGCGCGTGGTGCAAGAAGTGCAGCAGGCGGTTACCCAGCCAGCCTGGGTAACCGGTGACAATCGCTGTTTCGGTGGTGGCACTCATGCTTGCGGGCTCCTGGGCGGCGCGGGAGCCTAGCACCGCATCGACGCCTCAGGGCCAGCTAGCCGCGCATCAGGCGGGCGGCCAATCCCCCCAAGGGACGGCTGTGTAAGGAGCCCTCGTGGTCGGATTGCGACGAGCGTCCGGTGTAGTGCTCGTAGGAGTCCCGGAGCGCCCCCGTGTTCGAGTGCTGGGGAGCCCACCCAAGGTCCCTGCGCGCCGCGGACACGTCACACCAGAAAGGCGCAGGAGCGGCCCGCCAGTGCCAGGCGGTGAACGACACCAGGCCCAGCGCGGCCAGAGGCGGCAGGAGCGCTCGCGCGGCGATCATGGGTAGGGGAACCACCTTCGCGCCGGATCCCACCTGCGCGATCATCGCCTCGAGATCCTCCCGGATCGTGGGGGAGAACTCTTCGGCCGCGATGTTGTACGTGCCGTTCGAGCGTTGCTCGATCGCGAGCAGAGCCGCGGCGCAGAAGTCGTCCACATGGCATAGCTGCACGGTGTTCTGGGCTCCGAGAAGGGGCACACCCTTCCCGGCGGCGATGCGGGAGAACATGAGATCGAAGATGCCAAGGCGACCCGGCCCCAGCAGTGCCCGAGGACGGAGGCTCGCTATCGGAAACTCGTCGCTGCGCCGGCCGTCCACCAACACCTCGGCCTCTGCCTTGCTCTGTCCGTAGGTCTCGATCGGTGCTATCGGCGAGTCGAGGGTGACCGGCAGTCGCTTCGGGATGCCATAGATCGCGCTGGAGGAGATGTGGAGCAGGTAGGCCCCCTCAGACTCGGCGGCGGTCACCGTGTTGGAGCAGCCCCTCACGTTCACC
>JALZJN010000092.1 GCA_030859735.1 Actinomycetota bacterium
ACACGGTCTCCTCCAGATTCGTCTTGCCGACGAACTTTCCCGTGTTGACGTCGATGACGGTCATTGCCTCGGTTCGGTCGATCACTATGTGCCCGCCCGAAGGCAGCCACACCTTACGGTCGAGTGATTTGCGGATCTGCTCGGATACTCGATACTCCTCGAAGATCGGCAAGTCGCCTGTGTAAAGCGACAGCCTCTCGCCGAGCTCGGGAGTGGTGTCCCGCACATACGATCGCAACATGTCCTCGAGTACCGCGTCGTCGACCACGCATTGCTTGACGTCCCGATTGAAGAGATCACGAACGACCTTGAGCTCGAGCTCTGGTTCCTCGTACAGAAGAGCGGGGGCCTTGGCCCTCTTCGCTTTGGCGGTGATGGTCCCCCATATGGTGATCAGGCGCTCCAGGTCGGCTTCGAGGTCGGTACGCGACGCACCTTCGGCCGCCGTCCTCACAATCAGACCGTGTCCATCTCGCCGCAACTCCTGGGCGATCTCGCGCAGGCGGCTGCGTTCCTCGTCTCCGAGGCGGCGCGACACACCAAGCGAGCTTGCCTCGGGCACCAGCACCAGATGCCGTCCCGCCAGTGAGACCAGCGCGGAAAGGCGGGCGCCCTTGGAGCGCATCGGTTCCTTGGTCACCTGCACGATGATCTGCTGCCCCGAGTGCAGCACGGTCTCTATGCGCGGCAGCTCGTCCCCTTCTTCGCCGGCTATTCCGACCTCACGCGCATAGAGCACGCCGTTGCGGGCAGCTCCGAAGTCCAGGAAGCTTGCCTCCATGCCGGGCAAGACGTTCTGCACTCGGCCGAGGTAGATATTGCCGAGCATCGAGTGATCGTCTGTGCGCGTGACGTAATGCTCGACAATCACATCATCTTCGAGCAACGCTATCTGGGTGCCCGCCGGATCCGCATGCACGAGCATGACGCGGTCTACCGCAGCCTGCGGCGGGCGTCGTTTTCGGGGACGGCGTTGCGACCTGCGGCTAGGCCGGCGTTGCTCGGCGCTGGTGACGGGGGTTTCCTTTTCGAGGTCGGCCGCCCTTTCACGCGGGCGAGGCGCTCCCTCGCTCACAGGTAGCGCCGCATATGGATGTTGAGCAACAAGCCCACGGACAAGAAGTTGACGACCATGCTTGAACCTCCGAAAGATATGAACGGGAGCGTAAGTCCCGTAATCGGCATGATTCCCATGGTCATGCCGACGTTGATGAATAGTTGGAAAACCCACATCGTCGCAATGCCGCCGGCCACCAGGGTACCGAAGAGATCGCGCGACAGCGTGGCAATTCGAAGCGCTCTCCACAACAACAGGGCGAAGAGACTGAGCAATGCTGCTCCTCCCACGAACCCAAGCTGTTCCGCGATCGCCGTGAAGATGAAGTCGGTGTGCTGCTCGGGCACGAAGTCCAAAGTGGTCTGCGTCCTTTCGTCCGCCAGGCCCTTGCCGTTCAACCCGCCGGAAGCGATGGCGATTTTCGCCTGGGTCAGCGTCCAGCCTTCGGATTGGACATCGGGATCCTTGTCCAGAAAAGCGGTGATGCGCTCGATTTGATAGGTCTGCAGGAACCCTGATTGGAGAATGAAGATGATACCGATCAGACCCAGTATCGCAAGCGATACGAAGTGTCTGATCTTGGCGCCCCCCAGCAACAGCAGGCCGGCCAGAAGCGCAACGAACACCAGCATCGAGCCGAAGTCCGGCTCGACCACGATGAGCGCGCTCGGCAGCGCGACCAGCAGCACGACGACGGCAACATCCCGAACTCGGATCTCACCTTTGCGTTCGGCCATATAGGCCGCGACCGCTATCACCGTCGTCACTTTGGCGAACTCCGAAGGCTGCACCTGGAAGAATCCGAAGTTGAACCAGCTCTGTGCTCCTCCCGCTTCGTCTCCGAGCGGCGTCAGCACCAAGAGCAACGAGAGTACTCCCGCTCCGTACAGAAAGGGGGCCAGTGCCCTCACATAGCGGTAGTCGATGAAGCTCACAACCAGCAAGATCAGCGCACCCGCCGCGGCGTAAGCGATCTGGCGCTTCAGATACTGGCTCGGGTCGAGCCCGAGGGTTTCTTGCTTGGTAGCGGTGGCTGTAAAGACCATGACCGCCCCGAAGACGCTGAGGGCGAGGGTGACCAGCAGCAGCATGGGGTCGAGGTGCCGTACCGGAGCCTTTCTCGCCATGCGCGCGGCGACGGGCTCTCCTCCGATGCGATCCACGGCGTCCAGAAATGTTCCTTGCAGTTGGTGGGCCACTATCCGGAGAAGTCCTGGCTCAGCCCCACGTTGGGATCTTGGTCGACGTTGAAGATCGCTTCGTAAATCTGACGCGCCACCGGAGCGGCGCTCTCCCCTCCGTGCCCGGCCTTCTCGAGATAGGTGACCACGACGTACTCGGGATCATCGGCCGGCGCATAGGAGGTGAACCACGCATAGTTGAGGCCGGAGTCGACGGAGCCGATCTGAGCAGTTCCGGTCTTGCCTGCAACTGGGAAGCTTGCCTGGGGATAGCCCGCGAAGGCCGAAGCACCCGTTCCCTGGTCTCCCGATATGACGTCGACCAAGCCTTGCTGCAGCGGCGCCATCTCGGCCTCGTCGAGCGGAAGCCTGCGCTCGGACTTGTGCTTGAAGTCCTTGAGTATCTCGACCTTCTCCTCATCCGTCGTGCGCCCCACCGACATTCCCAGATGCGGTTTCACGATACGACCGCCGTTGGCGATGGCCGCATAGGTCACCGCCATCTGCAGGGGTGTGGTTATCAGCTCTCCCTGTCCTATGGACATGTTGACGGTGTATCCGGGCAGCCAGCCGGTGGGACAGAAATAGTCCTGGTAGGCAGCGCACCAAGCTTCGTCGGCGACCCGCCCTTCTGCCTCGTAAGGAAGATCGATTCCAGTTTCTCGACCGAAGCCGGCAATCCGCATGTAGTCCTGGAAGCGTTCGCTTCCATCGCCCAAGGCCGCACCATAGGCCTCTTCCATGGACCACCCCAGCTGGTAATAGAACGTGTCGCAGGAGACCTCGAGCGACTCCGCCAGTCCCATATAGCCCATATCCGCGGAAGTCCAGTTGTTGAAGATGACGCTACCGGGACCGCCTCCGGGAGGAAAGACCGATGACGAAGGGCAATCCAGGAACGTCGCCGGCGTTGCCACCCCGGACCACATCGCCGCGCCGGCGGTGACCACCTTGAACGTCGAGCCGGGGGGAAAGCCTCCCAGCACGGGCCGGTTCAACAGCCGGTCGTCGGAGTTGTCCTCAGGGGTGGCCGAGCCCAGCTTGCGCGCGTCCTTTTTGCTGTAGCCGTCGGCGAGAATGGAGGGGTCGAAGGTCGGATAGCTGGCCATGGCGATGATCTCGCCGTTGTCTGGATCCATTACCACGGCGCCGCCCGATGGTGCCTGGTATTCGGTCCGGGCCGCTGCGATGCCTGAGGCCAGGGCTTTTTCCGTCACCTTTTGGATACGGGCGTCGAGCGTCAAATAGAGATCGTTGCCCGGTCGTCCCCTTCGCCGTGGGTCGGAGTCGACTACATCGCCGGCGGAGTTCACCACGACTCGGCGAAGGCTCGGAACCCCGCGGATGAAGCGGTCATAGGTGTACTCGAGCCCGTCGCGCCCAACGATGTCCCCCGCCCTGTAGGGCTTCGAGCCGTAGTGCTCGGACTTCAGCAGGTCCTCTGAGATCTCACCCACGTAGCCGAGGATCTGCGCCGCCATCTGTTTTCGTGGATAGGTTCTGACCGGCAGGTTCTCGACCGCGACGCCGGGAAAGTCCTCACGATTCTCTCGAATGTAGAAGGAATCTTCCTCGCTAACATCCCCGGCTACTGCCACCGGCTTGTACGGCGACACCGCTTCGTCCTGGAGGTTTTCTTTCAGCTCCTTGACGGGGATATCCAACTGCACCGAGAGACGGTGCAGTACCTTGCGGGTCTCCTTCGGGGAATCGACGATTTGCCGGTCCACCGTCACGGAAACGGATCTGCGATTGCGCACCAGTATCTTGCCGTTGCGGTCGAGGATCAGTCCCCGCGGAGGCTCGGACTCGACCAGGCGAGTGCGATTCTGCTTCGCCAGCTTGCGGAATTCGCTCGCTTCCAGCACCTGCAGGAACCACAGTCGCGAGAACAATGCGACGAATATGGTCACGATTATCGTTCCGAAGACCGTCAGCCGCAGAAGCAACCGGTCGATTCCGAAGACGCTCCGGCCTTCCTCGGTCGGCCTGGTGAAGCCGCTCACCAGCGATACACCTTTTCTGGGCGGTAACGATTGGCGACCCTTCTCACCAATGGATACACGAACGGCGTCAGCAGCGTGTTGTAGAGAATCACCAGTCCCGCCACCTTGATCGTGAACTCAAGCGCGACCCACTCCTGTCCCAACATGATGGCCATGGTTGCATACCCGAACTCGGCAACTGTGGTCGCCACAGCCACTGCGAAAACTGGGGCTAGCACGGAATCCTGCGGAGCGTAGATGCGAAACATCCCGACGGTAAAGGCTACGAGCGTGTACACCAGCGCAGTTAGGCCGGTTATCGACTGAGGTAACAGAAGATCCTGCAACAGCCCTCCAAAAAACCCGGTCACGACCCCCACTCGCTCCCCATCGGTATAGGCCAGACACACCACCACGACGAGAATCAGCTGAGGAATCACGCCCAACAGAGTGAGTCGCGCCAGCACTGTCGATTGCAACGTAACCGCGACAACGACCGTCGCCGTCACCGCAGCGATGCGGGCGAGCCCCATTTCGGCGAAGATCCCGTTAGGGCGAGTCGCGTGTGTGCTCATTTCGCATTCTTCTTCTTGGCTTGTAGCTCGTCGCCTGTTTCGAGCAATACAGTCACGAACTGTAGAGACTTGAAATCAACCGACGGCTCCACAGTTATGAGTCGTTCCAAGGCCGCCGCGGAGCCTCCCACTTCTGCGACGAAACCGATCTCGATGCCCGGAGGAAAGATACCTTGGTCGCGCCCCAGAGTTACCACCTCGTCCCCGACAGACACGTCCGACGTAACGTCGATCGAGGAGAGTGTGAGCCTCTCGCCACCTCCGTTGCCTTCGACGAGTCCCGAGTCGCCGAGGCCACCGACGCTTGCAGTTGCGGCCGCTGCCGGATCGACCAGCAACAGGACCGTGGAGTAGTTGCGATCAACTCGGATGATCTTTCCGACCAGCCCATCCGAGTTGATGACCGCGTTGTCGAGCCTGACACCCTGGCGTTTTCCCTTGCCGATGACCACCGCCCATTTGTAGTTGGAGGGGGAGTTGGAAATGACGGGAGCCAGGACCGCGTGCATCGTCCGCCAATGCTTCTGGAGCTTGAGCTCCTCGCGCAGCGCCACGTTCTCCGCCTCGATCTGGGGCAGCCCATCGGCGTCCGCCTCCGCTTGAGCGAGGCGCTCCTTGAGCCGCTCGTTCTCGCCCCTGAGGTTCGTGAGCTCGGTCAGGGAGGAGAAGAAACCGCCCACGGGGCGGGTGATCGTCGTGAAACCCCTCTGGATCGGCGCCACCACGGTCACGGTCACGTCGCGGGCACGCTTGATGGGACCTCCGGAGTTCTGCCGGAAATCGAGCGTGACCACAGCTATGGATAGGGCCACAAAGGCAAGCAACAACACTCGCCCTCGCCCTACTCGGCGATACATCTCAGTTAAGACCTCAGTGCAACAAGCGCTGCAAAACGGGGGACGGCCTCGGCGCTCAGCTGCGCGCGCCGTCCTTCGGGGGTCATCCTAGCCCGAACGGGGGCCGAGTGGTGGATAGATGCTCTATATGATCACCTCACCACCACTCGGCGAGGATTTTAGTGGCGGGTCGAGGAGATCAGCACCCGCTTGAGTGATTCGAACTCCTCGAGGCACTTGCCGGAGCCGATCGCCACGGCCCACAGCGGGTCCTCGGCGATGTGGATGGGCATGCCGGTCTCGTGCTTGAGGCGCTCGTCGAGACCCTTCAGGAGCGAGCCACCCCCTGCGAGGACGATGCCCTTGTCCATGATGTCGGCGGCCAGCTCCGGCGGAGTCTTGTCCAGCGTGTTCTTGACCGCGTCCACGATCTGGTTCACCGGTTCCTCGATGGCGCGCCGGATCTCCTCGGCCGAGACCACGATCGTTTTGGGCAGCCCGGCCACGAGGTCACGACCCCTGATCTCGGCCTGCTGCTCCTCGGGCATGGGAAAGGCGGAGCCGATCGCCATCTTCATCTCTTCGGAGGTGCGCTCGCCCAGCATCAGCGAGTACTCCTTCTTGATGTAGTTGATGATCGCCTCGTCGAGCTCGTCGCCGCCGATGCGAATCGACTGGCTCGTGACGATGCCGCCGAGCGAGACGACCGCGACCTCGGTGGTGCCGCCCCCGATGTCGACCACCATGTTGCCGGTCGGCTCGTGCACTGGGAGTCCGGCGCCGATGGCCGCAGCCATCGGCTCTTCGATGATGAATGCGCTGCGTGCGCCGGCCGAGATGGTCGCCTCTTCGACCGCTCGCTGCTCGACGCCGGTGATGCCCGAAGGCACGCACACGACGACGCGCGGCTTGGCGAGAAAAGTCCTTCTGTGGACCTTCTGGATGAAGTAGCGCAGCATCTTCTCGGTGACGTCGAAATCGGCGATGACCCCGTCCTTGAGCGGACGAATTGCAACGATGTGAGCCGGTGTGCGCCCGATCATCTGCTTGGCCTCAGAACCGACCGCCAATATGGCGCCCGTCTTGGTATTGATGGCGACCACCGAGGGCTCGTTCAGGACGATGCCGCGACCACGCACGTAGACCAGCGTATTGGCGGTCCCGAGGTCGACGGCCATATCCCGCCCAATGAACTGAAACACCGTTTTCATCTGAAAAACACCCCAAATTCGGCTAGCTGTACAGGATTCGACAGACTAGCCGAAAAACAGCTCCAGCTCTCGCGCCGCCGACTCCGGCGAGTCCGAGCCGTGCACGATGTTGAAAGTGATCTCGGTGGCGTAGTCGCCGCGAATCGAGCCGGGGACAGCCTGCAAGGGGTTGGTGGCGCCCATGATCTGACGGCAGCCCACCACCGCCTCGGGTCCCTCGACGGCCATGGCCACTACCGGCCCCGAGGTGATGAACGACACGAGCTCGGAGAAGAACGGCTTCTCGGTGTGCTCGGCGTAATGGCGGCCGGCCAGCCCCTCATCGATCGTAAACAGCCTCATTTCCACAATGTCGTAGCCCTTGCGCTCGAGGCGGGCGATGACCTCGCCGACGAGCCGACGCCTCACGCCGTCGGGCTTGACCATGACGAAAGTCCTCTGTGAAGCCGTCATCTCGAAATCCTCCAGGTCTAAGAAGCCAGGTCTAAGGAGCTAGGTCTAAGAAGCCAGGTCTAAGAAGGCTGATCCAACAGGGCCCGCCGGGCTTCGCCCACGACGTAGTGCGACCCCGTGACGCAGACCAGCCGGCCCTCGCCCGCCGAGCCGATCGCGGCGTCCACGGCTGCGGCGACTCCGGAGACGATCTCATACTCGAGACCGAGCTCCGCCGCCGTCTCGCCCAGATCCGACGGCGTCACCGAACGCGCATTCTGTGGTTGCGTCACTACAAGAGTGCAAGGCAAGCGGGCGAGCTCGGCCAGCATCCCCCTGTAGTCCTTGTCGGCCAGCACGCCGACCACGACGACGAGCTCGTCGAATACGAACGCCTCGGCGAGCCCGTTCACCAAGGCGGCCATACCGTCTGGGTTGTGAGCCACATCGAGCACTACGGTTACCTCGTAGTGCGCCAGCCTCAAGCTCTCGAGACGACCCGGCACGACCGCTTGGGCCAGGCCTTCCTGCACCACCTCTGTAGCGAGTGCTTGCGCAGGCAGGAATCTGGTGACGGCCTCGAGCGCAACCGCCGCATTGATCCCCTGATGGCTGCCGTGCAGCGGCATGAAGAGGTCGTCGTAACGCGCTCGGGAGGTCTGCAAGGCGACATAGCGGCCGCCGAACGCAACCCTGTTGTCGAGCACCGAGAAGTCCCGCTCGTACGCCGCCAAATCGGCCCCCTGGCTCGCAGCCTCGTCGGAGATCACCCTCAACACGGTAGGCGACCTCTCGGCGGTCACCACCGACGAGCCGGGTTTGATGATTCCGACTTTCTCTTTGGCGATGGTCTCGGTGGTCGAGCCCAGAAGCTCGGTGTGCTCGAGACCGATATTCGTGATCACGGCCACGGCTGCAGTGAGCGCATTGGTTGCGTCCCAACGCCCTCCGAGCCCCACCTCGACCACTGCTGCATCGGCGTTGTCGGCCGCCCACAGAAAGAACATTCCCGTCAGCAGCTCAAAGTAACTGACACGATCGTCTATCAGATCGAGATAGGGGCGCACATGAGCAAACAATTCGCCGAATGAATGTTCGTCGATTGGCGCACCGTCGAGCGAAATGCGTTCGGTGACTGTCTGAAGATGAGGAGAAGTGTAGGTGCCGACCTTGAGTCCCGAGGAGCGCAGCAAGCTGGTGCAGATATGCGCCACCGATGTCTTGCCGTTGGTGCCGGTGATATGAATCGCCGATACGGCCCGCTCGGGATGGTCGAGAAGTTCGAGCAAGGCCTCGATCCGGTGAGTCGATGGGCCCCGCGAGCGCATGTGGTCGACACCGAGCGCGTCGAGATACGAGACCGCTTCGTGAAAGCTCATTTGGTCGGCGCTTCACCCAGGGTGATGTGTGTCGTGATCGACTCATCACCGCTTGCTCGAAGCTCGTAGGACTCCGCGGCGAGCGTGGAGGAGACATCATCCATGACCGGCTCCAGCAGCTCGAGTGTTTCTTGCGGCGCCTCGATCTCCAGCCGTTCGATGGGAAAACGTATGGAGACTTTGGCCTGCGACTTGGCGCGCCTTACCTGGGTCAGAACATCGACCGCTGCGTCGAAAGACCCATCATCTTCTGACCCCGACAGCTCATCTCTGCTCGGCCACCGCTCCTTGTGAATGGAGCTCGGGGTCTCTTTGTCTGCGTTCCACACCTCTTCTGTGATGAAGGGCAGGAACGGGGCGAACAACCGCAGCACAATGTCAAGTCCCGTTCGCAGTGTGCCCAGAGCAGAGGGATCCCCCGCATAGGCACGGGATTTGGAAAGCTCCAGATAGTTGTCACAGAAATCGGACCAGAACCACGACTCGATGACCTCCAATGCGCCGGCATGGTCCCATGCCTCCCACTCGGCGCCGGCCGCCGCTATAACCGCAGCGAGGCGCGCCCGAAGTGCAAGATCCAGTGGATGTGTGGGTTCGCCGCCGGCTCCTTCGTAGAGCCGGACAAGGCGCGCCGCGTTCCTGATCTTGGTCACGAGGCGCTTGCCTTCCTTGAAGACGTTGTTGTCGATGGCGGTATCAACTCCGAGCCGCGATGACGCCGCCCAGTAGCGCGTTGCATCGGCGCCGAACTGGTCGAGCGGTTCCGTCGGAAGGGTGACGTTGCCCTTTGACTTCGACATCTTCTTTCTGTGGGGGTCCAGCACGAACCCGGAGATGGCGGCGTGCTTCCACGGGATCGAGCCATCCTCCAGATAGGCGCGGGTGATCGTGACGAACGCCCATGTGCGAATGATGTCGTGGGCCTGGGGTCTCAAGTCGTTGGGATAGAGAGCCTCGTGCTTGACGAGGTCATCGGGCCATCCCGAAGCTATCAGCGGCGTGAGTGCCGAGGTCGCCCAGGTGTCGAAGATGTCGGGGTCACCCGTGAAGCCGCCGGGCCGGCCCCGCTGTTCTGCTGAGTATCCCGCGGGAGTCTCGGCGGACGGATCGATGGGCAGATCGGCCTTCGAGGGCAGGATCAGCCTGTCGTAGTTCACGGCACCGTTGGCATCGATCGCATACCACACGGGAATCGGAACTCCGAAGTAACGCTGGCGGCTGATGCACCAGTCCTGGTTGAGCCCCTCGACCCAGTCTTCGTACCGCTTGCGGAACAACTCTGGGTGCCAGTCGATCCTGCGGCCCTGCTCGAGGAGCTTGTCCTTCTTGTCCATCACCGGCACAAACCACTGACGCGACACGACGTACTCGAGCGGACGATCGCCCTTCTCGAAGAACTTGACCGGACGGCGGACGCGCTCAGGCTCGCCTTCGAGGTCGCCGCTAGTCTGGAGCATCTCGACCACGGCTCGCTGTGCCTGTGCGATCGTCAGACCTGTTAGCTGATCGTGAGCGCGAGCCGCCTCCTTGGGAGTCTGCGACTGCCATTGTGCGTCCCCCCAGGGAGCGGGCAGCATGCGGCCGTCGCGCGCGATCACCTCGCGCGCGGGGACGTTGAGCTCGCGCCACCACTCGACATCGGCCTGATCTCCGAAAGTGCAGATCATGAGGATGCCGGTGCCCTTTGTCGGATCCGCGCCCTCGTCGGCAATGATCGGAACCGGTGCGTGAAACAAGGGAGTGAGTGCGGTCCTGCCGATCAGGTGCCGGTAACGCTCGTCTTCCGGATGCGCGGTGACTGCGATACAGGCGGAAAGAAGCTCGGGCCGCGTGGTTGCGATTACAAACGACTCGTCCTTCTCCATTTCGCCCTCGACGCCGAAGCGGATGCGATAGAAGAAGCCGTCCCGGTCGCGGTCCTCGACCTCGGCCTGAGCCACCGCGCTCTGAAAGCCGACGTCCCACATCGTCGGCGCGTTGCGCAGCTCCGCTTCCTTCCTCTCTAGTAGATGGAGGAATGAGAGCTGGCTGACGTAGCGGGAACGCTCGTCGATGGTGGCGTAGGTCTGCTCCCAGTCGACCGACAGCCCGACGCTCCGGAAGAGATCCTTGAACTTCTTCTCGTCCTCGGACACGACCTGGTCGCACAGTTCGATGAAGTTGCGCCTGGAGACCGCAATGACGTCGCCCTCGCGCCCGAAGGGCATCTCGAGGTCTGGATCGTAGGGGCGGGAGGGATCGCAGCGCACGTTGAAGACGTTCTGGACCCGCCGCTCAGTCGGCAGCCCGTTGTCGTCCCAGCCCATGGGGTAGAAGATGTTGTCGCCTCGCATCCGCCGGTAGCGAACCATGAGATCGGGGTGCGTATAGGAGCAGACGTGGCCGATGTGGAGCGACCCCGAGACCGTCGGGGGCGGAGTATCGACGACGAAGGTCTCGTCGCGGCCCCGGCTCGGGTCGTAGCGATAGACGCCCTCCTCGTCCCAGAAGCGCCGCCAGCGCTCCTCCATCTCGTGTAAGTCGAACTCGGCCATGGGTTCGGAGCCTAAAGGTTCGGCGGCAGGGGGCCGGGATGGCCGGGCGCCGGGTGGGCGCGGGTGGGGTAAGCGAACCGTGGACCTCTGCACACGAAAAACCGTGTGTAAACGCGGACAGTGGACATTTGCCACCGTTTGGGAGGCGGGGCCCGTGCCCGCTCAGTCGATGCCCAGCACCGATCTCTGGATCACCTTGTCGTCCTCGAGCCGGGTTCCGGCCACGGCGTAGGAGACGTGGGCGAGCAGAGGCTTTACCTCCTCGGAGTAGGTCTCGTCGGTGCCGGCGCCGAAGCTCTCGAGCAGCCCCACGACCGCGGGCACGTCGGCGAAGGCGGACGGGGCGAAACCGTTTCCGAGAGATTCCTGGGCTCGGCGGAACAGCTCCGAGTCGCCCAGCGTTCGGCCCGGCTCGAGCAGCTCGAGCGTGGCCTTGTTGCCGTAGGCGATGACGACCGAATCGGCGGCGACCACGTTGATGTTCTCCGGAACCGACGGGTCGCCCAAAGCGAACCCATCGAGACCGGGCAGAGAGAGCGGCTTGAGCGGGGCACCCTCACGCTTCAGAAGAAGTCTCACGGCCTCCACGGCTCGCGTGGACGCGGCCGGGTCACGAGATTCGATCACGACCCCACCACGGAGATCGAACAGGCTCGAACCCTGCACCGAGACGCCCAGGTCGCCCATCCACGACAGCACGTCGCGCCTGAGGTCGAGGCCGGTCTCGGCCTTGAACTGCTGCTCGACGAAACCGGCGCCGAGCCCCCTGCGGGAAAGCTCGTCCACCATCTTCTCCAGCGCCTTACCGATCTCCGAGACCCCGAACACCACGGAGGACTCGGCGGGCAGGTCGCCCAGCAGGCCGGGCTTGGTAGCGGCCTCGAGCACCTCTCGCGCGGAGTCGTCGGAGGGCAGCTCGGAGGAGGCCTCGAAGACGATCCCGTCGGAGCGCGCGTAGACGATCGCGGCCCCCGGCTTCTGGGCGCCCAGTCCCGGGGCCGCAGCGCCGGTCAGCAGGCCCATGCTCGAAGCCCCGCCCATCCCGCCGAGGCCCTGCATGGCCTTGGAGGGGTCGTAATAGAACAGCGCCAAACGGTCCTGAGAGAGTCCTTGGGTTGCCCTCTCGTACGCCTTCGAGTCGGCCAGAGAAGCGCCTCGGGAGGCGTCCACGGCCGCTCTCAGCCCGTCCTCGTTACCGAGGACGACGAAACTCTCGAGAGCCCCCACCGCAAGCTTGTCCTCGGAGCCATGCCCCATGTCGTTTCCAAGGGGGCTGGAATAGAGGCGATAATCGACACCCTCGTAGCTGCGCTCCTGCGTTTCCTCCGGCAGCCCTTCGGCAGCGGCGACCGCATCAAGCCCGGCTCCCGGATCGTCGGCCGCCAGAAGCAGCGCATAGGACCCCTCCCGCGGTCCCTCGATCGTGGCGAAACCTGCGATTTGGGTGCCCAGCCAGGGGGCCACGTCGGCGGAGTATTCGAGACCGGTGTCACTCAGAAGCTCGTCGACCACGCCCTCCAGAGCCGTGGATGCTTCGGCGGGCGTGTCGTACTTGGGCAGTTTCGCCAAAAGCTCCCGCAGGGCGTTCTTCTGGCTCATCGAGGGGTCGAGGAAGACGTTGCCGTAGACGGCTGAAGAGGCCGGGGCCAGCTCGAGAGCGTTGTCGGTGGGCGAGCGACCGAACCAGCGCACCCCTGCGAACGCCCCGCCGCCCAACAGGACCGCCGCAGCGGTCATCGCTGCCACCCACTTGAACCTCATCGCGAACCTCCCGGCATGGAAGAAGTTAGAAACCGCCTCGGGTCACTATCGGCAGGAGGTACCTCGAGAGTTGAGCCGTGAACGGCTATCTACGTACGACTACGCAGATCGTGCCGGACGCTGCGGCCGGGCCTTGCTCCGAGGAACGAGGGTCGGGTTGACCTTCTCGAGCACGACCTCGCGGTTGATGATGCACTTGCCGACGTCGTCCTGGCTCGGAAGGTCGTACATGACGTTCAGCAGGACCTCCTCGAGGATCGCCCGCAGGCCACGGGCCCCGGTCCCCCTCAAAGTGGACTGCTCGGCGACCGCCTCCAGGGCGTCGTCGGTGAACTCGAGTTCGACCCCGTCGAAGTCGAAGAAGCGCTGGTACTGCTTGATGAGTGCGTTCTTGGGCTCGGTGAGGATCTCGACCAACGCCTCCGAGTCGAGGCTGTGGACGTGTGTGAGCACCGGCAAGCGGCCCACGAACTCGGGAATCAACCCGAAACGCAGCAGGTCCTCGGGCAAGACGTGGCCCAGGATCGTCCCGAGGTCCTTGTCCCCTAGCTTGCGCACGTCGGCGCCGAAACCTATCCCTTTGCGCCCGATGCGCGACTCGACCAGGCGCTCGAGCCCTGAGAAAGCTCCTCCGCAGATGAACAGCACGTTTGTGGTGTCGATCTGGATGAACTCCTGGTGGGGGTGCTTGCGGCCCCCCTGAGGGGGAACCGAGGCCGTGGTGCCCTCAAGGATCTTGAGCAGCGCCTGCTGCACACCTTCACCGGAGACATCGCGCGTGATGGAGGGGTTTTCGGACTTGCGGGCGATCTTGTCGACTTCGTCGATGTAGATGATTCCGGTCTCGGCCCGCTTGACGTCGTAGTCCGCCGCCTGAATGAGCTTGAGAAGAATGTTCTCGACGTCCTCCCCCACGTAGCCGGCCTCGGTCAGCGCGGTGGCGTCGGCGATAGCGAAAGGGACGTTGAGCATGCGGGCGAGGGTCTGGGCCAATAACGTCTTGCCGCAGCCGGTGGGTCCGAGCAGGAGGATGTTGGACTTGGCGAGCTCGACATCGGCGTCTTGCTGCCCGCCCACCTGGATCCTCTTGTAGTGGTTGTAGACCGCAACCGAGAGGACTTTCTTCGCCTGCTCCTGCCCGACGATGTAGTCGTTCAGGAACTCGTAGATCTCCTTGGGCTTGGGAAGGTCTTCAAGCTTGAGCTCGGGAGTCTCGGAGAGCTCTTCCTCGATGATCTCGTTGCACAGATCGATACATTCATCGCAGATGTAGACGCCGGGACCCGCGATCAGCTTCTTTACCTGCTTTTGGGACTTCCCGCAAAAGGAACACTTGAGAAGGTCTCCGCCATCCCCGAACTTGGGCACCTCAACCCCCCCTTTTAAGTCTCTGGTTGACCGGCATCCGATTGGGCCTCCGCCTCCGCCTCGGCCAAACGCGCCGGCTCCCCCTGGAGGAAAGCCGAGCTTTTTTCGGCTGCCGCCCTGCTGTCTACTATCCCATCGATAATACCGTAGTCCTTGGCGTCCTGGGCCGTCATGAAGCGATCTCGATCGATGTCCTTCTCGACCTGGGATACCTCCACCTTGGTGTGTTCGGCGATGATCTCGGCCATCCGCCGCCTCAGCGCCAGCACCTCTTTGGCGTGGATCTCGATGTCCGCGGGAGTGCCCTGAAACCCCGCCGAGCCCTGGTGGATCATGATCTTGGCATTGGGCAGCGCATAGCGCTTCTTGGGCGCACCACCGCATAGCAGAATGGCTCCCATCGACATAGCCATACCCACACAGATGGTGGAGACATCGGGCTTGATGTACTGCATCGTGTCGTAGATCGCCAGACCGGCATAGACCATGCCTCCGGGCGAGTTGATGTAGAGGCTGATGTCCTTGTCGGGATCCTCGGACTCGAGGTGCAGGAGCTGGGCGACGATCAGGTTGGCGACCTGATCGTCCACCGGAGTTCCCATCATCACGATACGTTCCTTCAAGAGTCGCGAGTAAATGTCGAATGCTCGCTCGCCTCGGCTGGTCTGCTCGACCACCATCGGCACGAGGTAGTTGCTGTAGTTGCTCCTGTCGGTCATCTATTGGTCCTCATCTATCTTCTCGTCGTCGTCTGTCTGATCGTCCTTGTCCCTGCGATCCTCCAGCGGATCGCTCGCGTCCATCACAAGGCCGATCACGTTGGCATGCTCGGTCGCGTACTCGAGCGCCTTGCGACGCATGATATCGGCTGCCACCGACCCCAATTGTCCGGCATCCACGAGGCCTTGGGCCACTTCTCTGGGTTCCTTGCCGGCGCGAGCGGCAATGTAGGCAACCTGCCGCCCCAATTCTTCGTCGGAGACCTGGATGCCCTGCTCCCGAGCGATCTGCTCGAGCAACAATTCCCCCTTCACCGCGCGGCCCGCGCCCCGGCGGAGATCCGAGCGCACCTCGAGCTCGGTTGAATCGATCTCCTTTGCATAGCTACTCAGGGAAAGCCCCGCCCCGGTGAGCTCTTCCTCGAGATGCTCGAGCCGGTGAGTGAACTCGTCCTCCACGAGCCGAGACGGAGCCTCCAGGTCCGAGGCGTCGATCAGCGCTTCAAGGATGGCTCCTCTCAGCTCCTCCCGAGCCCTCGCCTTCTTGACCTCTCGAAGCTCGTCCTTGATTGCGACTCGGAGCTCGGCGATCGAGTCGAACTCGCCGGCGGTCTTGGCGAACTCGTCGTCCGCCGCCGGCAGCCGCTGAGCTTTGACCTCCTTGACCAACACGGTGAAGGAGACGTCCTGATCTGCCAGATCCCCCGCGCCCGGGCCCATACGGTCGGTGAAGCGCAGGATCGCCCCGGGCCGGGTGCCCTCGAGCTCATCGTCCAAGGAGGGCGGGCCCTCGCGCGAGCCGACTTCATAGAGGTAGCCGGTGGCGCTGGCGTCCTCGATCACCTGGTCGTGTTGATAAGCGTTCAGATCCAGCAACACGAAATCGCCTCGGCGCGCCTCGCGACCGACGCTGTCGAGCTCGGCGAAGCGCTCTCGGAGCCTGTCGATCTGCTCGTCGATGTCGTGGGGGCGAACTTCGGAGTCCGGCGCCTCGACGCGCAAATCGGCCAATTCCGGGATCATGACATCGGGCCTCACGTCGACCGTCGCCTCGAATACCAGGGGCGTCCCGGCCGTGAACTCGACGATATTCACTTCGGGAGGGGCGATGGCCTCGAGCGATTCCGCCTCGAGCGCCTGCTGGTAGAAGCCCGGCAGGGCGTCCTTGAGTGCTTCATCGCGTACCGCCTCTACCCCGACGCGTTGATCGATGAGCCGGCGCGGGACCTTTCCCCGACGGAACCCGGGCACCTTGATCTCCTGGGACCAGCGCCGGTACACCGCGGCGAGTGCGGGGTCGAGCGCGGCCTCCGGGACCTGGACCCGCAGCCTGATGCGGTCCTTGTCTACGCTTTCGCGCTCGGTGGCGACCTCGGGGGAGCTCATTGGAATCATCCTAGAGCCTCAGTAGGACGGCAGGGCAGCAAGCTTCGCGGCCCGACGCGGCCAGGTCGAGGGCGGAGTGTCGAGCGCGGGGCGGGGCCAGGCGCGGGGGCAGGGCCGGGGGGGCCCAGTTACGTACTCGATCGCGCGTTGCGCGCTCTGGAGAACGGATCCGGTGCCCAGGCGCGCGTTTGCGCGCGTTTGAGTACGCGACGGGGCCCTTAAGGAAACCGGTTGCCCGGAAGGACCCGGGTTGGGAGCCAGAGGACCGCGCTAGGCGGACGAAGTGGGGATGACGGGCCTCTGGCCCCCAGCCGAGGCCCTTCAGCCCGGCTGAATCTGTCTTCGCAGCAGCAGTGGCCCGTGCATGCGATGCTGAGGTGAATCGGGGCGTAGCGCAGCTTGGTTAGCGCGCCTGCTTTGGGAGCAGGAGGCCGGCGGTTCGAATCCGCCCGCCCCGACTACCGTCGGCCGCAATCGTTTGCGTATGACAAATCGAAAAGTCTCCCCCAGCATTCCCCGTCCCGCGACCTCTCGCTTCTCGAAGGCCACCAGGCTTTGAGGGATGTTCCCACGAGTTGTGCGGGCGTGGTTCTGTCCAATTCGGACCATGTTTCGTGGATTATTGGACAGTCTGTCCAAAGAGAGCGCTCTGGCTTGCTCGCACAACGCTCAAAGGGCGGGAGCCGCCGAAAAGATTGGCGCCTCTCCGAACCAGAAAGTCGAGGCCTCACTTCCTCGATGCTGGCACGCGCTTAGGCTGAGAGCTGCGCGGGTGTAGCTCAATGGTAGAGCTCCAGCCTTCCAAGCTGGTGATGAGGGTTCGATCCCCTTCACCCGCTCCAACGTTTCCCAGGTCAGAGTGATGAACAGGCGTTCGACGCGGGTACCTCGGAGCGAATGTCAACCAAACCTCAACCACGCGTCCGTCTCGGTATCCGAGCCGCGCTGGGGAGGCTCCGAGGACGGATCTGGGAAGCGCTCGATCAGCCCGGCGGTTATGCCGGCAGCCGGGCGTAGACGACGTTGTCGACGAAGCGGCCCCGTTCGAAGGTGTAGTCCCTGAGGGCGCCCTCGCGCATGAAGCCCGACGCCTCGGCGAGACCCTGCATCGGAGCGTTCTCCGGGAGCGTGTGCAGCTCTATCCGATGCAGACCGAGCTCTCCCTGTGCCCACCCCACCAATAGCTCGATCGCCTCGCGTGCGACCCCGACACGGCGAGACCCAGGCAGCACGAGGATGCTCAGTCCGGCACGTCGGTTGGGCCAGGAGATTCCGACGAGCCCGATCTCCCCGATAGGCTCGCCGCTCTCCGGGTGGACGATCGCGAACCAGTAGGCCTCGCGTTCCTCGCCGTTCTGGCCATCCTCGGGGAACGTGCTGCGCAACCACTCGGCGTTCTCGTGGTCGGGCTCGATGCCGAGCATCGCACCCAGGGTCGGGTCGTCGGCGAAGCCCTGGGCAAGAGCATCGGCGTCCTCCGGGCGCGCAAGCCGCAGGACCACCCGCTCCCCGACCAGCCTCACACGAACAGCTCCTCGATCACGCGGATCGCCCGCGCGGTGCCGAGCGCAGCGTGGCGGAGAAGCCGAAAAAGGGCCATCACCCGGAGCGTATTCGCCGAAAGTCTAGGACGATGCCGCCCTGGGGGGTGACGCGGGGTACGCAAACAGGCGAACGCCCGAAACGTCGGCCGCATGAAGTCACGCCCGCGCCCCGAGGTGATGTAGTTCGAGAACCCGTTCGCCGCCAGGTAGCCGAGCTATTCGAGCATCGGCGCATACGCGCACTTGGTCGTCCCCCGGCTGGACTATGGGAGGGGTGAATCGTGTCCGAAGCCCCGATCGCCGTTGCTCGATTGGTCTTCAGAATCGTCAGGCGCCGCGCCTTCCGAGGTGCCGATAGCGCCCCTCCCGGGAGGAAAACAGCCATGAACACAGTGGCACCCCGACCGCCGAGAGTCCCGCCCCGGTGGTTCGTGCACACGGCTTGGCGCGCTCATCGAGCGCTCTACCGACTCAGTGGCGGCCGCTTCCTGTGGACCACGTCGAACAAGCGCGGCTGGGGTGCGCTGCGTCTCACGACCATCGGGCGGAAGTCCGGGGAAGAACGCAGCGTCATCATTGGCTACGTCGAG
>JALZJN010000262.1 GCA_030859735.1 Actinomycetota bacterium
GAGGACGGGCGCTGGCTCGGGCACACGCTCGAAGAGGTGCGTGATCCCGAGCTGTTGTGGCGACCGGGGACGCCCGCGTTCGTGCGTTTCAACGGCGACGCGGTGATCGACATCATCCGTCGTGAAGGCCTGGGCATCGACGACATCTCGGACCTCTTCTGGCTCGAGCTCAAGATGCCCGATTTCGCAGGACACGCCTGGAACATGCTGTCGGCGGAGGAGGCCGATGTGCTGGTCGAGGTGGACCGCCAAATCGCCCGCATCAAACAGACACTCGACAAGCAGGTCGGCGAGGGTCGCTACGTCTTGGCTCTGAGCGCCGACCACGGCCAGGAACCGCTGCCCGAGCACTTCGGCGGGTGGAGGATCTCGATCGAGGAGCTGAAACGTGACGTCGAGGAGCGCTTCGGAGACGGGCTGATCGAGAAGATCACGACCGTGGACTTCTTCATCGACCGAGACGTCGTATCTCGCCGGAGTGTGAAACTCTCGGACGTGGCTCGGTTCCTCGGCACCTACACAGTGGGCGACAACATTCCCCGGGGCGCTGCAGGGGCCTCCGGCGTGCCCGAGGAGCGGCTCGATGACGTTGTTTTCGCCGGCGCGTTCTCGACCGAGTACCTGCAGTCGCTTACGCCCGAGCGCATCGCCTCCTTCGGTGAGGGGGCCTACGAGGCCGGCGATCTCTTGATCGGCGAGACCCGAAGCCGATGGGAATGATCCGTCGCGGCCTGGCGCTGCTGCTCGGGCGGCGGGACTTCGGGCTCTTGATGGGGACCCAGTGGATGGCCCAGGCGGGCGACGGCATCGTTCAGGCAGCACTCGCCAAGTTCATCGTGTTCGGGGGCCAGCGAGGTTTCGATCTCGAGGGCGCCAAGTCGCCCGATGAGCTGCTTCGGATCGCGCTCTACATCTTCGTGCCCTACACGGTCCTGAGCCCGTTTCTGGGCGTGGTCATCGACCGTTGGGACCGCCGCCGCCTCTTGTTCGTGGCCAACGGGCTGAGGGCCGTGGTGGTGCTCTTGATCGGTCTGGTCGGCACCGGGGCGGCCGGCGACCTCGCTCTGTTCGTGGCTTTCCTGCTGACGCTGACTTCGACTCGCATCGTGCTGGCCACGAAGTCGGCCGCACTGCCCGAGACCGTGGAGGGGTCTTCGTTGGTAGAGGCCAACGCGGTCTCTCAGCTCGGCGGTGCGATGTTCCAGCTTGCGGGGGGTGGGGCCGGTTTTCTCGCCACCAGGTTTGTGGCGGTAGAGCCCGTCGTCATCGTCGGGGCACTTATCTACGGTGTAGGCGCCGTGTTTGCCCTGGGCATAAAACGGGCCGGCGAGGCGCGCTCTGAGGCCTCTTTCGTGGAGGAGCTGGCCGGTGTTTTGGGCCGCATCGGCGCGGGGCTCCGCGAGGTCGCCCGTACGCCCCGGGCCGCGGCCTCGATCCTCACCTACTTCTGGCTGCGGCTGCTGTGGAGCTACTCCCTGGTCGGCATCGGCTTCGTGGCGCGAGAGCTCGTGTCCACCGACCTGCTCGTCCTGGTCATCACGGGCGGTGCGGGGGCGTTGGGGGCGGTGCTCGGCTACGTCAGCGCGGCCAAGGCGGGGGCGCTGGCGCGCTCGCCCGGGAGAGTTGTGATCGGAGCATCGGTCCTGCTGGGCGCGGCCGTAAGCGTCCTCGGTGCGTTCCAGTCGAGGGTCGCGCTGGGACTCCTGACCTTTTTTCTGGGCTACGGCTTCTTTCTCGCCAAGATCTCTCTGGACAGCATGGTGCAGGAGGCCCTCGAGGACGGTTTTCGGGGCCGGGCTTTCTCGCTCTATGACATCGCCTACAACCTTGCCTGGGTCGTGGCCGCCGGCGCCATGAAGCTGCTGTGGGACCAGGACTCCCAAGGTGCTCTGATCGTGGGCATGGGTGTCGTTTTTCTGATCGGGGTGGGAGGAATCTCGCTGTGGTTCCGGCGGGCTGCCCTTCTGTCCCCTGCGCCCACGAGGTGAGGAAGGGGCGCCCCGGAGTGGCCCCCGCCGTCCTGCTGGCGGTGGCGGCGGCGGTCCTGGGCCTGAGCACCTTTCTGTTCGGCGATCTCACTCCTGCCCCCCCCGTGGCGTCGTTCGAGCAGCAGCTCTGCGCGCTGCCCAAGGAATGGTTGGAGCGGACCCGCCGCGGCTACCACGCGCCGCGCTCGGGGCAGATCGCGCTCCTGCCCCGGACCCCCGCCTACATGGCTTCCGGGGGCTCCGGCTGGAGCCACTCCGGGCCCTGGCCCTACCTGCAGGACGTCCCCTTGGTGTTCTATGGGCCCGGCGTGGTGCCCGCGCTCGGCACCGTCGAACGTCCCGCCACGATGGCCGACGTCGCCCCCACACTCTCGAACTTCATGCGCTTTCGTGAGACGGGCCGCTTCGACGGCAAGCCGCTCTCCGAGCCCATCTCTGAGGGGACGGCCCCTCCCAAGCTGGTACTCACGATCGTGTGGGACGGGGGCGGATGGAACACGCTCAGGCAGTGGCCGCAGGCGTGGCCTCGCCTGAGAGAGCTCATGCAGGGGGGAGTGTCCTACAGCAACGCCACGGTGGGATCGTCGCCTTCGGTCACTCCGTCGGTGCACACGACTCTGGGGGCCGGCATCTATCCGGACAAGAGCGGCATCACCGGAATCCCCGTGCGCTACGAGGACGGCGACGTCGGGGACGTCTTCGTCCATGGGGAGACATCACGCTTCCTGCGGGTGCCCACGCTCGCGGAGCTGTGGGACGAGCGCCACGGCAACCGGGCTCTCATCGGGATGGTGGGATACGAGCCCTGGCATCTCGGCATGATCGGCAAGGGGGCCGAGCGCCCGGACGGGGACCGCGACGACGCTCTGTGGCTGAACGTCAAGACCAACGACTGGATCACCAACCCGGCCCATTACCGGCTCCCGGACTCCGTGGTGACGACCCCGGGTCTGCAGGACGACATCGAGCGGCTCGACCGTGCCGACGGCTCCAACGACGGAGCGTGGGGCTCGGTCGAAGCCTTCGACGAGCCCGATCGCGTGGAGGAGTCCCCTGCTTTCGTGGCCTACCACGGGCGGGCGCTGAGGCGCATGATCGCCCTCGACGGCTACGGCTCGGATTCGCTCACCGATCTCTTGTTCACCAACTTCAAGCAGATCGACCGCCTTGGGCACTACTTCAACATGGCCTCCGATGAGGTCCGTCAAGCGCTGGTTGCCTCGGACCGGGAGCTGGGGTCCACGATCGAGTTCCTCGACGAACGAGTGGGACGCGGCAACTACGTGGTGGTGGTGACGGCCGACCACGGGCAGCAGCCCGACGCCTCCGACATCGACGCCTACGGGATCGATCCGGGAGAGGTCGAACGGGACCTCGACGACGCCTTCGGCCCCATCACCCAGGCGGTGTGGCCCACCGAGGTGTTTCTGGACGACGACGAGCTGGCCGAGCAGGGCGTGAGCGTGGCGACGGTGGCGCGCTGGCTGGGTGCCTACGAGCTGCGCGACAACACCCGGCGTCCGGACATGCTGGTGTCGGGGGCCGGGGTGTTCGAGGCGAGGGACCGGCTCTTCGAGCTGGCCGTCCCGTCGAGGCTGCTGGAACGCCAAAACCCCTGCTGAGATGCCGAGTGGTGGTCAGATGCTCTATATGGTCACCTCCCCACCACTCGGCCCTCTAGGCCCGGCAAAAGTTAGGATGCGAGATCAATGACTACAACCCTGGGAGGGCGCCGGGCTCGCGTTCGTGAGCGCGCCGAGGAACCGCTGCCAAACCGCCTCCTGGGCCACCCCCTCGCGTTCTGCGCCACGGCGGCCATACTGATCGCCCTGTTTGGCTGGACCTTCTTCACCAATCCCGGCCGGCCGGCGCCCGCCGATGACCCGGCGTTTTACGCGTGGAGGACCGAGGCCCTCATCTCGGACGTGCCCGCCACGCTCCTCGAAGTCGAGGGGCCACAACAGATGCTGGTGGGGGGGTATCGCGTCGTCACGCCGGTGATCGCCGGTTTCATGCGCCACGTGGCTTCGGTGGGGCCGCTGACGCCGACGGTGTGGCTCGCCGTGGGACTGCGGGTGGTGGTCCCGCTGCTGCTGGCCGGGTTCGCCTACCGCCATCGGCGAGACCCGCTGATCTTCCATGCCGTTGCTTTCGGCTCAGCCAGCCTGCTGCCGACACCGCCGTTTGGCGGCTATCTCGACAACGTGCTGACGCTGACCTTTCTCTCCTGCGCCCTGTACTTGCTCCAGCCGGCGGCCCGCTCGTGGCCGGCTCGCATCGGTCTGTTCCTCCTCCTGCTGGCTGCCGGACTCGCTCATCCGACCACTCTCGTGATCTTCTGCGGAGTACTGGGCGCGATGTCGGCCGTCCGTCTGGTCGTCAGGCGCTTCGACCTGCCATCGGTGATCCGCGACGACGGGGCCATGCTCGCCGTGGCGTTCGTCGCCGTGGTCGCCCTCTACGCGGTGTGGAAGGTCGGCATCTGGGGGCCGTCGGCGGCCCTGGGCGAGGCGGCGGTCCCTCCTCCGGCCGACAGCAGCTTCTTCCTCAAGAGGATGAGCGGCTGGCTGCGGGCGCTGCGCCCCACGTTCAACCTCCCACTGCTGCTCCTCGGGGTCGCGGGTTTGCTGGCGACCGGTAAGAGGGCCATCGACGACGAGCTCACTCGCCCGGCCCTGGTGTGGCTGCTTCCTCTGGTGGGCGCGTTGGGGTTCGTCCTCGGGGTCGCCTACCCCTACTACCGATTCCTCAACACGACGGTTGCGTGGCTCCTGTTGGTCGGAGTGGGTGTCTTCTTTGCGGCCCGCTGGTTCATTGCGACCGCGGGGCGCGGCGGAATCTATCGACTAGCGCTCTTGGGTCTGGCGGTACCGGTGGTGATCGTGGCGACGAACTTCTCGACGGGCTTCGCCCAGGTTTCTTGGAATGATATCGAGCAGGCGTGGATCTCCCCGGACGAGATCGACGAGCTGAATCTAGTGCGAGCACACCTGGAGGGAGAGGAGGACCGTTCGGTGGTGTTCGTGACCGACACCGAAGCGCCCGAGGCGGTACGCGCCTACGGCTGGCTCAAGCTCGTCGCGAACGTCTCCCGCTTCGGTGTCGCCCTCGGCCAGCACGATCGCGCCCATGTATATCTCGGCCCCCTCGACTCTTACCTGGCCGGCGAGCCTTCGAGTGGGCCCGCCCCCAATTTCGAGGAGCTGTCGCAAGCGTCGCTGGAGGACGCCGAGCGCATGATTTCCGGCGGCGCCCCAGAGCCTGTGGTCGTTGTCTCCCGGGCCTTCAACCTCGAGGGCCGCAACACCGATCTCGCCGCCGGCACCGATGTTCCCGCGTCCGAGAACGCCGAAATCCTCGTTGTCTCTCAGCAGGGACTCTTCGACTCAACAGGGCCGGTGGCCCCTCCCGACGTGCCTGCGGCCGGAGTGATGCACCTCGCGCCCGTCTTAGTGGGGCTGATCGCGCTCCTGATTCCCGGCTACCTGATGGCCCGCTGGGTGCTTCCCGGCTCGAGCTTCGCCGAGCTCTTGGGCCTGGTTCCTGCGTTCTCCCTTGTGGCACTGGGGCTGGCCGGCGCGGCCGCTCTCGCCGTCGTGAGGATCCCCTTCTCTTCGCTCTACGCGTGGGCCGTCGTGGGGGTTTTGTGCGCAGTCCTGGCGCCGGCGGCGAGACGTCGTTCGTGAGGTCGCTCAGACAGCGGGAGCCACTCGACTCGGGCGACGACAGCTCGATCGAGCCTACGGGGGGGCGGCCGAAGGTGGCTCCGAGCCTGGGGGGGAGGGCCGCCCTGGGACTGATCGTGGCCGGTGTCCTGTGTTGGGCTCTGGGACAAGGGATCTTGGCTCTGTGGCTGTTCATGATCGCCGCCGTGACCGTGGCGCTCGTTCTGCCGTTGCCGGCCGCGCTCGTTGCTCCGCTCTTCATGGGTGTTGCCGGTTGGCTGGTGGACATGTTGCCGATGCTGGTGCTGGTCGGCTGGGCCGCAGTCTGTGCAAGGTGGGGCGTATCTCTGCTGCGGCAGCGCCGAATGCCGCGAGGGGGGCGCTTCGTCTGGCTGTCGGTGGCGCTGGCCGCATGGACGGGCCTCGGCGTCCTCGCGATCGTGAGCGCCGACTTCAAGCACTTTGCGCTGCTGTTCGTCGTCCAGTTGCTCATCAGCGCAACTCTCTTGATGGCGGTCGACTCCTTGCAGGACCAAGAGTCCCGCCGGCGAGTCGCTTCAGGTCTGCTCGCCTTCGTGGTGTTCTTGTCGGTGGCGGTGTTTCTGGAATGGATCGGCGTGCCCGTTCAGGAGCTCAAGGATTCAAGTGTCGCGGATCGCGTTGAGTCCGCCTATGGGGTGGACGCCTTCACGAACAGTCTCGAGATGATCAAGTACGTGCGCTCGAGCAAAGCCGGCGCTCCGGACCTGCGCCGGGCGTTGAAGGGGGTTGGCCGAGAGAATCCCGGGCTGCCACCGTTCGAAGTCTTCAAGCCGAAGTTCCAGGCATGGCGCAAGAGCCTCATGGTGAGCTTCGAGGGTTCTGCAAGACCTCTGGAAGATGAGCTCTCGGGTGTGGGCGTGCAACTGATCTACGACAACGCTGGACTTGCACCGGCGAACAACGTTCCCCGCATGAGAAGCTTTCCTCGCAACTCGCTGACCTACGCAGGAGTGTGCGCGGCGCTGTTTCCGCTCGGCCTCTACGCGGCGTGGACGGCGGTGGATCGACGGCGCATGTTCGGTTGGCTCGCAGTCACAGCCTGTCTCTTTGGCGCAGCTTTCTCCCTTGCCCGTGGTTCATGGTTGGCGCTGCTTATCGGAGTGATCTATCTGGCGATCGACGGGTCGATTCCCTTGCGACGAAAGCTGCAAGCCGCTGCGGTGCTGGGCGCGGCGGCTCTGGTCATCTCCGGCCTGTTCCTGGTCAAGTATGGAGTGGACCCCCTCAGCGCGCGCGGTGAAGCAGAGGGCAGCGTCAATACTCGCGAGGTCCTGTACACCGACACCGTCGAAAGGGTGAGCCGCGGGAACATCTATTTTCTGACCGGTTACGGCACCGAGACCGCTCGAGGAGAAGGCGGCACCTCGCACCGATTGGGCCGCTACATTCCCAGCGCGGGGACACACTCCACCTATCTCAACTATGTCTACAGGACGGGAGTGGTGGGGGCCCTGCTGTTGATTGCAATCTATGCGGGGGCCTGGCTCCACGCGCGTACCGCCGCGCGTACCGCCGAAGGCACCGAGCGAGTCTTCGCCTCCTGTGTTGCCGCTGCCGTGGTCACCGTGGCCGCTCACGGAATGATCCTGAGCCTCTACGTCGAGCCCGTCTACACACTCGTCGTGTCGCTGTTGTTGGGCGTCGCCCTGGCTGCAGGCATGGAGGCGCGCCGCCCCCTGCTGCCGTGGCGCTCGGGCCGCGCTCGATGAGGGGAGCCGAAGGCGGCCCCCAGACGCCCGGCCCCTGCGTGCCTCTAAGCTGCACAAGGGCCGGATTGCGCACCTTTTGTGGCACAGAGCGACATGGGGGCCGGGCGCGAGGGCAGAGAGTGCGCGGCCTGAGGGCACCCTAGGTGGCGCACCGGGCCGAGCCTAGCGAGAAGGGGTCGCTGTCTCTGGAGGCGACCGAGGATGTCAAGACGGTCGCCCGCGGCGGCGCCGTCCAGATCATCGGACAGGTCTCGCAGCGCGGCCTCTCGTTTCTCTTCTCGGCCGTAGCGACGCGCGTACTGGGGCCCGCGGGTTTCGGTCTCTACAGTCAGATTGCACGCGTCCTCGCAATCGGCGGCCAGCTGGGGCTCGCCGGATTCAACTATGCCTCCATGCGATTCATCGCCCGAGCCCGCGCGAACAAGGATCACGGAGGGGTAAGGGGAGCCGCCCGCATCGGGTTATGGGGAACGACCGTGGCCTCGGCCCTGATCTTCATGGCGCTCATCGCGCTCGCCGGTCCCATAGCGGCAGCGTTTGCGCGCGGAGACGAAGCTTCTCAGGCCGATGAGTTTGCGACGCTGATTCGCATCGGGGCAATTTATGTGCCTGCTTTCGCCTACATGCAGGTTCTCCGGTATTGCACGCAGGCGTACAAGACCATGGTGCCTTCGGTCATATCGGGAAACATCGTTCAGCCGGCGGCGCGTTTCGTTCTGGGAGTCGCTCTGTTGCTCGCAGGAATCGAGGTCGCCGGCGCTGTGGCCACCTTGTCGGCGAGCATGGCCGTGGGTGCAATCAGCGCACTGTGGTACTGGCGGCGAATGCCCAGCACTCAGGAGAGACAAGCCTCGCCGCGCTCCTCGGCAGGCGCGATGGTGCGCTTTGCGCTTCCCCAGGCAGGCTCTTCGCTGCTCGGAATTCAGTCGCTGGGCCTAGGCATAATTGTCCTCGGCATCGTGTCCGACAACAGGGACGTGGGGTTATTCGCCGTCGCCCTCGCACTACAGGGACCCGGCGGAGTGTTCCTGAGCGGATTGGTCAATATATGGGCTCCGGTCGTCTCGGACCTCTACGAGAGAGGCGAAGTCGCCCGGCTCGATTCGCTATACAAGACCATCACGCGTTGGGTGGTTACGTTCTCGTTCCCCGTCTACGGCGCGTTGATCGTGGAGCCCGACCTGTTCGTGACCATCTATGGAGGATCCAAGGTTCTGGACGCGGCGCCCCTGGTGGCGATAGTGGCCCTCGGCAATCTTTTCTATTCGGGGACGGGCCCGACGGGTTATGTGCTTTCCATGACGGGGAGGCCGGGCGTGAACTTCGCTAACTCACTGGTGGCGGTTGCTCTCTATGCGCTCGGAGGAATGCTGTTCGTCCCGGAGCACGGGCTGGTGGCGATGGCGTGGGTGGACGCGGGTGTGACTGCTCTTGTCAACAGCGCGCGCGTGATCGAGGCCAAGCTGTTGGTTGGTGTGCAGCCGTTCGGTCGTTCGACCTTCAAGCCGGTGGGGGCGGCGCTGGCGGGCGTGCTGGTGCTGCTCCTGTGGAAGCTCGTCCCCTTCGAGGGCATGGGGGCCGAGCTCACCGGAGTGTTTCTCGCCGCCGTTGTCTACGTGCTCGTCTTATGGGCTCTGGGTCTCGATGCCGAGGAGCGGTTTGTGTGGGACCGGATCAAGTCTCGAGCATTCAAGCGCGGAAGCCGGCAGTGAGTCAAAGATCTCGTGAGCTGCGCAGGAGTCTGCGCACGGACTTCCACCCTTCGCTCAAGCTGCGCCTCATCCGATCGATATTTCGATTGCGCCAGGCGTCGCACCTGCCTGCACTGGTTCTGGGCCGGCGGCTGCGCGAGCCCATATTCATCATCGGGGCGCCGCGCTCCGGGACCTCTCTTCTCTATGCGATCCTCCGGGATTCCTCGCAGCTCGCGCACTGGCCCGGCGAAGCACACGAGGTCTGGGAGGCCGATTACCATCCTGCTCTGAGACAGTGGGAATCAAACGCCCTGGGCGCTTCGGATCTCACTCCACGAGCCGCCTCCCGGATCCGCACGCAGTTCCTTCTCACCGCAGGTCCGCGCAAGCGCCTGGTGGACAAGACGCCCCGAAACTCTTTGAGAGTGGGTTTTGTGGATGCCCTGTTTCCCGACGCCCGTTTCGTGTTCCTGCAGCGCGACGGCCGCGACAACGTCAACTCGCTGATCAATGCCTGGCGCACGCCCCGCTACCGAACCTACCGGCTTCCGGCACCCCACTCCATTCCCGGCACCGACCCCAACTGGTGGAAGTTCGTGCTCTATCCCGGCTGGAAGGAAGATAGCAGCGGACCACTCGAAACCGTGTGTGCGAAGCAGTGGAAGAGCTGCAATGAGAGTGCACTGGGTGAGCTGTCCGTACTGGGGGAATCGCGCTGGATCGGAATGCGCTATGAGAGGCTTATCGAGAGTCCCGAAGATGAGATGCAGCGCATGAGCGAGTTTCTCGGGCTCGACTTCAACGGCCGGCTCAGAGCTGCCGTCCGGGCCCGGGTGGCCGTGCCGATAAACACCGTTACTCCTCCCGAAACCGGCAAGTGGAGACGCGAGAATCCCGAACAGATAGCCTCGATCATGCCGCTTATCACACCGACCATGGAGGCGCTGGGATACAGATGAACACCCACACTCTGTCGTTGAAGACTTCGACTTCGAAGTTCGTCGATGTCACCTCCGAGCTCGAGCGTTTTGTGTCAGAGGCCGGTGGCGACGGCCTTCTCAATGTCTTCGTGCCGCACGCCACCGCGGGCGTGGCGGTGATCGAGACCGGCTCGGGGTCGGAGGAGGATCTGGAGCAGGCCTTGAACCGGTTGTTGCCACGCGAGCAGACCTATGTCCACAGCCACGGCTCCCCGGGTCACGGCGCGGATCATGTGCTTCCCGCGTTCGTGTCTCCCTCGGTGACGATTCCGGTAGTCGCGGGTGCCATGCAGCTGGGCACGTGGCAGAGCGTCGTGCTCGTCGATCTCAACCAGGACAACCCCCGTCGGCAGGTGCACCTCTCGTTTCTGGCGAACTAGGGTGGTGCCGCTCCCATTCGAGTAACGTCGGGCCGCCGACGCCTCCAACCCCCCGGCCACCCGTTGCGAATCGTTCAACAACAGAAAGAATCTTGAGCAATTTGCTCGCAAGGTCCTTTCCGGGACCCCTTTTGTCGTAGCCCTCCGTCATAGTTACACCTATGGGATTCGGTGACATAAAAGAAGCGGTCACCTGGCTGGAGAAGGCCAACGCCGATCTCGAGCCCGAGCTGCTGAGTGTCCAGGCGGCCAGGGAGCAGCTCGCCCTCTACGCCCGGGCGGAGAAGCTCACCGCCTACGGCACCACCGTGCTGGCACGAAGGCTCGAGGACGCCTCAGAGGTGGCCCGCGCGACGGGGTCTCGGTGGGCAGGGCCAAGGCCGTCGTGGACACCGGAAACTGCTTGAAGGCGGCCGACGAGGTCAGAGAGGCGTTCAAGTCGGGCGAGCTCTCCGTGGACCAGGCGTCCGAGATTGCCAGGGCCGAGCAGGCCTCCCCCGGCTCCTCGACAAAGCTCCTGAAGGCGGCCCAGGAGGAGTCCTTCCAGATGCTCAGGGAGAAATCTCGAAAGGTGGTCCTGGAAGCCGAGCAGCACCGGGGCCTGGCCTCACGCCAGCACGAGGCCCGCAGGGCTCGCAGCTACAGGGACGAGCTCGGCATGATCTCCATCAATCTCCTGTTGGAACCTCATGTCGGAGTTCCCCTCGTCAAC
>JALZJN010000315.1 GCA_030859735.1 Actinomycetota bacterium
TCGCGTCCGCTGCTGCCCGCAAGTCGCCCGAGACGAGGGTCAGATCCGAAGCCTCCATCGCCACGTCGGTTCCGGTCCCGATGGCCAGGCCGAGATCCGCTTGCGCCAGCGCGGGGGCGTCATTGACACCGTCCCCCACCATCGCGACCACTCGCCCTTCCTCTTGCAGGCGGCGGATCACCGCGACCTTCTCGGCCGGAAGCACCTCGGCAATGATCTCGTCGATACCGACGCGCTCGGCGACCGCTCTTGCAGTGACTTCGTTGTCGCCGGTGAGGAGCACCGGGTGCAGTCCCAGTGCCTTCAAGCGGACAACCGCTTCGGCACTGGTCGCCTTGACGGTGTCCGCGACCGCGAACAGCGCGCGTGCCTCACCATCCCAGGCGGCTGCGATCGCGGTCTGTCCTTGCTGCTCGACGCGCTCGCGGGCGGCAGCGAGCTCGGGCGACAAATCGATGTCCCTCGCGGCCAGAAGCGAGGGACGCCCGACCATCACGTCGTGCTCCTCGACTCTTCCGGATACGCCCAGTCCCTCGTGGTTTCTGAAGTCCCGGACCTCTGAGAGCTCGCCTTCGGCCTGTGCCGCGGCGGCGATTGCCCGGGCTATCGGATGCTCGGAGGCATGCTCCAGGGCTCCGGCGAGTCTCAGCGCCTCGGCACGGTCCCACCCTCGGGCAACGGTCATGCCGACCAGAGCCATCTCACCGGTGGTGACCGTCCCCGTCTTGTCGAGCACCACGGTGTCCACCCTGCGAGTCGACTCGAGCACTTCAGGACCCTTGATCAGGATGCCGAGTTGCGCGCCCCGGCCGGTGCCGACCAGCAGCGCGGTCGGCGTGGCGAGACCCAGTGCGCAGGGGCAGGCAATGATGAGCACCGAGACCCCGGTCGCGAACGCAAACGCCGCGCCCGTGCCGTCACCGAGCCAGAATCCCAGCGTGGCGGTGGCCAACACGATGACGACCGGCACGAACACTCCTGAGATGCGATCGGCCAACCTCTGGACAGGGGCCTTGCCGGTCTGTGCGGCCGTTACCAGGCGACCAATCTGTGCGAGTGCGGTGTCTGCACCGACGCGGGTCGCCTCGACTACGAGACGACCACCTGCGTTGACCGTCCCTCCCACTACATCGTCCTGCGGTCGCTTCTCCACGGGTACCGACTCACCGGTGAGCAGAGATTGATCCACGGCCGAGATACCTTCAACGACGACGCCATCAGTTGCCACCTTCTCGCCCGGCCGGACGATGAACCTCTCACCGACCTGAAGCCGGTCGACGGGAACGCGCCGCTCTGACCCGTCGGCGGCGAGGATCGCCACATCCTTGGCTCCGAGCTCCAGCAGGGCCTCGAGCGCCGCTCCGGCGCGCCGCTTGGCGCGCGCCTCGAAGAAGCGCCCCGCCAGAATGAAGGTGATGACGGCACCAGCCACCTCGAGATAGATGTGGCCCGTGCCAGAGCCCCGATCGAGCACCAGCTCCATGGGCATCTTGATGCCCGGCATACCGGCTCCCAGAAAAAACAGTGCCGCCACCGACCAACCCCACGCAGCCAGCGTCCCCACGCTGATCAGAGTGTCCATGGTTGCGTTGCCGTGCTTGAGGTTCCGCCACGCAGCTCGGTGGAAGGGCCAACCGGCCCAGAAGACAACCGGGGTGGCGAGGTTCAGGGAAAGCCACTGCCAATAGTCGAACTGCAGGGCCGGAACCATGGACAAGAGCAGAACCGGGAGCGATAACAGGGCCGCACCGATCAGTCGGAAACGGAGGTCGCGCACATGCCGGTCGGCGTCGCTCTCACCCGCCTCTCCGTCGGTCTTTTGCTCTGGGAGCTTGGCACTGTAGCCGGCAGCCTCGACCGCCGCCAATAGGTCCCCGGTGTTGACCTTGCCTGCATCGAACTCAACCGCGGCGCGCTCGGTCGCATAGTTGACGGTTGCCTTAACCCCGTCGACCTGGTTGAGCTTGCTCTCGATGCGATTGGCGCAGGAGGAGCACGTCATGCCCTCGACCGGCAGCTCGAGACGCTCGGTTCGGGATGCATCTACGCTCATCGCGCTACCTCCAGGGTGAAGGCCACAGTATGGACCACGCCCTCGCTCTTGAACTGCAGAAACAGTCGATAGCGAGCATCGCTCGGAAAGGTCGCAGCGAAGGAGATCTTGTTGGCATCCGTCTCTGAACCGCCGGAGTGCTCGTCGCTGTGGCTCTCCTCATCAGCGTCGCCCACAGCCGATACGCGCCCCGTACTTGGGATCGGATGTACGTGTAAGTAGGCAAGGTCGCCTTCTCGCAGCGCGACGAGATGACCCTTGGCGCCGAGGTAGTCCTCGAGATCCCTGACCGGCCGACCCCCTGCCGAAACGGCGAAGGGCAGCTCACTTTCGCTCCCCGCCACCACGCTGCCGGCACTCAAGTCCACCCGGTAGTTGCCGTCCGTCTGGTTGCTGGTGGGTGCGGGCAGCGGCTCGGGCCGGAAGTCGCCCGTCACGAAGAGGTCGGTCGCGAGTGTACGGCGAGTCCCATCCGTCTTGAAATCCGCGTAGGCACGGTAGACGCCGGGGTTCGGCAGCGAGATCGGCACGGACCAGGTGCCATCCTCGTCTCGTCGAGGGTGGAGGTGCTCGTAGACCGCGGTATCGCGGCGAACGACGATGAGGTGCATCTCCCGCTCGTGTTCGAGCTCGAACTCATTATGCACAGGTCGTCCCCGGTCGTCACTGATCACGAACGAGAAGCTGGCCGGTTCGCCAGGCTCGAAGAAAGTTCGATCGGGCGTCAGGGTGTAACCGGACTCACTGACGGCCAGCCCACCGACCGCTTCGGGACCCTCGTGCGAAGGCTCGGCTGAGCCGGGAGCATCTTCTGCGATTTCGTGGCCGCTTTCATTGCCGCCGTGCTGCGGCATGGCGGGTCGCTCCCACTCAGTCGGGTCGATCGCTGCGCCGGCCAGCGCGGCACCGCCGAAAACGAGGACAAGCACCGCCGCGAAAGCGGCGAGTCTGACCGGAGCGCTCATCCGGTCCTCTTCTCGGTGCTCGTACTCATCACCTAGCTCCTTCCGTCTCTTTTTGTCTATACCATACCCTACTAGGGTATCCTGTCAACTCCCCCGGGCGGCACGGAGAGGCAATGCCTGACAGTTAGCAAGGGAATGGCGCAAGCAGAATCGGTGCCGACCAATATGGTCAGTTCTCGACTGCGCTCACCGAGGGAGGCCGTTGAAGCGACTTCTAACCGAGCACCCGATACTCTGCGTCGTGTCCGTCGGATACCTGGTCGCCTTTGTGGCGTTCGGGCTGGCATCGGGCCTCGACCAGACGATTTTCTACGCCGTGTTCATGGTGCTGGCGTTTGCCGTGGTCGCCGCGACCTATTCACATTTTCGGCTGGGACCGATGACACTTTGGGGGCTCTCATTGTGGGGGGTGGCGCACCTGGCGGGTGGGCTGCTGAGCGTGGGCGGAGATGTGCTCTACCGGTTCGATCTTCCCGGCATTCTGCGCTTCGATCAGGTAGTGCACGCGTTCGGTTTCGGATTCGCCACGACCGCATGTTGGGACGTACTCGGCGAGATGGTTATGGGAGATCGAAGAGTTGCACGCTCCGTCCTTGCGTTGCTCGGAGGCCTCGGCTTCGGAGCGATAAACGAGGCCTTGGAGTTCCTCGTTACTCGGATTGATCACGACTCTCAAGTTGGCGGTTTCGTCAACACAGGGTTCGACCTGCTCTTCAACACCCTCGGTTGCACGCTGGCCGCACTCACACTTTACCTCAGGGATTCTTCCCGCCGCCACCAGAACCGGCCGTAGAGTTAGGTAGATGGAAGATCCCTTGGAGCGCCTGCGGCCCTTGTGCCTGAACCTTCCGGAAACGACCGAACGCGTCAGTCACGGAGAGCCGGCATGGTTCGTGCGCGACAAGAAGCTGTTCGTAACCTACGCGAACCATCATCACGACAACCGCGTGGCTCTCTGGTGCGCGGCCCCCGAGGGTACTCAGGAGGAACTCGTGGCCGCCGACCCGGAGAAGTTCTTCCGCCCGCCCTACGTCGGCGGGCGCGGCTGGTTGGGCGTCTACCTCGACCGTGATCCCGATTGGGAGGAAATTGCTGAGATCCTCGCCGATGCCTATCGGGAGGTCGCACCCAAGCGACTCATCACCGAGCTCCATGGGCAACGAGAAGGACCCGGCCATGAATGAAAGCGCGCCCACAACAAGAGGTGACGCGCTTGTCGGCGAACTCAGGTGGGTGCATGATCTGATCCGGCGCGACCTGGCCACCGTACGCCGTATGGCGGAGCAGATCCCGGCGGGCCTTTCGGCTCCCGAGATACAAGCCGGCATCGAGTCGCTGGCCGCCAATGGGCCCCTGTGGCAACTGCGTGTCAACTGTCTTCACTACTGTCGCTTCGTGCACTCACACCACTCGCTGGAGTCCCAGGCGTGGTTTCCGGCACTGCGCGCTGCGGACCCAGCCATGAACCCGGTGGTGGACAAGCTCGAGGCCGACCACGAGAACGTGGCGGGGCTCCTCGACGAGGTCGATGGTGCAGCCGCTCAGTTGGCAGCGTGCGACTCGCCCGAGCAGCGCGACCGGCTGGTGGCCGCACTCAATCAACTCGCGGCCGACCTCCTAGCGCACCTCGACTACGAGGAGAAGCACACGGCTGCGATCCTGCGCACTTGGTCCCACTGGCCCTTCATGGAGCCAAGGTAGGAGGCCCTGCTACGCGTCGGCTGAACCAGTCGGCGATCAGCATCCCTGCGTGAGAAGGTCAGGTCGTGATCAGTTACTCCGACGACGTCATCCGGTCCGAGGCGGTCGCGCTCCTGCGCGACCTCCTGCGTGTAGACACCTCCAATCCCCCCGGCAACGAGACGCCCGCGGCCGAGCTTCTCGAGCAGTACCTCGAGCGCGCCGGCATCGATTGCGAGCTGGTGGCGCGCGACCCCAAGCGCGCTAATCTCGTCGCCAAGATCCCAGGCGCCGGTAAGGGGCCGACGCTGACACTCTTAGGGCACACCGACGTCGTGCCCGCCGAGGAGCCCAACTGGACCCATCCGCCATTCGGAGGGCACCTAGACGACGACGGCTTCATGTGGGGCCGCGGCGCGACCGACATGAAGAACGAGACCGCCACGCGCGCCGTCACGATGGCCCTGCTCGCGCGCGGTGGCTTCAAACCGCGTGGGGACCTCTGGTTCGTTGCACAGGCAGACGAGGAGGACGGCTGCGACGAGGTCGGGCTCAAATGGCTGCGCGATGAGCGTCCCGAGATCGGGTCCGATTTCTCGATCGACGAGGGAGGGGGGATTCGTCAAGAGCTCACCGACGGGCGGGTGATGGTCCCTATCAACGTCGGGGAGAAAGCAACTCTTCCGGTGCTCCTCACCGCCATCGGTGCCGCAGGCCACGCGTCGATTCCGGGTGGAGCCGACAACGCGGTCCTGCGGCTGGCGACCCTGCTCGGCCGAATCGGCAGGTACCAGCCCAGACGGCGTCTGCTACCGGAGACCCGCCGCCTTCTCGAGACCCTGATCGGATCACTCGGGAACGACCTCGAGCGCGACCTCGAGCGCGCCGTCGCACTCGAACCCCGGTCACGTCACGATCTGCTGGCGCTGTTCGCTACAACGATCGCGCCGACACGGCTGCGCGGGTCGAGCGCACGCAACGTAATCCCCGGCCGGGCCTCGGCCGAGCTCGATTGCCGTGTCTTACCGGGCACCACCCCCGACGAGCTTATTGCGGAGCTTCGCGAGGCGCTCGGCGACGACGTCATCTACGAGCTTGAGATCCTCGAAGAGCCAACCGGCGGCACGGCCGCACCGATAGACACGGCCCTGTATGCGGCGTGCTCGTCGTGGTTCGCCGAGTACGAACCCGAGGTAACTCTTCTGCCCGTAATCTCGACAGGTTTCACCGACTCGCACTTCATGCGAGAACGCTTCGGCACCGTCGCTTACGGGATATGGCCGGTCCGCGCGACCCCGCTCGACGTCTACCACTCCGGCTTCCACAACGTCGACGAACGCATACACGTCGATGACCTCGTGCTCGCCACGAAGTTCCACATGCACGTTGTCCAGACGCTGCTCGGCTGACTATCGACCTCTCCAGGTGCGGGAACTATCGAGTGACCCTGTGGGAGAGCTCGGCCAGGCGCTCCTTCCAGAAGGCTCGCATTTCCGCGACCGCTCCCGCATCGGATAGGCGTTCGTGGTCCACGTGGACGGTCGCCTTCGACTTGCCCTTGGACGAGAAATAGACGTGAACGCGGCCCTCGCCATCTCGGAAATCGAACCGGGCCGACTTGCCCGGCTGGGAGGTCCGCGTGCGAAGCGTCCCGGGCTCGAGCCACCGATTCCGTTTCCTGGCGTTGGTGAACTCATCGAACAACTCGTTGACCCCGACCGGAATTGTCTTTGACACTCCCACGTAATAGCCGCTCGCACGCTCGTTGACACCTCGCATACCGCGCCCGCGCTCATAGCCGACGGTGACCGTTTGCGCCCACCAGCCGGACACCTCGTGTTGCTCGTTCACGTAGCGGGCGATCTCCGTATGGGTGCGTTCTTGTGCGCCCCAGGCGTCGAGGATCGAGAACCACTCCTCCCAGGCCTTGCCGGAGCCGCGAAGAATCGACTCGTCGGACTTGCCTAGGTCCACTGATTCCCGCGCAATAGTTTCCTGTGCCGGCTTGACGACGTGGCGGCGCGCCGCGGTGTAGCTCTCGCCTGTCTTGGCCATGCGAGTACGAATCGAGCGCTTACGGGCTTTGTCTTCGGTCATCTCTTCCTCCTCGCGACCGCCGGCCCGAGACTCACGCTCCCTTGGACCTGCGGCTCACGGTCTGGTGGGACCGAAGCCTCCCGAGGCGGAGCCCCTTTGCCCCCATCGAGTCCGGTGGCGTGAGCACCGGGGCGGGGGTTCGGCGCGGGAATCGCCGTGGACCACTATAGCCCTACTCGGTGCCACGACGCAAGACATGTGTAGGCTGTGTGTATGTACAGCGAACGGCTGCAGATCCTTCTGACGCCGGATCAAAGGCGGCGTCTTCAACGGAAGGCGAAGAGGCGCAAGTCATCAGTTACGGCCCTTGTACGAGAGGCCGTCGACGAGCATTTCGGAGTTGATCCAGAAGGGAGCAAAGAGCAAGCCTATCGAGCGATAGTCGCCCGGCGCTCCCGTTACGTGGCTCCGGACACACTCGACGAGCTCGTGCAAGGACGCTTCGAGTAGTTGGTCTTGGTCGACACCGGCATTGTCGTTTTCGGTGATGGAACATACCGGTGATTGTGTCGGCGGACTCAGCCTTCGACGACGTGCCGGGTATCCGCCGGGCGGATAATTGGACGAGAAGAACCTGAATCCTCCTTTGAACGGCCGACCAGCATGACAAGCGCAGGGAGGCGCCGCTTAAGCTGGGCCGGAACGATCCTGGGTCCAGTGATCATCCTGATGTCGATCACGGGTTTGTTTCTATCCGACCGGCCTCAGCTAATCGGCTTTGGGTTGCTCATCGTCGCAGGGGCCTGCAATATGTGTCTCGGCATCTTCTACCTGCGCCATCCACCCCCGGACGACCTTTGAGACCGGCGCAATTCCTTTCCGGGCTACACGACAGATCGACATCCGAGCGGGCAGGATGCAGGCCATGACCGAAGCCGACGAGACCCCGATCCAGGATGTCCTCTCCCTGCTCGGCTATCGGCGGCGGGTGGCCGATCTCTATGGCGAGATCAGGGCCGGCACCGAGCCCGAGAGCGCGTGGCGCCGCTGGAGGCAGGTGCGCGACGAGCTCTTCGCAACTCATCCTCAGAGCCCCATCCCGGAAGCCGACCGACACGACTTCAGCGAAGTCTGCTACTACGACTATGACCCACGCTTCAGGGTCCTGGCCGAATGCACCCCCAGCGAGCATCAGAGTTATGACATCCCCACGAGCGGCGAACAGCCGATGCGTTTCACACGCTACGGCGTGGCGACGTTCGAGCTCGGCCGCCAGGCCCTGACCCTCGAGCTCTACTGGCTCGACGCATACGGCGGGGGACTCTTCGTCCCGTTCCGAGACGCCTCCAGCGGAGACACCACCTACGGGGCAGGCCGCTACCTGCTCGACACAGTGAAGGGTGCGGACCTAGGAATGGAGGGCGACCGGCTCGTGCTCGACTTCAACTTCGCCTACAACCCGTCCTGCTCTTACGACCCCCGCTGGGTTTGCCCGCTGGCGCCTCCCGCCAACCGCCTGGCAGTTTCCGTGGAGGCCGGGGAACGGTCCGGGAGTTGGCAAGTGGGCCGCGAAGGCGGATAATCGCGGGAGTCCGCGACTACATCTGGAGGAGCCGGTGGCGAGCAAGGACAAGGGCGGCAAATCGGAAAAGAAACCCCCCGCAAAGAATCTCAAGGAAAAACGAGCCGCGAAGAAGCAAAAGAAAGCAAAGTAGCCGCTCAACTGGGAACCACTCCGCAACGGTTGCCCAGAGCCAGCCCCGGGCAAGTGGCCATTCGCACAAGTTGTGCTTGTGACCACCGCTTTGGTGGTTGAACGCACAAGTTGGGCGATCAGCACGCCCGTCCTCCCATTGACGGCTAGGGGGGGATGAAGAGAGCACAATGCAGCAGCGGGCGGGCAAACGCCCTTCAGCGACCGTTCAGGGGCGGCCCTCGCCGCCACTCGACTCGCCGCGCAGGAACCGCTCGAGTTCGGTGGCGATCTCGTCTCCTGAGGGAAGGTGCTCCCCGGACAGTGATTCGAGCCGCTCCAGGTATTCGCGCGCCTCGGGCTGCTCGGCGACGAGGTCGTCGAGCCGGCCGCGATGGGCCTCCGCTTGCTCGGCTAGGTCGCCGAGCGAAAGACTCAGGCCGAGATGACGGCCCACCCGCTCTATCAGCGCCACGGCGGCCGCCGGATAGGGGCCCGCGACGTAGTGGGGGACCTGGGCGTAGAAACCGACCGCCGGGATGTCTGCCCGGCTGACCGTCAGCTCGATGACGCTGAGCGCCGCCGAGGGCACCCGCAAGAGCCCCTCCGGACCCGGCTGCTCGTCCTGCCCGAGCAACCCCGCCTCGGAAGCCGTCGCCAACGAAGGGACCGGCCGGGTGTGGGCCACGGCCGCAGGTATGGCGCCGAGGCTGATCCAGCGCTCGACACGGAGCCTCACGGCGAGCTGAGCTATTTCGGCCGCGAGCTTCTGCCAGGACAGATCTGGCTCGGGTCCGGAGAGAATGAGGACATCACGCCCCTCGAAGTTCTTGTGCCGCAGAGTTATTTCGGGCCACGACAGCTCGGTCAACTTACCGTCCAGGACGTCGAGCACAGGTCTGCGGGAGCGGTAGTCGAACAGCTCGTCCCCGTCGAAACGGACCACGGTCTCACTACCCTCGCCAAGGTGCTCGAGCGCGGAGGTCGCTGCCCCGGCGGCGTCTATCCAGCCTTCGAGGGCGGCAACAATCACGGGTGCCGAGAAATCGACGGGACGGGTGAATTCATAGAGCGCCATCGGCGACAGAATAGTGCCCGGCCTCGGGGGCCACTGAGCGCAGCTCCCGATTACAGGGCACATCTGATCAACAGGTGAATTTTTCCTGTATCCTGACTCGGGCGCCGTGGGGGCGTCGAATGGCCAGCTCGGATGGGGTAGTCCATCCCTGGACTGCGAGAGGGAGTGGTCGTGAAGCGCCTTGGGGTTGTTGCTGCGCTCTGTGTTCTTGTGGGGTCTAGCCTCGTAGCGGGAACCGCATCCGCCGGCAGATACGACAACCTGACGCCCGGAAGAAAGGCTCGCCTGCACGAGCGCGTGGACGTGAACCTGGTTTTCGTGGGTTACGAGGAGGACCAGGTCGATGAGTCCGACCTCATGGCCGAGCTCCCCCGCACCTACAAGCCCCTCGTGCGCTCCCGATACTTCTACGGAATCACCGACTATCTCGGCATCACCTACAACTACGACTACGACACCCACTGGGCGAACAGTCGTTACGAGAACTCCTTCTTCAACACTCTGTCCGAGTTGGCGACGCCGGCGCCCCGCACGGAGTTCCAGAACGCTTACAACGCACAGAAGAACAATGTTCTGAACGTCACTCAGAATCACTTCATCGACGCCCCCTCCGTCGAGCGCTGGCTGGCCGACCATCCCCCCAGTGGCGTGGACACGACCGAAGACACCATCTTCTTCATCAACTGGTACAACCGGGACGACTTCAAGTTCCACATCTACACCAAGACCAATGAGCCCGACCCCGACACCGGCTACAACTTCGGAGAGCTGCGCGAGTCGCGCAAGATCATCTCGTGGGGCGGTACTGCGCCGGCCGATGAGGAAAACGGTTATGCCGGACCGGCTCGCCGGATTTGGTTCTACGACCTCTCGGCCGGGCCCGAGTCGTGGACCGACAACTGGAACGTCGACGACTTGGACCTCGACGACAATGGGCAGGTCGACTACCGCATGCCGCCGATCTGGGAGTACACCGGTGGAGGGTTCCGGCGCCCTGCAAAGATCGGCTCGGACCTCGGTCTAGTCACCCGCTACGTCGGAGTCAACCTTCTGTTCACTTCCTCACCGCTCTATCCTCCGGACATCACACCCCCCGCGCTACCCGAGGACTTCAACCTCGACAGCAACACCTACGAAGGCCTCCCGGGGGTCAATGCCTCCGAGACCTACATCACTCCCGACCTGCTCGTGAGCGAGCTTTCCGAGCTGCAGACGACGGTCGACTACTCCTACGATGAGCAGGATCTTCCCTTCACCGGAAAAGCCAAGTCCTGCTACGTCTCTTGGCTTCAGGATGTGGCCTGCTATCCCAACCTCGACTACCCTGCCTTCGCCAACCTCTTCTTGAACAACGCGCTCAAGAAGCAGCTGTGGATGGACGGGCCGAAATCGGCCGACTATGAGGCCGGACTATTCAACTACGCCACTACCGACCAGCTGAGCGCTCCCTTCTTGGGATTCGCCGACGACAACTACCGGGACGGTACGCAGAGCTACATCTTCAGCTTCGTCTCCCCTCTGATAGCAGACGTCCTCGGCTACGGACTCACGACAACGATGGTCCATGAGGTCGGCCACCACATCGCCATGAGCCACCCGCACGACGGCTTCGACTATGAGACCGGCGTGGACTACGAGCCCGCCGACTCCCGCTATTTCGCGTGGTCTGGAGACCAGCACAACTCGATCATGAGCTACATCGACCTGAACTG
>JALZJN010000025.1 GCA_030859735.1 Actinomycetota bacterium
GGGTGAGCACGCTCACGCCCGAGCGAAGGCGCTATGGGGGGCCGCCTGGCTCGCGTATCACCAGGCGGATTACGCCCACTCTGAGGTCCTCGGCGAGCAGCTCCTGGCTCTGGCGGGGCATGGGGACGACCCGCTGACGTTGCGCAATGCGCTGACGATCGCCGGACAGGTCGCGATGGCACAAGCCCGCTACTCGGATGCCTTGGCCCCGCTCGAGGAGGCGCTCGCCATCTGTCGACAACTTGGGCGGAGCTGGCATCAGGCGACCTCGCTCCTCAACTATGGCGTCGCCACCATGCACGCTGGCGACAGCGCGCACGCGGAGGGCCTTCTCGAGGACGCCCTCTCCCTGTATGAGGAGCTCGGTGACCGATACTTTAGCGCCAGGGTGCTGGGTGAATTGGCATACGCAGCGTTGCTATGGGGTGATCCCGAACGGGCCGAGCGGCTGTGCATGATTTCCCTTCGGACGTTCTGGGAACTGGGGGAGACGTGGGGGATTGCCGAGGCCCTCGAGGGTCTGTCGGCGATCAGCGCCGCACAGCATGACGCCGAGCGAGCAGCCCGGATCGCCGGCGCGGCAGAAGCTATTCGTGAAACGAACGCGACGCAGGCACATCCATTCGATCGGGTGATCACCGAGCGTTGTCTGGCGAACGCGCGAGCGCGGGTTGAAGAATCGGCCTGGCGAGACGCGTGGGAAGAGGGTCGAATGATGCCCCTTCACGAAGCCATCGAGTATTCTGTCGGGGAACGTAGGTCTCGCCAGCGTATGGGCAATGAGGTCCCGCTCAGTCGCGCGAGGCACCACGACAGGCCGCTTGAACCCCGGAGTTGACCGAAAGGTCTGGTCACCATTTGGTCACTATGCGACGCGCGAATCAGTGGCACTCCTTGACACTCAATGACAGCCGTAAACGAGGTCTGAGCAGCAGAGACGCGCAAGAGCGCAGGTAGTCCGTCTACGCGGCAGCGATCTCATAATCCGTTGGTCGCTGGTTCGAGTCCAGCCGGCCCCACGCATCAGAAGCACAGGCTCTCAGACGCCGGTTCCTCCATCGTGACGGCGAATCCCGACGGCCGTTGAGTTCGGGTCTCTGTGTCGGCTTGGCTTTCGTCATGCGTCCTCCTCATCGAGTGCGTTGAGCCGTTTGATCAGCCGCTCCCTGGCTCCGAGTCGCAAGCGCGGGATGAAGTCGTTGAGGACTCCTATGGCGGCAGAGGTCATCTCGCGATTGAACTCTTCACCGAGTGTGGGGCGCCAACTGCGCGAGTCTCCCTATCTGGCTGAGATCCGGCGGCTCAATGCGGTGCGGGATGCCGAGAGAATTGTCTATCTCGACGCTTGTTTCGAATTTCCATTCGACGTTACTCGGTCCCTGGAGCTCGCCTTCTTCCGGACATTCGGGGTTCCGTCGATCGCCAACTTGCTCGGCTCGACCGGTGAGTTCGTCGAGCGTGCGCACAAGCGCTACGACGACACCGACCTGCTCATCAGCACCTTTACAGAGCACGGTTATAGTTCGCGCCTGGGGCGCGCCGCCATCCGGCGGATGAACCAGATTCATGACCGCTTCTCCATCGCCAATGACGATCTCCTCTACGTGCTCTCCACCATGATGCTCGAGCCCCTGCGATGGAATGAGCGCTTCGGCTGGCGGCCGATGCTTGAGATTGAGCGGCTCGCGACCTTTTATATTTCTGGCACGCGGTCGGTCATCTCATGAACGTCAAGGAGATCCCGGACAGCTTGGAAGAGATGGAGCACTTCAACGTCGAGTTTGAGCGGAGCCGTTTCGGTCGTACCGAGGCGGGCTACCGCATCGCGCTCGCGATGATTGATATGTTTGTCGAGAAGCTCCCTCTCTTGCCCAAGTGTCTCGGCGTGCGCGGCGTCTGTGCTCTCCTCGATGAACCATGCTCGACGCGCTCAATCTCCCGAAACCGGCCTCGGCCGAGCGCCGCGCCGTTCAAGCCGCACTCAAGCTGCGGGCCAGGACCATCAGGGTCCTCCCCGCGCGTCGCAAGCCGCGTCTGCGGACGTCAATTCGGCGAACCTACCCGCAGGGTCATCGCGTAGAGGACCTGGGCCCGCCGCTGAATACGCCCGTCCATCCGCACGGGGTTGAGCCTGGATTCACCTGGAACTGAATGACCAGTGTCGGCACTCTTAGGCCAGGGGCAAGAGCGTCTCGGAGAACTGGTTCATGATCCGTCGCCTAGTGAGATCGACCCGCGGCCTGTGCTTGGCCTGCGGCACCACAACCCGATCGGCAACTATCGCTCCATAGCCCTCAGCAGGCGTCCGTGGTAGGCGGTGACTGGTTCGAACCGCCTATCCCTGCGTTGTATGTGGTCACATAGTTCCAGCGATTTAGGCAACCTTCTTCACGCCTTCAACCCGAGCTATTTACGCGCGGGAGATTGGCGCTGATCGACGACTGGCGCTGAATCGTTGATCGGTTTCGGCAGCAACGCAGAAATCATGAAATCGGCGACGAACTCTCCAAATCGCCGGAGGGACCATCCACGCTGCAGAACCAACAGTTCGTACAGTTCGGCTGATGTGCACGTCCACATCACGTCGGCGGCCTGCGCCACGGAGACCCCGTCGCGCAGGTAGTCACGATCTGCTAAGAAGCGAGCGACGTCTCGCATGCGCTTGAGGCGGTGGGCGGCTATCTCTTTGAGCAGCGCCGCCGCGTCCGGGTCGGTGCCAGCGGCCGAGCGGACGAGCAGCTGGATCGGAGTCACCTCTGTCCCCACTTCTGCGGCGAGTCTTCCCCACTTGCGCATGATCGTTCTCGGATCACTTTCGCGCATTCTTATCTCTTCGGAGCGCTGGTAGGCGGGGACCGAGCCACGCCCTTTCAGCCCTCGTTCGTAGATGGCCCGGACGAGTCCTGGCTTGCCCCCGAATGTCTTGTAAATCGTGTCGACGGATACACCCGCCTCGGCGGCGATAGCTGCGATCGTGGTGGCGGCGTACCCGCTGCCCAGAAATTGCCGCTGAGCGGTCCGAAGGATTGTCTCCCGTGTGCGGCGAGCCTGATCCTCGCGCACGCGGGACTTATATCGACGCTTGCTCTTGACGTTTCCCACTATTAGTTCCATACTACTAGATTAAGTCCAGTTAGATATAGCAAATGTGGGGATATATGAACGGGCAAATCGAGGCGACGAGACGCACCAGCGTGATCGACCGGCTGGTCCAAGCGATGAACGAGCACGACCTCGAGGCGCTGGTGGACTGCTTCGACGAGGGTTACCTCAACGAGACGCCGGTACATCCACACCGGGGATTTCGGGGCAACGAGCAGGTACGCCAGAACTGGACTCAGATCCTTGCGGCTGTGCCTGACCTCAGCGCACAGGTGCTCCGCATGGCCGATGACGGCAACAGGGTGTGGACTGAGTGGGATATTTCCGGCATCCGGCGAGATGGGGCTCTATTTCAGATGGCCGGCGTGGCGATCTTCGGGCTCGAAGCCCCCAAGGTCACCTCGGCTCGCTTCTACCTCGAGCCTGTCGAGCAGACCAGCGGAGACGTCAACACGGCAATCAGCCGGATGCTGGGAGTTCGGCCCCCAGGGACAGAGACACCGGAGGAGGCGTTGTGATCCTCGTTGTGGGAGGCAGCGGGATGCTAGGCGGAGCGATCATCCGTCGCCTCGTCGCGCGAGGTGAGAGAGTGCGTGCGCTCGTCCGCGATGCCTCTACGGACAAAAAGCTCACAGAGGCAGGCGTCGAGACGGTCTCAGGCGATCTGAAGGATCCGATATCTCTCCCTGCAGCATGTGATGGGGCGTCGATCGTAATCACCACTGCTAACTCGGCCGGCCGAGGGGGAAAGGACAATGTCGAAACCGTCGACCTTGAGGGCAATCGCAACCTCATAGAGGCTGCATCGCGCTCGGACGTGGAGCATTTCATCTTCGTCTCTGTACAGGGAGAAGATCCCGATAGCCCCGTGCCGTTCGTCCGCGCCAAAGGCATCACGTCGAATCGGCTGCGCGAGTCCGGCATGGCTTACACCGTCCTAATGCCTGATGCCTATATGGATGTGTGGATTCCACTCGTCGTACTTGGACCCGTGGGATCAGGACAGCCCATTGCGCTCGTCGGTGAAGGCACTCACAAGCATTATTTGATGGCAGTTGATGATGTCGCAGGGTTCGCAGTGGCGGCCACCGCCAACAGTGCTGCGCGCAATCGCGACCTCATGCTCGGGGGGCCCGAGGCACTGTCGTGGCGCGACGTAATCTCTACTTTCGAGCGCGTGGGCGGCGTCAAGGCAGAGGTCGAGAGCCTTCAGCCGGGCGAACCGATGCCCGGATTCCCCGACGCTGTCTCTGGACTTATGGCGGCATTGGAAACCTACGATTCGCCCGCGCCCATCTCTAAAGAGGAGGCGGAACGTACCTTCGGTGTCCGCCTCACGAGGCTCGAGGAATTCCTCCAGCGCCAAACCGGCTAGTTCAGTACGCAGGCGGCCCCCCATCGGGAGTTGGGTTTGTCGGATTTCGCGCTCAAGCCCTTCCAGAACTCGAGGCAAACTTCGTTCGAAGTTGGATCTTGTTTGTTTTTCGCGCGGCGTTCAAGACGCACCAACTCGGCGGAGGCCGAGGCGGAGATCTCGACGCCAGGGGTTTTGCGACGTGGGCGGTGACGGGTTCGAACCGCCGACCCCTGCCTTGTAGGAGCAGACACGCCTCCGAGCGCGACCTGCGCAACTAGGCATTTCCGCACGTCAGCGGCTTCCTGCCGACCGATTGTGCCGGGAACGGTGCAGACGCTGTTGGACCGTGTCGCTGCACGGCGGCTGCTCCTGGGTTGCTGGTCTAGGACGATCTGGTGATTCCGCTTCGCACCTTCGCTCGGCGGCTACGTCTTTCCTTCTAGCGCCGCCCGCTTCAGCGTCAAGGCGGGTCCGATACCGCTGACGCTCCTTATCCTCCCCGGCCCGCTACGCGGGCTTCCCTTGACGCCTTCGCTTTAGACGGCGCTGGTCCCTCCGGCTCGGAAAGCCGCCGAGCAAGAGGAGGTGCGACATGAAGCAGCGGGCAGTGGCGATCGTGGCCGAATACCTGTCCCACCGGCGCCTAGGCCGCGTTGTGGGTCTGAAGCCGATCGCGGACGACGACTACGTCATGGCGATCGAGGACCTGCGCGACGGACGGGTCCACCTGATGCGCAGCGCTCGCGACCTCGAGCCGTGGATCAAGTCGTTCACGGCCGGCGAGTGTGTGCAGCCCGCTTTCGGGCTGTGTTCTCGCTGCCGAGGTATCCACGCCGACCACGACGTCGACGGTGAGGTGTTCCGCACTTGTATCCACTGCCAGCTCGAACTGGTCGAGGTGGTACTGGAACTCAACAGCGAGCAGGAGGCGGAGGGTAATCCGCCTTCGGTCGGTCCCTGCGGGCTGCGACCTGGTCGGAGGAGCGAACTTCATGTCATCGGTTCCTCCCCAGGGGTCCGGTCAGGACCTATAAAAGGATTCTCTACGCCAGGCAAGCGGAAACGTGAAGGGTCTAGAGCTGTCCGGTGCTGACGCTCCCGGGGACGAGCCCGAGCCGGAGCTCGGTGGCGTCTTTCCATCCGGCAGCCTGTTCGACACACTGCTCGTTGGAGACGCTGAGGACCACTGACACGTCACCCGTCAGCGCCGATGGGTACAGGATCCCGTCGACCTCGCCCTTTCGGAAGATTCGCAGAAGGTACTGCGTCATGACCTGCGTAGGGACATAGTCGATGTCCTCGGAATTGCGCGCGGGCTTACTCAACTGCTTGACGAACTGGTGGAGGAAGAGCAGGGGTCGGCGCTCGCCGCCCCGCTCCGGGTCGAACATACTCGGCACGGGGCGCAGCTGAGTGAAGTTGACTACGCTGATCGTCCTCGACGTCTCAAAAAGCGATGTCGTGACCCACTTGTCCTCTGTGCGACCTGTTGCTCTACGCGCTCGGCCTCGGCCACCCGACCGACAGCACGCTCGCGTGGTTGTCAGCGCCCTGTGTGGATACTCCTTCCTGCCGCGCTGCTGGCTCTGCTAGTGGCCGTCTTCGGCCGCTTCGAGAGGCCTGCGCGACGCTGACCCCGCCGGGCGGCCGTGGCTCCTCATTTAATAAGCGCACCAACTTCTTCACCAGCGTCGGCACGCTCACGTCCATCTTCTTCCCGCGCTTCAACCCGTATTCCGCAGACCGTTCGCGATGCCGTTGACGGTGAGCAGGAACGCCCGCCATAGCTGCGGATCGTCGCCGGCTTCCCTGAGGCGTGCCAAGAGGGAGACCTGCATGTGGTTGATCGGGTCGAGGTAGGCGTTTCGGACCTCGAGGGTGCGCTGCAGCAGCGGGTGGCGGTCGAGCAGACATCTCTCCCCGGTGAGACGCAGGACCTCCCCCGTCGTCCGACGGTGCTCCTCCGCAATGATGTCGAACACGGAATGCAGCGAGGGGTCGACAAGCTGTTGCACGTAACGCCCGGCAATGTCGAGATCGGTCTTGAACAGCACCATCTCGACGTTCGATAGGAACGCCCGAAAGAAGACCCACTCCTCCGCCATCTCGCTGAGCTCACGGGAGAATCCAGCGGACCGAGCGGCCTCAAGACCGGTTCCGACGCCAAACCAGCCCGGGATGATCTGACGGGCCTGTGTCCAGGCGAAGACCCACGGAATGGCGCGCAGATTCCTTATCCCCTGAGCAAGCCCGCTCCGGCGAGCCGGTCGAGACCCGATGTTCAGTGCGGCTAGCTCTTCGACGGGAGTCGATGCGCGAAAGTACGCAACGAGTGCGGGGTCGTCCATCAGGCGCTCGTAGGCACCGTGCGCCGCGTCAGAGACAAGGCTCATCACTTCGTCCCATCCCGCGATGACCTGAAGGGGCTGGCGTGGTTCACGGTGGAGCAGCGACGCCTCGAGCAGTGCCGCCAGAGCAACTTCGAGATTGCGACGTGAAAGCCCGGGGAAACCGTACTTGTCGGAGATGACCTCACCCTGCTCGGTGATCTTGATCGACCCGTCCAACACCCCGTAAGGCTGCGCCAAAATCGCCTCGCCGGTCGGTCCACCTCCTCGCCCCACCGTTCCTCCTCGTCCGTGGAAAAGTCGCAACGAGACGCCGTGTTTGGACGCCTGGTCTCGCAGCGCTCGTTGCGCCCGGTGGATCTCCCACAAGGACGTAGTGATGCCCGCCTCTTTGTTGGAGTCGGAGTAGCCGAGCATGACCTCCTGAACATTGCCGCGAAGCGTCACCAGGCGCCGATAGCCGGGGTCCGAGAGCAGATCGTCGAGAACCGACCCGGCCGACCGCAAGACGGGAACCGTTTCGAGCAATGGGACGAAGCCAATCTTCGCCACCCCGGCGCTCAAATCGATCAACCCCGCCTCTCTCGCCAAAACGGCGGCGGCAAGGATGTCGTCGGCCGCAGCGGTCATAGAGACTACGTAGCTCTCGATCGTCTCCTCTCCGAAGGTCGCCTGCGCCTCACGGATCGTGTCGAAAACCGCTAGGGCCGACGTTGCTTCTTCCGGGAGCCGGGCTGCAGATGACGCGAGCGGACGCGGCCCCTGCAACTCCTCGGACAGCTGGCTGCGCCGGTCCTCTCGGGAGAGAGTCGCGTAACTCTGTCCGGACGGGTTCAGGCGGTCGAACAGGGCGGCGAGGGCCAGGTGGTGACGCTCCGCATGCTCCCGTACGTCCATCACCGCTGACGACAGCCCACACGCAGCCACCGACCAGAGGACGCGGTCCACTATGCGAACAATGACTTCGCCGCCGTTGTGTAGCAACGACGATCGTATGACCGCGACATCGTTCAGAAGCTCAGAGCTCGATGCGTAGTCGAGGCCGGACCGGTGAGCCGCTCCTGCTTGCAGGCGCTCGCGGGTGTTCAGCAATCTTTGGCGAATGTAGGAGCACTTCAGGCGATACGGCTCCTCGGCGTTGAGGATCCCGAACTGGGTGTAGACGTGCGGCAGAGCTTCCCGATCCCGAGCCAGGCTTTTCTCCAGCTCCTCAGATATCCGCACCATTCGAGTGGACGAGCTGAGAACGCTGATCAGTTCCTCAACCCATGCGAGCAGATTTCGCAGAGCCACCTCTTGATGTAGACGCAGCACCTGAAGAGTGACTTCTGGAGTCACGTGGGGGTTTCCATCGCGGTCACCGCCGACCCAGGTGCCAAAGCGCAGCGGCCGGGCACCTGGAGGGAGGTCCACTCCAATCCTTCCGAGCTGCTCACCAAGATCGTCGAGCACGTCCGGCAGCGCCGTTCGGAAGAGCTGGTCGAGGTAGAAGAGCACGCCGTGGGCTTCGTCGAGCGGCGTGGGACGATCCCGGCGCAGCTCATCCGTCTGCCAAATGAGGTCGATGGTCTCAGCCAGGCGCCGTTCCACCCGGCTCCTGTCGTTCTCCGACAACCTCTGGTCGTGCCGCTGCTCCAACAGCATGGCGATGCGTTGGCGTTTGACGAGGATCGAATGGCGAACCGCTTCCGTGGGGTGTGCGGTCAACACGGGGCGGAGCTCGAATCGGTCAAGCAGAGAGACGACCTCATCACGCGCGACAGCGGCCTCTTGAATGCGGTCGACGACCTTGCCCACCGAGCCCTCGCTTGCCGATCGGACGGCCAGTTCGTCGGCACGATGAACCTGCTCGGCAGTGTTGGCCAGGTGGAAGTAGGCGGAGAAGGCGCGTACCAGCGACGTCGCCAGCCCCAAGTCAAGCCCTGCCAGCAGAGCAGTGAGCTCCTTCGCCGACTCGGGCGACTCGCGGCGCGCTCGCTTGCTCAGCGCTCGAACTTCTTCGACGAGGTCGAGCAGCTTCTGTCCCTCCTGGCGCGCGAGCGTCTCTCCCAGAAGCCCGCCGAGCAGCCTGATGTCAGCGCGCAGGGCCGCGTCGGGATTGCTCTCAGCCTTCATCCGCGGCTGGAGCCTCGATTTCCGGTTCCGTTCGCGCAGGGCTTGAACAGCTTCTCCAAGAAGCGCTCCCGGCGAAGCTCTGGCCAGCCAAAGACTCCCCTCCTGGGGTCACAAGTAAGCGAGCAGTGTCGGTCCTCCAGCTCCTTCATAAACCAGTCCCATCGCTCGTTCTACGGTATCCGGAAGTCCCCCTCGCCCCTCGAGTCGCGCCCGCAAGTCTGGCCGAGGCCGACCTC
>JALZJN010000042.1 GCA_030859735.1 Actinomycetota bacterium
GCGTCGGCCAGACCCTTGGAGTAGTCCTGGTTGTCGTGAGCGACACCAACTGAGCCGCCCAGGCTGGTGAGGTACTGACCCGCAACCTCGCCCTGGACCGCGTCGTCGGCAACCGCGCGGAAGAAGGTCTCGAAGCCTTGGTCGTCGATCGTCTCAGCGGTGCAGGACGGGCAAACGAACGCCACACCCGACTCGCTGAAGATCTCACCTGTGGCGAGCGTCTCACCCGAGAAGTACGGGCCGACTATCGCAACGAGCTCCTCGTTCTCGACCAGGCTCTGTGCGAGCGGAGGTGCCTGGGCGGGGTCGCCCTGGCTGTCCTCGTCGACGAGCTCGAGCGTGCACGGCAGGTCGCCGGCCTCGTTGAGCTCCTCGACCGCGAACTCGATGCCCTGGAAGATGGGCTGGCCGATGGTTGCGTTGTCACCCGACAGCGCCCCCATCGTGCCGATGACCCAGTTGCAGTCGATGTCCTCGTCCGCACCGGCGTCGCCGTTGTCCCCGTCATCGTCGTCACCACCACATGCTGCAGCAAGCAGCATCACAGCCGACAGCAGCGCAAGCAGCGCGAGCCACCGTGATTTCTTCATCCTTCCCCCTTGCTATGCCAACACGTACTCTCCGTCGGACGGCGTTGAGCCGCCCGAAACTCTGCTCCCACGTGCCCGGCTAAGGCAGGTGGGGCGGCGTTAGTTTACAGATCGCTATCGTGAAGTCCAAGAAACATGGAACTGAATTTCAACCTTTTGTCTGTTCGGACAAGCTTTCAGACAGACAAATTGCCTAACTGGGCCCCCGATCAGGCCCCTCCACGATCTCGTCGGCGATCGCCCTCATCGAGCGTCGCTCGTTCATCGCTCGCTTCTGAATGTGGCGAAAAGCGTCCGCTTCGGACATTCCCTGCCCGTCCATCAGCCGCCCCTTTGCCTTGTCCACGGCCTTGCGGGTGTCCAGTTGCTCGCTCAGGTTGGCGGATTCGCCTCGCACCGCCGACAGCTGAGCGTGGCGTGCGAGAGCGATATCGATCGCCGGCATCAGGTCCGATTTCTGAAACGGCTTCACGAGGTAACCCATGGCCCCGGCCTCCGCCGCCCTCTGGACGAGGTCCCGTTGGGAGAACGCGGTCAGGATCAGAACCGCGCCGAGTTGCTCGTCCACGATCACCCCGGCCGCCGTGAGGCCATCCATCCCCGGCATCTTCACGTCCATGATGACGAGGTCGGGTGACCGCTCGCGGGCCAGGCGTACCGCCGCCTCTCCGTCGGCGGCCTCCCCAACGACCTCGTAGCCCTCCTCCTCGAGCATCTCCTTCAGGTCCAGACGGATGATCGCCTCGTCCTCGGCTATCAGCAGTCGAGGGGCGCTGGGCTGGTCGTTGGAGGCGCCGCTCGCGGCGTCGGTCATGATTCGGCTCCCAGCATTCGGTCCAGCAGGCGATCCTGTTCGCGCCGGAGGTCCTCTATCTCTTGCAGGGCCCGCTCTCGCTGTGCCTGGAGCTTCTTCTGGTCATCGCGGGCCTGACGGAAGGCGCGGTCGGCCAGCGGCGTCTCCGACACCAGCATGCGGGTCTTGGTCTCATCGACCACATCGTTCTGGAAGAGGAGTTGCTCGTCGACGATTCGCAGCTCGTCGCGCGCCCGGGCGAGCCGGTCGCCGAGTTCTTGAAGACTCTGGTGGATGCGCATGGGACGAAAAAGTATAGGTGCGCAGCCCGGGCTTCAGGCCCGGAGCCTCAAACCCTCGAAAACCGTGCCGGGAGCGGGATTCGAACCCGCACGCCCTTGCGGACAATGGATTTTGAATCCATCGCGTCTCCCATTTCGCCATCCCGGCGGGCAAGCAAATTGAGTGTATCGAGTAACGTGTGCGACCAACGGTCGCGGATCCAGTTGCGCACCTTACGTATGGCGTTCACTTGGCAATTGGGGCATTTTGCTCGAACAGCACAAGTGGGGACCTCGTGACAGGGAGAAAAATCAGTTGAGCGTGATCCAGTGCTACTGCCCTACCTGCCGGCGCACGGTTTACGCCGAGGACACCGAATCTCCTGAGTGT
>JALZJN010000059.1 GCA_030859735.1 Actinomycetota bacterium
CTAGTGTCCCGAGTCCGAATAAGCTCGCGTTTTAGGTTGATTCATCGTAGCCTTCCTTGTATGGGAACGAGAGGGCGACCAAAAGCCGAGTTGACACTCAGCGATGAAGAGCAATCCACGCTGGAAAGGTGGGTTCGGAGACGCAAGAGCTCGCAGGCGTTGGCGTTGCGCTCGAGAATCGTGCTGGCTTGTGCCAAGGGAGCGACCAACAACGATGTGGCCGCGCAGCTGGGAGTCAACCAGGCGACCGTATCGAAGTGGCGCTCCCGGTTCGTGACACGGCGCCTGGAGGGGCTCACGGACGAGCCCCGTCCTGGTGCTCCTCGTACGGTTACCGACGACGACGTCGAGCGGATCGTGGTCAAGACCCTCACCGATAAGCCCAAAGACGCGACCCACTGGTCGAGCAGGGACATGGCCAAGGCGACGGGGATGTCGCAGACGACCGTGTCTCGCATCTGGCGGGCGTTCGGGCTCAAGCCGTGGAGGACCGACAGCTTCAAACTGTCCGAGGATCCGATGTTCATCGAGAAGGTGCGAGACATCGTGGGCCTGTACCTGAACCCTCCCGAGCGTGCGGTCGTGTTGTGCGTCGACGAGAAGTCCCAGGTGCAGGCGCTCGACCGCACTCAGCCCATCCTGCCGATGCGGCCGGGAACACCTGAGCGCCACACCCATGACTACGTGCGTCACGGCGTCACGAGCCTCTTCGCCGCGCTCAACGTCGCAACCGGAGCGGTGATCCACGAGACCCATCGCCGGCACAGGACGATCGAGTTCAAGAAGTTCCTGGTCGCGATCGACAACGCTGTGCCCGCAGAGCTCGACGTCCATCTGGTGCTCGACAACGCGTCGTCGCACAAGACCCCCACCATTCATCGCTGGCTGCTGCGCCACCCTCGTTTCCACCTCCACTTCACGCCCACTTCGAGCTCGTGGCTCAACCTGGTCGAGCGTTGGTTTGCCGAGCTCACCAACCGGTGGTTGAGAAGAGGCACCCACCGCAGCGTGCGCGCTCTGGAGGTATCCCTCAAAGAGTGGGCCGAAACTTGGAACGAGAATCCTCGCCCTTACGTGTGGCACAAAACCGCGGACGAGATCCTCGAGACGCTGGCAGCATATTGTCAACGAATCTCGGACTCGGGACACTAGAACATCGCACAAGAACCTCGGGATCGGCACCGCTCGACGGTCCCCGCTCTTGGTGCCGACGATTTGGAATTTGCCGCCTGCTTCGGTTGCCGACTCGGCCACATCGATCGACCCCCGAAGGAGGTCCAGCCGCTCGACCCGCAGCGCCGCCAGCTCACCGAAGCGGAGACCGAAAACCCTGCTGTCATGATCAGGGAACTGAGCCGCATGCCTTGTAGGGGCCGATCGCCCTCGGCGGGGCGCCTGCACTCCTTGCAGAAGGGAGTTGGAGGTAGTAGCTTCCAGTTCCAGGATGAGCCTCTCGTAAGGAGAGGCACGATCGGGGGTGACTGAATTGAGAAGACGGTGGTGGCATCTTGCGCTTGTCATGGTCCTCGGTTTGGTTGTGGTTTCTGCGGCGCCCGCAGCAGCCGGTAAGCATGGTCAGCGCGCTCGCGGCGAGAGAGGACCAGCAGCTCGCTCGACGACGGACCAGATCATCGACTCGCCCATCGAGGCTGATCGAGCCAAGGACGACCAGCACGGAGGAGACGGGGGTCACCTCCCGCCTTCGAGCAAGAACGTCCAGCTCATCGGTCGTGCGGACATCGAGGGGGTCGCTCCGGAGAGGGTCGCCGACGTGTCCGCGTTCGGGAACTTCGCTTACCTCACGGTGCGTGACCCGGAGGCATGCTCGGATGCTGGCGTGGCCGTCATGGACATCTCCGACCCCGCTGCTCCGAAGCAAGTTGGCTTCATCGACGCCACCGAAGGCTCCTTCCCCGGAGAGGGCTCGCAGGTGGTGGACCTCAGTACCGAATCATTCACCGGCCAAGTTCTCATCTTCAACAACGAGATCTGCGATGCGGGCGCGAATTTCGGTGGAGCGGGTGTCGGAGGCGCATCACTGTGGGACGTAACCGATCCGTTAAATCCGAAGGTCTTGGCACCCAACGTCGGCGATGACGATCCCGGCGGTTTTCTGAGCCCCATCAATGAGATCCACAGCTCGTTTGGATGGCAGGCTGGAGAGCAGGCATTCATGGTCATCGTCGACAACGAAGAAACGACGGACGTCGACATCTTCGAAATCACGGATCCGACCAGCCCTGAGTTCATCAGTGAGCTGGATCTCAACGAGCAGGGGGTTGCCCAGGACGAGCTGCTGGCGAACGGGAATTTCCAAGCGTCGTTCCTGCATGACATGGTCGTCAAGAAGGTGGAGGGGACCTGGACCATGCTCTTGTCCTATTGGGACGGCGGCTGGGCCTTGCTCGACGTGGACGATCCAGCCCAGCCCAGGTTCATCGACGATTCGGAATATCCCTTCCCCGACACCCTGCTACCGGAAGTCGACTTCCCGGAAGGAAACGCACATCAAGGAGAGTTCAGTCCCAATGGCGAGTTCATCATCGGCACGGACGAAGACTTCTCGCCATACCGGATCGATCCGTTCAACATCACGACCGGTCCCAACGCGGGCCAGTACGGCGCCGGAGAGTTCGGTTTCTCCGTACCAATCGTCCAGAAGTTCGAAGATGGACAGGTGAACGGTCCGACGATCTACGGTGGACTGGGGTGCCCTTCCGGGGATGAGTACGGGGAGCAGCCCCCGATTCCGGCCGCCTCCGCCCTCCAGACGGAGCCCGGCGAAGAGAAGATCGTGGTCTTGAGCCGAGGCCTTTGCTTCTTTTCGGAGAAGATCGAGCAGGGCCAGCTCGCCGGCTACGACGTCGTCATCATTGGGAACCACCATGAGGGTGCCCTCGGCGGCGAGACGCCGGATGCGAGTTTGTGTGGGAGCCAGGGGACCGAGTTTGAGCCCACGGCCTCCGCCCTCTGCACCGGTCACCGCGCCATGCACCTGATCTTCAACGACGAGCCCGAGTACGAGCCCGTCGTAGGGGATTCCCCTGACCTTCCCCCGATAGGCACGTTGGGCGAGAAGGTGAGCGCGGTAGCGCAATTCGACGGTTGGGGTTACGTGCGCCTCTTGAGGACGAACACGCTGGAACAGATCGACGCTTATGCAATAGACGAGGCCCTCGATCCGGCGTTCGCGTTTGGTTTTGGGGATCTTTCCGTCCATGAGGTCGCCACGGATCCCGACAGGCCGGGCCTCGCCTACCTCTCTTACTATGCCGGCGGCATCCGGGTTGTCTCCTACGGAGAGCACGGCCTCAAGGAGGTGGGTCACTACATCTCCGAAGAAGGCAACAACTTCTGGGGCGTCGAGGTGCACCGTCTCGCCGGCAGCGACGAGACGCTGATACTCGGCAGCGATCGAGACAGCGGACTCTGGATCTTCCGCTACACGGGTGATCCGAAAGGCAGAGGTTATGGGCGCACTGCGAAGCTCCGAGGCTTCAAGGAAGTTCCCGGGCCGGGTGATCCCGACGGTCGAGGAGAAGCCGCTGTGAGGCTGTTCGTCGACGACGGTACGGTTTGTTACCGGCTGAAGTGGAACGGCATCGCCGACCCGACTGCGGCGCACATCCACGAAGGCGAAGCTGGGGTGGCCGGAGACATCGTGATAACCCTGTTCGAGGGCACCCCGGTAGAGGCCGGGCGCAAGTCAGATTGCGTCGGAGGCGTCAATTCTGGTCTCCTCGAAGACATTCGCCGTCATCCGCGCGAGTACTACGTAAACGTCCACAACGAGGAGTTTCCTGCGGGTGCCATCCGGGGGCAGCTTCTGAATACCTGATCGGCTGAATCCAAGAGACGAGGGCCGGGGACCGAGATGCATGCCCCGGCCCTTGTCGTTTCCTCCCGTCGGCGCGAGTGCGGCTTCATACGATATTGGAGGCGTCTGGTTCTCAGAACTAAACCATTCCCCACGAGGGCGGGGCATGTACGGGATCCCCATCTCCGATTGCGGCAGCTAGCCCATCGAGAGCGCTCACGGCGAGATACGTCGATCCCATCCCCGTCGCCAGGTCGAACGCGCGCTTGCACGCCGCTATAGCTCCGACTGTGTGGCCCTCGAGCAGATCAACGATACCGAGGTTCACGAGCGCTCCCGCCTCGATTGTGGGATCCCCGAGTTCCTGAGCGAGGTCGACGACATGATGCAAGGTTCGCCGTGCTTCGCCCTGGCGACGCGCGAACGTCTCTAGTTCTCCGAGGTTTAGCAAGACCATCATGACGCTACGCTTGTGGCCCGACTGCTGGGCAATGTCGACGCTCCGCTGATATAAGGAGATGGCCTCGCCAGTTCGTTGCTGTTCGGCTCGCAATGCACCGAGGTTGCTGAGCGCGCTCGCTATGAGATTGGGCTCGCTGACACTTTCGCTTAGAAGTCCTACTCGAGACCCGGGGCCACGACCTGATGGAGCTCGATTCTGTCGTCGATGTCCTTGAGCGCGTGCTCGCCCAAAGAACGGAGCGAGACTTCGTCTCTTGCCCCACCCACCAGGGCCGCGGTCGCAGACGACACCACGATCTGTCCACCCCATGCCACCGCTGAGATGCGCGCCCCTAGATGGACGTCGGATCCGACGTAGCCCTCATCGGACACGCTCGGCTCCCCTGTGTGGATTGCCATGCGGACCCGGAGCCCCACTCCCTCTCCGAAGTCATGGGAAGAAAGAACCCGCTGGGCTTCGATTGCTGCCGTGACCGCGTCCTGGGCGCGAGGGAAGGCATAGAACAAGGCGTCTCCCTGGGTGTCGACCTCGATTCCTTGGTGGGATGAAAAGGCGGCGCGCAGGAGCCTGCGGTGATCCGCGAGCACGGCCTTATAGCGGGAGCCGAGGGACGCGAGCAGGCGCGTCGATCCCTCGATGTCGGTGAAGACCAGGGTGACGGTCCCCCGTGGCAGCTCAGCCATCCGCCCTCCGCCGCTCAGTTTCTCCGGTGACTACGTTGGCGCAGACGACCATGAAGGTGGCAGAGAACTCCGCCCTAGGGCTCGCCCTGCGCCTCGAGCGTCATGCCATGGTGTCATGGGCCGGGCTCGAGACGCAGTTCTTGCATGGGGGCTCCACATTGAGTGAGGCTCGGACGTGGTCGCTTGCCACCGGCTCATGAGGATCGTTGAATGCTGTTGATCGCTGAAGATTGTCGAGATGGCCCCGGCGTCGGCTCGGTGCACCCGAGGGTGAACCGCGATAGTGTACTGCTGCGGTTTTGTTGGAACGAGAACGTGGTGTTATGCGCTGTCGATCTTCCGGCTCAAAATCTGGATTATTCGGAGATAGCCGACGCAGCGGGGGCGGTTGGCGCATGGGCCGATAAGGTCGATGATTTGCTCAAAGCCGAATTCGGTGGGCAACTAATGGACGAGGAAGGCGATTCCGGTCAGACTGTTGATCAGGAGGGGCTGATCGCCTGGATAAGCGAGCAGACCGAGATTCTCGCGACGGTGGTCGCACCCGTGCTAGAGCTTGAGTTCGAGTACCTAGTTGGCGTAGGGATCGTCGAAGATCCGGGGTACGAGTTCAGATACTACTCACCCGAGCGGCTTGCCGGGAAGTCGAAGGTAGTCGATACCGAAAGCCTGGCCCAGGACGCTGAGCGTATGTTGGGTATACTCACGGAGACCGCCGAGGCCGTGTACGAAGCGGAGACCCGCTTTCTGAAGATGCGAGGCATCATCAACTGATGCAGCAGGTAATCCAAGTGTCCTATGCTGAGCCTGAAGTTGAGGCGAAGAGCCTCCTCGACCTCGGCGTCCGTCCCGCCAGAGCCTTAGATCGAGTTCCAGCCGCAAGCCCGTTAAAGGGGCAAAGGCTTCTACCTCTCGTCCGCACTCCCGAGACTATCCACGTACTCAGCAATTGCAACAATGTCGTCTGCATATTCGGCTTCGATGACGATCGGGTCGTACTCGGGGTTGAGGGACGAAAGCGTAACTCGCACTCCGACGAGTTCATCGTCCTCAACCAGTTCCTGTTGACGGAAGAACTTCTTGACGGCGTACGAGCCTCCTGTGTCCGGGTCACCGGCGCCCTGCCACTGGAAGAGCATGATGCGATCCCGCCGTGTGCCTCCCCTGTACCCCCGGAAGATGCACAGGTCTCCATTCGAGATCCGGGGTTCCATCGAATGCCCGACGGCACGAGCGACGAACATGTCGCGTGAGAGCGTCCTTCCGGGGACCTCTACCCACCCCTCTACTTCCACCGACTCGCCTGCCCCAAAACGTCCAGCGGCTGCGGCGAGCGAGTACATGGGGAGCATCGTTTCGAACTTCTGAGGCTCGATGTCAGCTGAGCCCGGCACGATAGTCAGGAGAGCCGTTGGCTCTGGCGAAGTTGGTGACGCACCTTCCTCAGCCCGCAGGCCAGCAGCCATCAACTCGAGCGTCGCACGCATCTCAGTCAAGATCGTGTCCACATATCCAGTCCCGTCCTGAAAGAGGATGTGGCGCTCCTTGAACCACTCCTCCAAATGTTGCCTTCCGCCGATCGCGCCGACGCTGCGCGGCTGCGTCCCGGTAACGATGTAGGCAAGCAACGGCAGATCCAGCTCCATCTTACGGATGTCCTCGAGCAACTCCACCTTTACGGGATCCCAGATCACCATGCCATGCGGCTCGACGAACGCGAGCACCTGTGACTCCCCAGACTTCATCCAAAGCATGAAGTCTGGATAGAACCCGGCTGTGCTGAAGAAACCAACGCCGCGTTTGGGAAGGTTCCGCAGCACGGACAGTTCGTAGTTGTCCCACCCGTCGACTGCCGACAGTAGTTTCCAGGCGTCACGTAGGTCCTTGATGAACGTGATTTCGCTTTTGACGAGCCCAGTCGGGGTGCTTCGTACGCCTTGGTGGAACGCGAAGATGTCGCGGGCACCAGCGGCTGCCACCTCGGCTTCTGCGGCAAAGAGCGGTCCGTAGAGATGCTCATCCATGAAGAGGCGAGGCACGGGCTCGGACATGTCGTCATGCGCGGTGATGGAGCCGTCAGCTAGCCCGGACACGATCTCGTCAACACCGTCGAGCAGCGCCTCAGGCACCGCCAGGATGTAGCCTGGCGAGTCGTCACCGTCCTTCGCTCGTGGTCTCGGAAAGTTGGGATGTGAATCGGTCACAACCTGCGTCGCGAGATGACTGGTTTCGCGGGTCCGCTGTTCAGCGTAGGTGAAGCGCTCGAGCCCCTTCTCCACAGCACCGAGGGCCGCCGACTGAAGGACCGCGCAGTCCCGCTGAGTCCCTCCATCGAACAAGGACGCTCGTGCCCGTATTCTTACGTGCCCAGTCAGGAATTCATGGATGGCCCTCCTGGTGACATACACATTCGGCCAGCGCCGGCGTCGCTTGTACTCAAGGGCATGTAGGAACGCGAGTTCATCATCGATCACGGCCGCGGGTAGAGACGCTGACGAGACCGGTTCACTCCCCTCTGCCGGTTCCATCGTGTCGACCCCATGAGTCGCCGTGAAGCGTGGCACCAGATCGATCTCGATCTTTCGACTTCGAAAGGCCCCCGGATCGAACCGGACAACCTCCTGCCCGAACTCGTACTCGCCAGAGTCCGGATACCTCAATCCGTGATTCGCGATGCCACTCTTCACCGTGATCGGCAGCAGCCGAGCCACGGGTGGCGGTATGCCCTCCCGCCGTACCGCTTCGTTGAAACTCTGCATGTAGTCTGCACGTACGCCGAAGATGTGCAGCGTCTCGACCAGTGGCAGATGCGCTGGGTGGTCACCGGGAACAGTAGACGACCGCCTCAAAAGCATCCCGAGACCCTTGAGACGAACGCCACGACCGAACAACTGGATGACCTGGGGACCTGCCTTCCTCCCTACCTTGAGCAGGCCCATGACGGATACCCGCCAACTCGACCATCCCTCGATGAACTTCTTCGATCCGATGAGCAGGTTGACCGACGAATCCACGGTGTCGATCGCATCGAACACCGATAGGGCGATGTGATCGTCATCACCCTCCGCCAGTCCGGCGTCTGTCGCCAGCTTGAAGAAGGCCAAGGAGTTGCCGACGTTGACTACGGCGCAGTACCTGTCGCGATCAGCATCGGCCGTCCGGGAATTCTCATGGCCACGAGCCCGGAACTCTGATGGCCGCGAGCCAGGATTTTCGTGGCCATCAGACCGGAGAAACTGATGGCCGCCGACATCCGGGAAGCAGTCTGCCAGCGCATCGAGATCGGCGTCCAATAAGTGCCTACACGGTCGGGCTGGCGCTGCGATACCCCAACAAATGTCTGGAGCGACTTGGCCAAGCCCCCGCCCCCACTATCCGAGCAGCGGCCGATGCGGCGCAGGGCGCCAACTTATGGGCAGTCCAACTAACTACACGCCTGTCATTTAGTGTTAGAATCCCGATATGGGCTGGCTAGACC
>JALZJN010000075.1 GCA_030859735.1 Actinomycetota bacterium
AGGCGCGGGCGAAAGGACGCACCAACGAAGCGATAAGGAAGCTCGCCGGGCTTCAGGCTAGGACCGCCCGCGTAGTGCGGGAAGGCGAGGAACTCGATGTGCCCCTTGAGGACGTGCGGGTCGGGGACCTCGTCGTGGTCAGGCCAGGGGAGAAGGTGTCGGTGGACGGGCGGGTCGTCTCAGGAGGGTCTGCGGTGGACGAGTCGATGATCACGGGCGAGTCCATCCCCGTCTCTAAACGCAAGGGCGACGCGGTGCTCGGGGAGTACGGCTTCCTCAACCCGGTACTGGCCGCTGCGGCGATGGCGCTCTCCTCGGTTACGGTGGTGAGCAACGCCCTCCGGCTGCGCCGGGCGAAGGTATAGAGAAGGGAGAAATTGATGGAGGCGACACAAGGGAGCAACACGAACCTCGCGGAGGGGGCCACGCACGGCTACATAAAAGCCAGGGACAAAGAGCTGCTCGAGAATCGTCTCAAGCGGATCGAGGGCCAGGTGCGGGGCGTGCAGCGCATGGTCGACGAGGAAGCCTACTGTGTAGACGTGTTGACTCAGATCGCGAGCGTCGTCTCGGCCCTGGAGAAGGTGGGCACCATCCTGCTCAAGGACCACGTCGAGCACTGCGTCAGGGAGTCCATCGAGAAGGGCGGACTGGAAGCGGACGAGAAGATAGAGGAGCTCACCGCCGCCGTCGAGCGGTTCCTGAGGGTTTAGACATTTTTCATTACAAAGAGAGGAGAGCAACGATGGCCGAGAAGATGTTCAACGTACCGGGCATGAGCTGTAGCCACTGCAAGGCCGCGGTCGAAGACGAGCTGAACGAGATCTCCGGAGTAGAGAAGGCCAACGCCGACGTCGCAAGTGGAATCGTCGAGGTCTCCTACGATGAGGGCAGGGTGGGCACCGAGGATCTCAAGGGTGCCATCGAGGAAGCCGGCTACACCGTAGCTGCCTGAAGGACAGCGTGATCGACCACTCGACCAGAGAGAAGATCACGCTGCTTCTCCTCGCAGGAGCACTGTTGCTCTGCCATGGGGTCTTCGGATCCCTGCACCTGCTCTGCGCCTCTCCGGGGTGCAGTGATGGTGTGAGGCACGCGGCGGAGCACCACTCCGCAGTCGGGACGGCGGGCGACACGCACGAGCACCCGACGGGGCATGCGACGAGTACCGAGTATTTCGCCGTGGTCGCAGGGCTCCTTGGACTGCTCGTGAGCTTGTTGTCCAAAGGCAGGTGGCTAGAGATCTGGCTCGGATTGCGTCGGGCCGCAGTCCTTCGCTGGGCAGTTGCCGTATTCCGTCCCCCACGAGCGCCCACGTCTCCCGTCCTCCAGGTGTTCAGGCTTTGAAGACTTCTTCGCTCCGGTAACGCCGGAGCAAGCGAGACTCAACCCGAAAACCACACGAAATAGGGGGTCTTCTTGAAGACACTTCTTACGAAGGCGCGGACACTCGCGCTGCTCTTGGCGGCAACCTTCATCTTGACTGCCTGTGGGGGCGCAGGTGGGGGCCAGCAGGGTAGTGGATCCGGCAGCGATAGCGAGCAGGGCACGGCTGACAAGACCGGCGGCTCGATGGCCGGGATGGACCATGGCCAGATGGACCACGGCTCGATGGGTATGGGCTCAGGGAGCATGGCCCGGCAGATGGTCATGGAGAACGGCAAGTATTCGGATGAGCGCTTTATAGACGCGATGGTTCCCCACCACCAGGGCGCCATAGCGATGGCTAGGGTCGCCCTCAAGAACGCCGAGCACGAGGAGATAATAGAGCTTTCCCGGAACATTATCTCCAGCCAGCAGGCCGAGATAGAAGAGCTCAAGGGCATAAAGAAAGAGGAGTTTGGCACCTCGAACGTGCCGATGGAGATGAACCAAGAGCAGATGCGGTCGATGGGCATGATGATGGACCCGCAGGAGCTCGCTAACAGGGAGCCTTTCGACAAGGCGTTCATAGACGCCATGATCCCCCACCACCAGTCCGCCACAGCGATGGCCGAGGTCGCCTACGAGAAGAGTAAGAACCCGCGGATAAAGGAGCTCGCAGAGAACATCATGAGCGCCCAGAAGCGTGAGATCGAGCAGATGAAGCAGTGGCGAAAGGATTGGTACCCACAGGACTAAGTCCACGGAACAAACGATGAGCACGCAGATCATCCTAAAGGTCCTGGCGCTGCGCCAGCGGGACCGTTGGGCGCGCTGCCAACTTGAGGAACACCAGGGCCGGGCGCTGCGGCTGCTGTTACTGCGGCGCCATCCTCTGCCATGGGAAGCGACAGGATGTGCAACGTGCTAAGGAGGCCGTAGCCACCATGACCAACAACGACCCCACGGCTGCGACAACGGCCGATCACCAGCATGTTCCCGTGCGACGCGGCACGTTCGCGCTCCGCGGCGTGTACTGCCTCGGCTGCGCCGGTGCCGTCGAGCGGGTCCTGAGGGAGCAGCCACACATCAACGAGATACAGCTGGACTGGAAGAACGACGTCGTCCACATCGGCTATGACCCTGCGAGTATCGGCCCGGAAGATATTGAGCAGGTGATCACGCAGACCGGCTGCGACTGCAGCCCGGCCGAGGTCGAGGAAGAGCACCACCATGAGGCCATGGCGCCCCCGGAGCGGCGGATGCAACACCTCGGGCACGGTGTGGATACGCAGCCCATCTCGATGGGGACGAAGCACGACCGTATGCAGTACGAGATGCCCGCTACCCATGCCGATCACGGCGATCATATGGGCCACGACATGTCCGATCCCAACATGGCTGCGACGATGGAGCGCGACATGCGCAACAAGTTTTTCGTCGCCTTGCTGCTCACCATCCCGACGGTGCTCTACTCGCCACTGGGCATGAACCTGCTTGGGTTGCGGCTGCCCACGTTCGGGTTGGGCGAGAACGTGATCATGCTCCTGCTCTGCACGCCGATCGTGTTCTATTCAGGTTGGATCTTCATCTCTGGCGCTTACCATTCTTTGCAGCGGCGCACTCTCAACATGAGCGTGCTCATAGCCACGGGCGTGCTCGCAGCCTACCTGTTCAGCGTTCTGATCACCTTCCTCGGCGGAGAGACCTTCTACGAGGCCGCTGCCATGCTCGTCACCTTCGTCCTCTTTGGGCACTGGATGGAGATGCGCTCCAGGCGCGGCACCAACGACGCCTTGCGAGCACTATTCGACCTGGTGCCGCCGCAGGCGACCGTGATTCGGGACGGTGAAGAGATGACTATCCCGAGCAGCGAGGTGCGGCTCGGCGACACCGTGGTCTTGAGACCTGGGGACAAGGTGCCGGTCGATGGCGAGGTCATCGAGGGCGAGACGAGCCTCGACGAGGCCCTGGTCACTGGGGAGAGCGTGCCGGTCACCAAGCGCCCGGGCGACGCGGTGATCGCGGGATCGATCAACCGCAGCGGCAGCGTACGATTCCGGGCCACCGCCGTTGGGGCGGACACCACGCTAGCCCAGATCGTGGACCTCGTCCAGCAAGCACAGAGCTCCAAGGCTCCGGGCCAGAGACTCGCCGACCGCGCCGCAGAGAATGGTAGGAGCCGGAGATGAAAATCCAACCCGAGT
>JALZJN010000110.1 GCA_030859735.1 Actinomycetota bacterium
AGCAGCATCACGGCCGACGAGCCGACCGCGGCCACCGCTACCGGCGATTTGGCCTCGAGCAAGGCCGGGATCATGAACTCGACGACCACGACCAGGCTCGCGCCGAGGCCCACGAGCGCGAGGGCGCCCCTGAGGCGTCCGAAGACGACGACGAGCACGCCGAATATGGCAACGAGCAAGAGCATCGGGGACCGGCGGTCGATCTCCACGAGCGTGTACGGGGCGATCGCCGGCGCAGCACCGGCATCGACGCCAGGCGGAAGCTGGTTCGCGATCACCCTCACCTTCGCGCCCTCATCCAGACGGGGGGCGGGTCCGGCGTCGCCGGTCGTGATCGTGGAGCGCGAACCTGCCTTGGCCCCGCTCGTGATCTCGATCCCGAGCTCGCGGCAATCCTTCGCCCGGGGGTTCTGGCACCGGATCGTCTCCGAGCTGATGATCTCAGCCCCTTCAGGCTCGACCGCGGCCTCGGGCAGGGGCGCCATCAGCTGACGCCCGTCGGGCCAAAGGGCAACCAGGCCGACCGCTGTACCTATCGCGAGCACCGCGACCGCGGTGACCACGATCTTTCCAACTCTGTTTCGCAGCAGAGGGCGCACCCCTGTGAGCTACGCGATGGGCCGCGCTCGTCCTGCTTTTTGTCCTACGGCTCGTAGGTCAGGGGCTCTCAGCCCGAATGGCCGCTGTCGTGCTCTTCGCCCGCCGGCTTCTCGCCTCCGTGACCGGCACCCTCAGGCACCGGGCCACCGAATGTCTCTGTCCGGAAGGAGTTCATCTCGTTGATCTCGCGCTCCTGGGTCGAGACGATCCCCTCGGCAAGCTTGCGTAGCTCCGCGTCCTTCGTGCTTTCGAGCACGACCTCCGCCATCTTCACCGCGCCCTCGTGGTGGGGCACCATCTCATCGACGAACGCCCGATCGAAGGGGTTGGCTGCGCGGAGGATCCCGTTGGTGTCCTCGGAGTGGGTCATGCCGGCCTCCTCCGCGCTGAGGCCGAGACCGTCGTGAGCGGCGGGGTCCGGACGAAGCTCGCCGTCTATCAGACGGGTGTAGATCGCCTTCATGTCCTCGATCTCACCCTCCTGGGTCATGACGATGTCGCCGCCCAGCTTCTTGACGAAAGGGTCCTTGCCCTTCTCCTGGGCGATCTCGGCCATCTCGATCGCAGATTCGTGATGGTGGAACATGCCGGTGAGAAACGCCTTTTCCACGGCCTTGACGTCCTTGGCTCCCCCACCCCCGGAAGCAGACTCTGAGTCATCGCTCCCGCAGGCAGCGGCGGTAATCGCGATGAGGACTGCGGCGAACAGCGCGATGAGAAAACGCGGCGATGAGGAACGTTTGATCATGGTGGGGAGCCTCCCGGCTGTCGGACCCGCTAGGACAGGGCCGAGTGTAGGGAACTCCGACGAGCCGTCGGACATGGCCGGCCCTTTCGAGCCGCTGGCTCTCTGGGACGTCGGGGCTTCCGGCCTGGGCCTCGACGCAACGGCTCGGTCGATCCGGGCCTCGTCGCGAACCATCTTGCCGCCCCGGAAGGTGCCGGCCGCGATCACCATCCCGGCTGCCACGAGAATGAAGTCCTTGAGCACGTACTGGCCTTCCAGCGTGGGGGCGCCGTGCGGTCCTGAGAACAGCCTGGCGGGATCGATCAGCAGCGGCGAGAGGATGCCCACGAACTGGGCGGCGAGCACCCAGATTGCGACTCGCATCAGAGTTGCGGATCCGATCAGAAAGCAGAACCCGATGAAGCACTCCATCGTCGCCACGATGTAGATCGCCGCGCCGGCGGGGATGAGACCGAGGAACAGGACATCGGTGGTATCGGTAGCCAGCATCTCTGCCGGGCTGACACCCGGGAAGTACTTGAGCACGCCGAAGCCCAGGAAGACTGCCCCCACCGATATCCGCAGCGCAGAGACGCTGTACCGGACCAACAGCTGGTGCAGGACGTTCTCCAGGGCGATGAACCGATGTATCACCTCAACGAGTGCGAGACCGCGCTCGGATCGGTTCACGGAGCCCACCGGCCACCGCGACGCGGTCGACATGGACCTGAAGGCGGCGCCGGTCAACCGACTCCTCGTCCGGTTGATCGTCTTCGAGAAAGCCGCATCTCAGATCCCTTGAACCATCGCGATCTGCGCGAGAGGGTGCCCACCAGTCCCCCGAAGAACATGCCTCCGTCCGCGGCCTGCACCGCTTCCGTGTCTAGGGGTCCGATCGGGTTCAGTACGCCGGCGAGATCGAGCACCGGCGCAAGCGCACCGAGCGCCAAAGCCACGACGAACAGGACCCCTCCCGTCCACTCGGTCGACCAGGCGCGCCGCTGATGCCCTTGAAGCCGGTCGATCCGGTTCGGATCTTCTGCGCGATGCTCCGCAGCACGAACGCGCTGAGCACGTAGACGCCGAGGAAGATGAGCGCCCAGTCGGCCATCAGTCGCAACAGTCTCGGTTGGCGGCTTCGTCCGGGCCGGCGAGAGGATCCTCCATGCAGCAACCCTCACCGCGCCACGCCTCGAGGCCTTCCTGGAACGCCACAACGGCGATCAAAAGTCCGACGGCGGGGTCGAGCCACCACGCGCCGACGAGCGCGTTGCCAAGCAGACCGACAAGCAACGCCCCGGCGAGATAGGCGCACAGCATGTTCTGGCGACCCTCGCCCTTGGTGGCCGCAGAGCCCATCCGGTCGGCCAAGCGCTGCTTGGCGATCCCGAGCATCGGCATCAGGATCACGCTCCCGATCGCCAGGCCGATACCGACCCAGCTCACCTCCGGGCGATCACCCCCGATCAGAGCCCGCACCGACTCGACACCCACATACGGAGCGAGGAGGAAGAACTGGGCGGCGACGAGCTTCTGGGCCCGGGTCTCGGCGTGCTCGGAGAAGACGCGCGACCCTGTGAAGCGCCAGATGATGATCACGCTCGCGAAGCCTTCAATGGCGCTGTCGATCCCGAACCCGATCAGCGCGATCGACCCGGCGACGATGCCGGCCGTGATGGCTACCGCTCCCTCGAGCGTCATCCATCCAAGGCTCAGCCACGAGAGCAGCTTCACCCGCGACGCGAGGCGCTGGTACTGGTCCCGGCTGAGCCCGGGCG
>JALZJN010000129.1 GCA_030859735.1 Actinomycetota bacterium
GGCGTTGCCCCCGCTTCGGGCTATCTCGGCGGCCGCCTCGGCCCCCAGGTGATTGCCCGAAGCCACTGCCACTCGGGCCCGCGCCATTACGTGCTCCGCACCGGAAAGACGGTGCGCACCGAGAACGTCACTGCGCCCCGGTTCGCCAGGCGCGAGGAGCGCTGCGTACCTGGAAGGTACGTGAGCGACGAGTAACGCCGCGAGCGGGGATGCAGGGGCGCTCGAATGACCACCGGATTGACGGGGAGGTGCACTAGGCCCTTTTGCGGGGCGGGTCGAAGAACGGCAGCGGCACGACCTCGGCCGCAATCTGGTGCCGCTGCGCCTCGACCGTCCACTCGATTCCGAGCCGTGAGCCCGGTTCCTCGAAACGTGGCGGAACGGAACCGAGAGCGATGTTCTTCTTGAGCGCGGGGCTCCAGGTCCCGCTGGTCGCCTTGCCCACTCTCCGGTTACCGTCGTACAGCGGCACCGCTGTCCGCCAGGCGTGTGCAGGGACTTCGGGCGGCAGGCCGCGGGTTTCGTAGAGCGACGCCATCTGCTCCCAGTCGATCTCGAGTCCCACCAGGCGCCGCCCCGGCCCCCCGCTTGCGACCTCGGCCTCGAGTGCTCTGCGGCCGACGAACGGGCCCTTGTCGAAGTTGACGAGCCGTCCCAGCCCGATTTCGAACGGCGAGTAGAGCTGCTCCTCGATCAGCGCGTGGCGAGAGCTGACGAAGTCGGCTTCGATGAGTATGAGCCCCGCCTCCAGCCTCGCCACGTCCAGCGCCATAAGCCCCGCCGGCCGCAGCCCATGAGCGCGGCCCGCATCGATGAGCGCGTCCCACAGGTCGAGGGCGCGCCGGGCATCGACCCACAGCTCGTAACCGAGATCGCCCGTGTAGCCGGTGCGAGAGACGTCTACTTCGATACCGGCGATCTTGGACGTTCGCCTGCCGAAGTAGCGGAGATCGGATAGGTCCTCTTGGGCCGCGTCTTGAAGCAGCGCGCGCGAGCGCGGCCCCTGCAGCGCCAGCGCGGCCACCGACTCCGAGATGTCTTCGATCTCCAGGTCCAGTCCCGCAGCGTTGAGCGACAGCCACCGATAAGAAGGATCGGCCGCAGTCAGCCGGTAGGAGGTCTCGTCGAGGCGTGCGACCGTGCCGTCGTCTATGACCTTTCCGGCTTCGTCGCACCACGGCGTGTAGATCACTCGCCCGATGGCCAGCTTGGTCGCGTCGCGCGTGATTACCCGGTCGATCAGCCGGGTGGCGTCGGGCCCGGCGATCCGGTACTTGTAAAGAGGAGAGACGTCGAGCAGCCCGGCCCCCTCACGAATCGCGTTGTACTCGATGTCGTGGTGGTCGGCGTAGGTGCTCGCGGCGTGGTAGCCCGACCACTCGCTCCAGGCGAGCTTTCGGTTCAAGGGGGCCGTGCGTTCGAAGAAGGCGGTGCCGACGCTCACGATTCTCCTTTTGGGGACCCGCCAAAGCGAGCATTATGGTGCACCTTCAGAGGAACTTTTCACGTTAACCCGCGCTCAGCGTGGGTTGTGGCGAAAAGGTCCGGATCAACGGGTGAAAGGAAGCGTGTGGGCAAGGACTACGACGCAATAATTATCGGCGGCGGCCATAACGGACTGGTGAGCGCCGCTTATCTGGCGCGCGCCGGCTGGCGGGTGCTGGTGCTCGAGCGACGCCACGTGCTCGGCGGCGCGGCGGTGACCGAGGAGATCTTCGAAGGCTTCCGCTTCAGCGTCTGCTCCTATGTCGTGAGCCTGCTGCGCCCGGAGATCATCCGCGAGCTGCAGCTCTCCCGGCACGGCCTCGAGATCCTGCCGCTGGACGGCACCTTCACCCCCTTGGACGACGACTACCTGTGGCGAGTCAACGACCACGGAAAGACGGTCCGAGAGCTGCGGCGGTGGTCCTTGGGCGACGCCGAGGCCTACGACGAGTACGGGCGGCTGATGGTCGATATGGCGCGCTTCATAAAGCCCGTGTTGGCGTTGGCGCCGCCGTCGGCGCAGGGCTTCAAGTTGTCCGAGTGGCTTCCTCTGGCATCCTTGGGCAAGCGCTTCCAAGCGCTGCCCGAGCACCATCAGGCCGTGTTTCTTCAGCTCATGACGATGAGCGCCACCGATTTCCTGCAGCAGTGGTTCGCCACCGACCCGTTGGTTGCGACGATGTCGGCGTCGGGCATCATCGGCACCTTCCAGGGCATCCGTTCGCCCGGAACTGCCTACGTCCTCCTGCATCACTACATGGGCGAGATCGACGGCGCCTTCCGTTCCTGGGGCATCCCTCGCGGCGGTACCGGGGCGGTTTCGGAGTCCATTGCAGCGGCCGCGCGCGAGGCGGGGGCCGAGATCAGAACCGAGGCCTCGGTCGATCACATCATCACCCGCTCGGGGCGGGCGACGGGGGTGGCGATGTCATCGGGCGAGGAGATCGAGGCCAAGGTCGTGCTGTCGAGCCTCGATGTGCGGCAGACGTTCGTGAACCTTCTCGACCCCTCCGAGCTCGACTCTGAGTTTGTCTCCGAGCTGGCGCGCTACAAGTTCCGGGGCTCGTCGGGCAAGGTCAATCTCGCGCTCGACGCGCTGCCCGAGTTCACCTGTCTTCCGGGCGAGGGCGAGCACCTGCGCGGCGCGATCAGCTTCTCCCCGAGCGTGGATTACATGGAGCTGGCCTATGACGACGCCAAGTACGGGCGCTTCAGCCGCCGCCCCTACATCGACATGATCATCCCGACCTTGGTTGATCCTGCTATGGCCCCGCCGGGCAAGCACGTGATGAGCTGCTTCGTCCAGTACGCGCCCTACCACCTGTCCGAGAGCAACTGGGACGAGCAGCGCGATGCTTTCGGTGACGCGGTCATAGATACGATCGCGGAGCGCGCACCTAACATCAGGGACATCATCCTGCATCGCCAGGTGCTCACCCCGCTCGACCTCGAACGCACTTTCGGCCTCTCCGAGGGCAACATCTTTCACGGTGAGCTCAGCTTGGAGCAACTCTTCGTCAATCGCCCCGTACCCGGCTGGGCGCGCTATCGCACTCCCATCGAGGGGCTGTGGCTCAACGGATCGGCCACCCATCCCGGCGGCGGCCTCATGGGAGCGCCCGGACGAATCGCGGCACTCGAGGTGTTGCGCGCCCACAAGGACGAAGCTGCATGAGCCTTATCCCTTCCGTCACGATCGCCCAGCCGAACGCTCGCTACGACGCAATCGTGATCGGGGCCGGCCACAACGGGCTGGTGTCCGCCGCGCTGCTGGCGAAGGCCGGGCTTCGCGTCGTGGTGCTCGAGCGGCGCGACCAAGTCGGGGGTGCCGTCGTCACCACCCGGCTCTCTTCCGGCGCGCGCGCTCCCGGAGTGGCGCACTCCGCCGAGCGCTTCGATGAGGGGCTGGTGAAGCGCCTCGACCTCGTGCGGCACGGCCTTCACTTCATCGAGCCGGAGGTGACCGCGTTCTGTCCCGAGAGCGAGCTTCCTGCGCTAACGCTGTGGTCTGACGCTCTCAGAAGCGCGCGCGAAATGGGGCCGGACGGCGCCGGCTACCTCGAGCTCGACCGCAGGGTGCGCTCGTTGAGCACCTTTCTCGCCATGCTCTTTCATGCCACTCCGGTTGATCTCACCAGGCCCGGCCTGCAGGGGGCATGGACGGGCGTGCGGTTGGGGCGGGAGCTGCGCGGGCTCGGGGAGGACGCCAAGGAGCTGCTACGGGCGGTGCCGATGGCGGTCGCCGACTTCGTCGCCGAGCACGTGAAGAGCAGCGCCCTTCGGGGAGCGCTGGCGGCCCGGGCGGTCCGCTACACGGCGGCGGGCCCGTGGTCTGCCGGCACGAGCTATCAACTGCTGGCCGAGTCCACTGCAGGCGGTGGAGCGGCCGGTCGCACGGTATTCGTTCGCGGCGGTCCCGGGGCATTGTCCGACGCAGTCGCCGGTGCGGCGCGCGTTGCGGGGGCCGAGATCAGAACCTCTGCGTCGGTTGCGGCCGTGCTAAGTCACGACGGAGTGGTTACCGGCGTGGCGCTGTCCTCGGGCGAAGAGATCTCTGCCGCAGCGGTCCTGTCCGGCGCCGATCCCAAGCACACTCTGCTTGATCTGGTGGACCCGGTCGAGCTCGGCCCCACTCTGAGATGGCGGGCCTCGAACCTTCGCATGTCCGGAGTCACCTGCAAGCTCAACGTGGCGCTGTCGGGACTACCGGTGTTCACCGGGGCTGAGGAACCCCAGCAGCTCCAAGGCCGCATCGTGATCGCCCCCGGAATCGACTACCTCGAGCGGGCCTTCGATCACTCCAAGTACGGCCGCATCTCCGAGGCGCCCTTCCTCGAGGCCACGATCCCGAGTCTCTCCGACGGGACGCTCACCACCGGCGAGGGGCACGTCATGAGCGTCCTGTTCCAGTACGCCCCCTACCGCCTTCGGGAGGGCCGCTGGGACGACCAGCGCGATCTGGTCGCAAAGGTGGCGCTCGAGACGCTCGAGCAGCACGCGCCCGGGCTCTCGGACCTCGTCGAGGATGTCGAGGTCCTCACTCCCGAGGACCTGGAACGCGACTACGGGCTTACCGAGGGCGGCGCGCTGCACGGGGAGCCCGGCCTCGACCAGATCTTCTCGTGGCGCCCGCTGCTGGGGCACGCCCGCTATCGCATCGGGCTCGATGGGCTCTACCTCTGTGGCTCCGGCGCCCATCCCGGCGGGGGCCTCACCGGGCTCCCGGGAGCCAGCGCGGCGAAGGAAGTCCTGAGAGACCTCAGGAAAACCGGGCCGAGTGGTGGCAGGATGACCATATAGAGCATCTGACCACCACTCGGCGTGGATTCTTAGTTGCGGAGGCTCCGAGCGAACACCCGCCGTTTCCTGCGCTCCTCGGACTGGGCGCGCTGGTCCTGCTTGACCTGCAAGCGATGGAGCTCACGTTGTAACTTCTTGAAGCTCACGAGACGCTCCTCCGGCAGTGTCCCGTCTTCCACCGCAGCGAGCACCGCGCAGCCGGGCTCACGCTCATGACGGCAGTCGCGAAAGCGACATTGTTCGGCCAAGGAGTCGACGTCGTCGAAGGTCTGCGACATCCCGCCGTTGTCGTCCCACAGCTGAAGCTCGCGCATACCGGGAGTGTCGAGGATCAAGCCCCCGCCGGGCACCGCAATCAACTCTCGTCTCGAGGTCGTGTGCCGTCCCTTGCCGTCCGAGCGGATGTCCTTGACGGCCTGTACTTCCTGACCCACGAGAGCGTTCACGAGCGTCGACTTCCCCACTCCGGAGGAGCCCAGCAGCGCGACGGTTCGCCCGGCTCCCAGATAGGGCCGCAGCTCATCGACGCCGTCGCCGCTCAGAGCACTGATGGCATGGAGCGCGACACCGGGGGCCTGGGCCGCGACCAGCGCCATCGCCTCGGCCGCGTCGTCGCAGAGGTCGGCCTTGGTGAGGACTCCCACGGGTTCTGCCCCGCTCCCCCAAGTCATCGCCAGGTAGCGCTCGAGCCTGCGGGGGTTGAGGTCAGAGTCGAGCGCGGTCATCAAGAACACGACATCGATGTTGGCCGCGAGGACCTGTTCCTCGGTCACGAACCCGGCCTCGTGGCGGGAGAACTTCGTGCGCCGGGGAAGGATCGCCTCGATCGTTGCGGTCTTCTCTTCCGGGCGCACTCGGCAGGCGACCCAGTCCCCCGCCGCGGGCAGATCGGCCTTGGACGTCGCTTCGTGGCGCATACGACCGGAGATCTCGGCCCACAGTTCGCCGCTCTCGGTGTAGACGACGAACGCGCCCCGGTGCTGGACGGCCACTCGCCCAGGGGTCAGGTCGCGCCTGTTTAGCTCGGCCCAGGCATTCTCGAAGAAGGGTGCCCAGCCGAGGTCGTACAGAGATGCAGAGTCAGACAACTTGAATGCTCCTTTGAATGGATTCGATCAGAAATTCGATCCAGATCGAATCGGCTTGGGATCTCTAACGGATCCCCGCCGGGAAGAAGCTCGCGCTAGAAGAGCTCCCGGCCCGGCGGGGCTGCAGATGTCACTGTGTGCATGATCCCCACCTCCTCTGTGGCCGGGTCGGCTTTCGCGTTCCCCTATTAAGGCAGATTCGCCGTCCCGGCGCAACCCGGCCCTTTACCTGTCCTCAGGAAAACAGGTTAGTTGTTAGGTGGCCAACTGCCGCAGGCCACGCCGGCCGCCAGAATGAGGGCGGTCTGGTTTGGTCAAGAAGGAGGAAGAAGCATGAGCCTGAGACGCGTTCAGATCAGGAGACGCGGTGTTGCGGTTATGGCCGTGGCGGTTGGCTGCCTGGGGATGCCGCACGCCCTGGCGGCCCCCTCATGCTTCGGAGTGGCGGCGACCAAGGTGGGCACCGAGGTCAGAGACGCCATCAAGGGCACGCCCGGCCGCGACGTGATCGTCACGCTCGGCGGCTCGGACTCGGTCCAGGGCCGCGGCGGCGACGACCTCATCTGCACCGGAGCCGGGGGCGACCGTGTCTTCGCCGGACCCGGTGCCGACCGGGTGGACGGCGGTAGCGATGGTGACAGGCTCCAGGGTGAAGAGGGCGGCGACCGTCTCTATGGCCGCGACGGCAGAGACTCTTTGTCGGGAGGTCTGGGCGACGACTTCCTCTCCACCGGTCCAGTTGAAAAAGGAAACAACACGGCATCGGGCGACGAAGGGGACGACACGATCGTCGCCGTTTCCGGTCGGAATTACCTCTCCGGCGGGTTGGGAGACGACCGCATCCTGAGTGGATCCGGCTCGGATGCCCTCCACGGCAAAGACGGCAGCGATCTGCTCATGTCGGGCGCCGGTAACGACTACCTGAGAGGTGGATTCGGCCACGACCAAATGGAGGCGGGGCCCGACAAGGACTTTGTGCGCGAGGGACCGGGGGACGACTCGGTTTCGGGCGGAAAGGGCCTAGACGAAGTCGACTACCACCTCCTGAAGAGCGGAGGCGTGGTGATTGATCTGGCCGCAGGCACCGCAAGCGGGTGGGGGAGAGACTCACTCGCCGGTGTCGAAGCGGCCTACGGCACCAGGTCCGACGATCGCCTGGCAGGAGATGCGTCCGCCAACAAGCTGGTCGGCTTCGAAGGAGCCGATAAGCTCAGGGGCCGGAGCGGCCGGGACACTCTGTGGGGTTTCGGGGGCAACGATTCCTTTGACGGTGGCAAGGGCCGCGATCTTGTCAACTACAGGAACTCCAACGGCGTGGTGGTCAATCTCCAGAGCGGGACGGCCACCGGAGAGGGCCGGGACTCTCTCGTGGAGATCGAAGACATCAACGGTTCCTACGCCGATGACCTCTTGGTGGGCGACTCCCACGCCAACCGCTTCCGTGGTTTCTATGGAGGAGACGTTCTGCGCGGAGCGGGAGGCAAGGACAAGCTGTGGGGTGGCCCCAGCGACAGCGAGGAGAACGTCGATCGCATGGACGGCGGCCCGGGTGACGACTTCATCAGCGGCGCAGGATACGGGTGCACCAGACGGTCCTGCCGGAACGATCGAGACGAGGCCGACTTCAGCACTTCGTCGGTGGCGATCATCGCAAACCTCAAGAAGGGCACGGCGACCGGAGCAGGCAACGACATCCTGAAGAAAGTCGAGGACCTCAGAGGTTCGGCCCAGAACGACTTGCTCACCGGTAACGACGCCTCCAACGAGATCACGGGCTCGGCCGGCGACGACAGGCTCTTCGGATTGGGTGGAGAAGACGAGCTCGAGTCCTCTCCCGGCGACGACGACTTTGACGGCGGAGAGGGCATCGACGTCCTCCAATTCATCACCGCGGCCACTCCCGCCACTGTGGACCTTGGAGCGGGAACAAGCACCGGAGTCGGCAACGACACAATCGTCAACGTGGAGAACGTGGCCGGGTCGATCCACGCCGACACAATCACCGGAGACGACAACATAAACATCCTGCGCGGCGGCATCGGCGACGACACCATCTCGGGCGCTGGGGGCGACGACGAGATCCTGGGAGGCACCGGCAGCGACGACCTTGCAGGCGACGCGGGCGGCGACATCATCAACTCGGGCAAGGGCCCTGACACCGCATCGGGTGGAGAGGGCAACGACTACTTCAGCAGCCGGGCCAAGGACGCCGACGACGACGATTCCTTTACCGGTGACGCCGGTGATGACACGATCGACTACTCGGTATTGCGCCATGCAGTGACCGTCGACCTCACCGCAGGCAGCGCTATTGCTTACGGGACGGACCAGCTGGCGACCATCGAAGGCGTGGTCGGCACTGATTTCGCCGATGTGCTGCGCGGCGACGGAGCAGCCAACCGCTTCTACGGTGGAATGTCTGTGGACCAGCTCTTCGGGCTTGCGGGCGATGACCTTCTGCAGGGAGGGAAGGGATCGGACGCACTCAACGGCGGCGACGGCATCGATGCCGCTTCCTTCGCCGACGCCACCACCGGAGTCACGGCCGACCTTCAGGCGGGACTGGCGGAGGGCTTCGGCGCCGACAATCTGATTGGCATGGAGGATGTCCATGGCTCGCCGTTCCCGGACTTCCTCAGGGGCGACGACGGACCCAACACCCTGCGGGGAGAGCTCGGCGACGATGTGCTCGAAGGCCGAGCCGGCGACGACGATCTCAGAGGGGGCCCGGGTGTCGACAACGTGAGCGGCGGCCAAGGTGCCGATCAGTGCGCCGGAGAGGTTCTGCTCGGCTGCGAGTAGCCAACCACGACGTGGGGGTGACGGCGGTACTCAGAGGCATGCAACTTGTGTCTCTGAGTACCGCTCTTGCGGTTCGCATAGTCTCTCCTCCCACCGATCTTTCCCGAGCTCATCCGAAAATGGTGAGCGGGCAGATGTCTGCCCTAGCCGATCTCGATCGCGAATTGCACCCGTAACGGTAACGGGACGGCCGCCTGGGAAACTGTGCCGCAACGGTCGGCGACTGGCGGAAGAGGCGCGAGGCTGATCGCCGGAGGGAGCTCATGAGAACCGGCAGGTCCGGACGAATCGCGTGGTCGATGTGCGGCCTCACGGTGCTACTTGGCATCACGGACGTCATTTTGGCGCTGATGAACCGGTCGGTGACGAGTGCGGACTCACTCGGATTGCCCGGACAGGTCGCCCTGCTGGGAGTAACGGTGGCGGTTTTGGGAGCCCTCATAGCGTCGCGCTTCCCGCACAATGCCGTCGGTTGGCTCTTCTCCGTAATCGGACTCGGGCTTGCGGCATCGATTTTCGCCCAGGATTACGCCATTCGGGCCCTAGTAGCGGCCCCCGGGTCGTTACCGGCCGGCGAGCTCATGGCGTGGCTCGGATCGTGGCTTCCTGCTGCCGGCGGCTTGGTGTCGTTGCTCATGCTGCTGTTTCCCGATGGCCGGCTCCCGTCTCGGCGCTGGCGTCCGGTGGCGTGGCTTGCCGTGGCCGATGTCGCCGCACTGACGATCGCAACTGCGGTAACGACTGCTCCACCGGGGCGGGAGGATCTCCTCGGTTTCAATGGTCCCAGCGGCACCCAAACAGGACCGGCGATCGCCGTGCTCGCTGTCTCGCTGTTGGCAGCCATGTTTATCGCGATGGTGCTTGCGGCCGCGATGATTGGACGGCTGAAGCGAGCTCGCGGTCGTGAACGCCAGCAGCTCAAATGGTTCGTGTATTCGGCGACACTTCTGGTGTTCACCGTGATTGGAATGTCGTTCGTGGGTCCTGCCGCACTCCTCGCTCTGGGCTTCGATCCGGATACCTTGGGATCTCATACGATCACCATCGTTCTATTCGCCTTTGCCGGCATCCCGATCGCAGCCGGTGTCGCCATCCTGAAGCACCACCTCTACGACGTCGACGTCATCATCAACCGCACGCTGGTATATGGGTCGCTCTCGGTCACATTGGGACTCGCTTATTACGCAAGCATTGTGGTGCTTCAACGGGCAGTTAGCGATCAGTTCGCCGGCTCACAGATGGTCGTGGCGGGGTCCACGCTTGCCGTTGCTGTGCTGTTCCGGCCGTTGCGCACCCACATCCAGAAGGAGGTGGACCGGCGGTTCAACCGCAGGAAATACGATGCCGAGAAAATCGTCGAGGCCTTCAGCTTCAAGCTCCGCGAGGAGGTGGACCTTGACAGATTGTCGCGGTACCTGGTGGACGCCGTTGAGGAGACGATGGAGCCGAGACGCGTTTCCCTATGGCTACGGCCTTCCCGGTCCCAGGAGTTGTCCACCCGGGCCAGACGAGGCGGTCGGCTCATCGTGGAGTCGTCCAGTAACGATTAGACGACTCGGAGGAGAGGACTTCCAGCCAGTCGAGCCTGCGCGCCAATCGGTAGGCTCCAGGGCCCCCTGGGACGGCCTGACCAACCGGGCTACGTCTTGGAGCAAACCGATAGCGAGGGCCCGTGATCGACCCGCCGGAGCCGTGGCAGCTTTGATAGCCACCACGGCCCATACGGCTGGCTCTAGGCCATCGTTGCGACGTTGGTCGCCTCGGGACCCTTGGCCCCGGCGCGCGACTCGAATTCGACCTTCACACCCTCGGGGAGACTCTTGTATCCGTCACCCATGATGTTGGTGTGGTGGACGAAGAGGTCCTTGGAGTTGTCGTCAGGGGTAATAAAGCCATAACCCTTGGCGTCGTTGAACCACTTGACAGTTCCGGTTGCCATGTAAAACACCTCCCTCTAAGCACTCACGAACGAGGTAAGGAAGGCGATGGCACAACCACACTCACGTCCTAAACAGAAGCCGCCTCACTTGCTACGAAGCGCACTTCACTCAACACTATAGCCGATCGAGGCTCCAACTGCTGTCGGGAGCCTCGAGTGCACGAGTACGTCGCGCCGCTGGGACCGCCGTACCCTGATTGGGTGCGGGAGAGACCTCAAGTGACGGATGTCCTAAGAGAGTTGCGAGCTCGCCTTCGGGCATGCTCTCTGCTGCTCGAGGTGCCCGGAGCAGGACCTGCCCGCGAGGCTCGCGACGAGACCGTTTCGCAGATCGGCGACTACCTCTTGCCCCGGCTCGAGCGGCTGGATGCGCCTCTGCTTGTAGTGGTCGGCGGATCGACCGGCGCCGGCAAGTCGACCTTGGTGAACAGCCTGGTGGGGGCCGAGGTTTCCCCGGCCGGGGTCCTGCGGCCGACCACGCGGGCTCCGGTGCTGGCCTGCCACCCGAGCGACAAGCCGTGGTTTCAGGACGATCGAATACTGCCTTCGTTCGCCCGCACTACGGGTGGAGCACCGTCCGGGAGCCACAGTCTCCACCTGGTGCTCGACTCCGACGTCCCGGCGGGCATAGCCTTGCTGGACGCCCCCGACATCGATTCGGTCGAGGCGGCCAATCGGGTGTTGGCAGACCAACTTCTGGCGGCGGGCGATCTGTGGCTGTTCGTCACTACGGCGGCCCGCTACGCGGACGCGGTTCCCTGGGAGTTTCTCGCCAAGGCGCAAGCTCGCGCTATCGCCTTGGCGGTGGTCTTGAACCGCATCCCCTCCGAGGCTCTCGCCGAAGTTCCGCCGCACCTGCGGGCTCTACTGAACTCGGCGGGGCTGGAGCGAGCCCCCGTCCTGAGCGTGCCCGAAAGCGAGCTGAGGGCCGGCCTCTTGCCGAAACCCGCCCTCGAGCCGGTACGGGCGTGGCTCGGCGAGCTCGCTCGCGATCAGGAGCAACGAGAGAGACTGGTCCGCATGACGCTTGCAGGCGCGCTCGACAGCCTCCAGGCGCGCACCGAGCTCGTCGCGACGGGCGTCGAGGCCCAGACCGCTTCAGTCAAAGAGCTCAACGATGCGGTGGCGAGATCTTACGAGCGCGCCCTCGAAGACATCTCCGATGCCCTCTCGGGCGGCACTCTGCTGAGAGGGGAGGTTCTGGCTCGCTGGCAAGAGGTGGTCGGGACCGGCGACTTCATGAGGTCCCTGGAGGCTCGGATGGGCCGGCTCCGGGACCGCGTCGCCGAGGCCGTTCTAGGTCGTCCTTCGCCGGCCGGAGAGGTGCAGTCGGCGTTGTCCGAAAGCGTCGCCTCCGTGGTTCGAGCCGCCGCCGATCGAGCCGCCGAGGCCGGCGTCGATCGCTGGCGCGAACATCCGGCGGGCCGCTCCTTGCTCGTCGACGAAGACAGGACCCTGAGTCGTTCCTCGGCCGAGCTTCCCAGCCGCGTCGCCGATGAGCTGCGGGCGTGGCAGGAGGGAGTTTTGCATCTCGTCTCCTCCGAGGGCGCGTCCAAGCGGGCGGCGGGACGAGCACTGTCTCTCGGCGTCAACGGTCTGGGAGCTGCCTTGATGGTGGTGGTTTTCGCTCACACCGGCGGCCTCACCGGCGGTGAGCTGGCCGTTGCGGGAGGAACCGCCACGTTGAGCCAGAAGCTGCTCGAGGCGCTGTTCGGGGACCAGGCCGTCCGTACGCTCACCGCTCGGGCCCGAGATGATCTGCTTGGGCGCATAGCCAAGCTGATGTGGGACCGAGAGGCAGCTCGCTTCTATGCGCTCCTCGAAAAGGCGGTCCCTCCGCAGGCACAGCCCTATGAGCTCAGAGAGACGGTAGCGGCGCTGACCGTAGCGCGCTCGTGAAGGCGCGGCTGCGTGGCTCGAAAAGTGTCGATTTGGATTCTCGTCTTCGAGCTTTGAGCGAGGCAGTGACCTTGGGTCGGGGCCGCCTCGATGCCGCCGTGGTGGAGCGAGCAGCTGCGGTGGGGGCCCGGGCCGGCGGACGCCTTGGCCACGGAACCGAGCTTACGGTGGCAGCCCTCGCCGGAGCCACGGGAAGCGGGAAGTCGTCGTTGTTCAATGCACTGGCCGGGGTTCGGCTCGCCCAAGCCGGGGTCCGGCGGCCCACCACGGCCAGACCGCAGGCTTGTGTCTGGGGTGAGGGGGCCGCGGACGACCTCTTGGACTGGCTCGGCATCGCCGAGCGGCACCGGCTTACGGGGGGTGATTCGCGCCTCGACGGCCTGGTGTTGTTGGATCTGCCCGACCACGATTCGACCGAGGTCTCTCATCGGATCGAGGTCGATCGTCTCGTGGAGCTCGTAGATCTGCTCGTATGGGTGGTGGACCCGCAGAAGTACGCCGATGCGGTGCTACACAATCGCTATCTGCGACCGCTGCGCGGCCACGCTGGAGTCATGTTGGTGGCTCTGAATCGCGTCGACGAGTTGGGAGCCTCAGATCGGGCGGATTGCCTCATCGATCTCAAGCGGGTCTTGGGTGAGGACGGCCTCTCTCGGGTGCCGGTGAAGGCCATCTCCTGCCGCACGGGCGAAGGTGTCGAGGACCTCACGAGCCTCCTCCGAGAACGTGTCGCCGCCCGCCGCGCCGCCGTGGACCGTCTGGCCGCTGATGTCACCGCCGCTGCCGAAGGCCTGGGGAGCTTCTGTAATGGGGGGCGCGCCCAAAAGGGTGACTCTGGGCTTGAAGCGGTGGTGGACTCGCTCGCCGAGGCCGCCGGCGTGGGGCTGGTGGCGGACTCGGTCGATCGGTCTCACCGGAGGGAATCGGCCCTGCGGGTGGGATGGCCCTTCACACGCTGGCTAAAGCGCGCCCGGCCGGACCCGTTGCGACGGCTTCACCTCACTTCCGACCGGGAGGCGCGGACATCTCTGCCGCCGCCGACTCCTGTACAGAGGGCTCGGCTCGAAATCAGCGTGCGACGACTGGCCGAGGACCGCGCCGGGCGCCTCCCCGGCCCCTGGCCAGAGGTCGCTCGGCGCAGAGCTGCTGAGTCGCTGCCCGAGCTGCCGCACACGCTCGACCGGGTGGTTGCCAACGCCGAGACGAGGACGCAGCCTCCACGGTGGTGGGCGCTGGGTGGGGCGCTTCAGTACCTCTTGGCGCTGACCGCGATGGCCGGAGCGCTGTGGCTGACGGCCCTGTTCGGGGTGGCATGGCTGCGTCTTCCCGAACCTCCGACTCCCGAGTGGGAGGGGTTCTCCTATCCGACTCTGATGCTTATCGGTGGCGCGCTGGTGGGCATCGTGCTGGCCTCAATAGCTCGCTTTGCAGCCCGCGTGGGAGGGCGAAGACGAGCGGCTCGAGTCCGGGGCCGGCTCCGGGACAGGCTTTGCGAGGTCGCCGAGAGCGACATAGTGGCGCCGCTAAACGAGGAGCTCGATGCCTACAGGGGCTTCTGCGATGCAGTCCGCCGGGCCCAAGGCCGACAGCGCTGAATTTTGAAGCTTCTGTCTATCCAGGCGGGTCACGAACTCAAGGATCCCGTCCCGGCTG
>JALZJN010000108.1 GCA_030859735.1 Actinomycetota bacterium
ACATATCGGATGGAGGTCATCCCTCATACGAGGGAGACATTCAGCCTATGGGTCACCCCGTCACCGGGCTCGAGGCTAGACCGCAACTTGCTCCGGTCTCATCCTGCGAACCTGACAGTGACACTGAGACAGTGACACTGACGTCAGCGTAGCGAGGCGGGCAGGGCCTCGCATCATGCCGTGCGAGGACGCCGCCGTCCTCCTTTGAGATGAGGCCTCCGATCTGATATCGCCCGGGGAATGCCCCATTAGACTGCTCCCTTGTTCTGTGGGGCCTTGTAGAAGGGGGCGTAACAGTGAAACAGAACAGCGGGGCACCGGCCGGCCAGACGTCTGCCATCGTTGTCATGAGTAGGGATCCGCACGACCTCGAGCTCGTCTCCGGCGAGATCCGCAAGCGCTACGCAGCGGACTACCGGGTCATCTCGACTTCCAAGCCGGACAACGCTCGCCATGAGCTCGAGAACCTCAAGAGGGTGGGCGTGGAGACCGCTCTCGTGATCGCCGGGTACGGCCCTTCCGATCCGGACGGCATCGAGTTCCTCATCGCCGTGCGGTCGTTGTGTCCGCGGGCCAAGAGGATTGTGGTGATCCGCTGGGGGGACTTCGCCGTCGCCGACCCCGTCTTCGACGCTCTCACCGTGGGTCACATCGACCACTGGCTGCTGCGCCCCGAGCATTCTCCCGATGAAGAGTTTCACCGCTCGGTGACCGAGTTCCTGGAGGATTGGGCCGCGGCGTCCGGGCGGGGCTTCGAGGCCGTCCGCATCATCGGAGAGGACAACTCGCCCCGCAGTCACGAGCTTGCCGATGCTTTCGGCCGCAACCACATCCCCTATCGTTTCTACGACTCGGGGTCCGCACCCGGGCGCCAGCTACTATCGGAAGCAGGGCTAGAGGAACCAGAGCTTCCGGTGGTCGAGCTCAAGTTTTCGGCGCCCCCGGTGGTGCTCGAAGACCCCTCCGACATGGAGATCGCAGACGCCTTCGGGCTCATGAAGCCGTTGTACTCAGACGATCGCTTCGACGTGACGATCATCGGGTCGGGACCCGCCGGTCTGGCGGCCGCCGTGTACGCCTCCTCAGAGGGGCTCAGGACTCTGGTGGTCGAGAGGGAGGCCGTGGGCGGACAGGCAGGCACGAGCTCGCTCATCCGCAACTACCTCGGCTTTCCCAAGGGAGTGAGCGGCACCAAGCTGGCGTTCAGCGCTTATCTGCAGGCGTGGTCCTTCGGCGCGACGTTCCATTGGATGAGGGAGGTCACCGGGCTGTCCGTGGATGGCGACGACAAGTTGGTCTCCCTGTCCGACGGAACTACAGTGCGAAGCCGGAGCGTCATCGTTGCGTCAGGCGTCGCCTACCGGCGGTTGAACGTTCCGTCATTGGATGCTTTACAAGGCCGGGGGGTCTTCTACGGCGCGGCGGTGGCCGAGGCGCAGGCCATGAAGGGGTGCGAGGTGTTCGTGGTCGGCGGAGGGAACTCTGCGGGACAGGCCGCGCTCCACCTCGGCAAGTTCGCGGCCCATGTGACGGTGTTGGTCCGAGGAGAAGATGTTGCGGCGAGTATGTCGAACTATCTGGTCAAGGAGATCGCCTTTAATCCCAACGTCGACGTTCGGCACAACGTCGAGGTCGTCGGGGGAGGAGGTGCGGGCGCTCTTCGTCATCTCATCCTCAAAGATCGCGAGACAGGGGCCACCGAAGAGGTGCCCGCAGGGGGCCTGTTCGTGTTGATCGGCTCTCAGTCGCGCACGCAGTGGTTGGCGGATGCGGTGCAGCGCGACGACTGGGGCTTCTTGGTCACGGGTGGCGACGAACTGATGAACGACTCACACGAGTCGTGGCCGCTTGAGCGAAGCCCCATGTTGTTCGAGACAAGCATACCCGGTGTGTTCGCAGCGGGAGATGTGCGCCGCGGCTCGGTCAAGCGCGTCGCCTCGGCAGTGGGAGAGGGAGCCATCGCCGTGCGCATGATCCATCTCTACTTGGAGATGAAGCGCAGAGAACAGGGGGCCGCCGAGCTCGGAGCTCGCAATGCAAGCTGAGGCTCGAGATGTCTCGATCAGAGAGCTGTCGGGCGGCATGCGGCGTCTATTGTGGGTTGCGGGCTTTCTCGTCCTGCTCGCAGGAAGCACTCTGTTCATTTTCACCGAGCAGACAGAGTCGTGGTTTGCGTGGACGATCGATCTGCCGTTGACGGCAGCCTTTCTGGGAGCCGGATATTGGGCCAGCGTGGCGTTCGAGTGGCTGGCCGCGCGCGAGCGAGCCTGGATTTATGCACGCATCTCTGTTCCGAGTGTGTTCGTGTTCACTTTTCTTACGTTGATAGCGACGTTGATACACCTCGAGTTGTTTCATTTGGGAAGCTCGTTCCCTTCGGGGACTCAGGCGATTGCTTGGGCATGGATCGCTATTTACGCGAGTGTTCCCGTGGCCATGGCGTGGTTGTGGGTCACACAAAGCCGGGCGCAGGGGAAGGATCCGGCAAAGACGGCGCCGCTGCCCGGCGCGATCAGGACGATGCTCGTGATTCATGGCGCCATGATGTTGCCGCTGGGGGCGTATCTCTTCTTGGCACCGGAACGAGCGCTGTCCCTGTGGCCGTGGGCTCTTACTCCGTTGACGGGTCGCGCGGTGGGGGCATGGGTCTTCTCGGTCGGAATCACTGCGGCTCAAGCTGCACGGGAGAACGACCTCGAGAGGATACGTGTCGCTTCCTTCGGCTACATCGGTCTCGGCGTGCTCCAGCTTCTTGCTCTGGCACGTTACCTGGAAGTGCCGGACTGGAGCGATGTGCGGGCTCTTGTCTATGTGGTGGTGCTCCTCAGCATGGTCGCAACGGGGGCCGCAATCCTGGCGCGCCGCTCGAGGTTGCGCTGACGGCTCGCCGCAGGAGCGCCGGGCGCTGCCGA
>JALZJN010000167.1 GCA_030859735.1 Actinomycetota bacterium
ACCGATCGTCTCTATGCCGGCGGCAGCGAGCACCGGCTGCGCCAGGAGATCGTTCTGGGGATCGGTGGAGTGCGGGCGCTGAAGCTGGCCGGCTACAAGGCCGATGTCTACCATTCCAACGAGGGCCACGCCGGTTTCATGGGGCTCGAGCGCATCCGGGAGCTCGTCTGGGACCACAACCTGTCGTGGCACGAGGCGATCGAGGCGGTCCGGGCGGCGACCGTCTTCACGACCCACACCCCGGTTCCCGCAGGCATCGATGTCTACGAGCGGGAGCTGATGGAGCGTTACTTCTCACAATTTGCCAAGGAATGTGGAGTCTCCTTCGATGAGCTGATGGACCTGGGCCGCCCGCCTTCGACGGAGCTGCCGAGCGGGCTCTTCAACATGGCGATCATGGGCTTTCGCCTGGCGGGTCGCGCCAACGCGGTCTCGAAGCTTCACGGCGAGGTCTCCCGGGCCATGTTCGGCCACCTGTGGCCTGAGGTACCTCACGACGAAGCCCCCATCACCTCGGTCACGAATGGAGTGCACACCTCGTCATGGCTCGGACCGGAGATGGCCGAGGTGCTCGGGCGCCGGCTCACTCCCGGCTGGGCAGAGTCGGTAGGGGCTCGTTGGGAAAAGGTGTCGGAGATCCCCGACCTCGAGCTTTGGCGTGCCCGGGAACGGGCGCGCGAGCGACTCGTCTACTTCGTTCGCCGCCGGCTCAGAGCTCAGTGTGGTGCGGGGGTCACGTCCTCCTCTGAATCTGCCTGGATCGACGAGGTTTTCGATCCTGGAGTGCTGACCATCGGGTTTGCTCGTCGCTTCGCGCAGTACAAGAGAGCCACCTTGATGCTGTCGGATCCCGAGAGGCTCAAGGCGCTGCTGCTGTCGAGCGAACGCCCCATCCAGATAGTGCTCGCCGGCAAGGCTCACCCACGAGACGACGGCGGCAAGGAGCTGATCCGCCAGCTCGTCCATTTCTCCCGCGACAGCGAGGTCAGGGGCCGGTTCGCGTTCATAGAGGACTACGACATGGAAGTCGGGCGCATGCTGACTCAGGGAGTCGATGTGTGGCTCAACAACCCACGGCGGCCGCTCGAGGCCTGCGGTACCAGCGGCATGAAGGCGGCGCTCAACGGCGCCCTGAACTGCTCGGTGCTCGACGGTTGGTGGGACGAGCTGTATGACGGCGCCAATGGGTGGGCGATAGGCGGCCGCGAGCCGTTCGAGGACCTCGGTCACCAGGATCTTGTCGATGCGGACGCCCTGTTCGACTTGCTGGAGAGCGAAATCATTCCCCGCTTCTACGACCTCCGGGACGGGTCCACGCCGCGTCGCTGGGTGCAACGGATGAAACGCTCGATCGCCACCCTGGGCCCTGCGGTGACCGCAGACCGCATGTTGCGTGACTACACGGAGCATCTCTACGAGCCGGCCGCCCTCCAGGGAGAGACGCTGAGCGCTGAGGGTTTCACTCACGCGCGGGCGCTGGCTGCGTGGGAGCTTCACATCGCAGAGTGCTGGGACGACGTCTCGGTGCTCGAGGTTGAGGGGGAGGCAACCGCCGCGGGAGTGGGGGAGCAGCGCAGCGTCACCGCCAAGGTGCGCCTGGGACGGCTTCAGACCGAGGACTTGTGCGTCCAGCTGGCGCACGGCCGGGTGGGAGTGGCCGGCGAGCTTCTCAGTCCGGAGCTCGTGACCATGGCGCCCGAGGAGCAGAGCGATGACGTGTGCCTCTACCGGGGGGTGTTCACGACCGAGGCGCCTGGACTTTACGGCTACGCCGTGCGGGTCCTTCCCTCACATCCCGACCTGCCGCACGCCATGGACCTGGGCCTCGTTACCTGGGCCTAGCGGACGGCTGTTGGACAAGCCTCTCGACCCTCGGAGCATGGTGGAAAAAGCACACTTTGTACTTCAAACCACAAGAACCGCGGGGTAAACGCACTCCGTGGACGTTTGCCACCGTGCGGTAGGAGGCAACGTGAGATCAAAAAGATAGTGTTCGAGTACCGACAAGCACGAGTTGCGTCCGACTACCACAAGCCGGGGGGCCGGGGATGGCCGACGAAGTCAACGACGAAGAGAACAAGGACCGCCACGAGCGAGAGCTGATTGAGCTCCTCAATGAGCTGCGGGTTGCTCTGCCCGGAGTCCAGGTGCTGTTCGCCTTCTTGCTCACCGTCGCTTTCTCGCCGCGGTTCGTAGATGTGACTCCGACGCAGAA
>JALZJN010000222.1 GCA_030859735.1 Actinomycetota bacterium
GTGTCCGAGAGCTTGGCCGGGCCTTCGGGGTCGTGGAACACGTTGCCGCCCTGGTCGTCCACCAGCGTGAAGTGGTGGTGGTGGCCGTTGGCGGACACGCCGGTGAATGGCTTGGGCATGAAGGTCGGCAGCAGCCCGTGCTTGCGCCCCACCGCCGCGCAGATCTGGCGGTAGGTCGTCAGGTTGTCGGCCGTCCGCAGGGCGCGGTCGAAGGCGAAGTTCAGCTCGAGCTGGCCCGGCGAGTCCTCGTGGTCACCGTATGAAGGAGTGAGACCCAGCCGCTCGGCGTAGTCGATGACATCCAGAATGATGGGGCGCAACTCCTCGAACTGATTGATGTGATAGCACCACGGCTTGGTCAGACCGACGGCATCGTTGGGATCGTCGGTCTTCTTCAGCCACATCATCTCGGGCTCGATCCCACACAAAAACGTGTAGCCGAGCTCCTGTTCGATCTCATTGACGATCCGCTTGAGGTTCTGACGCGGGTCGGCTTCGAGAAGGTTCCCGGTCTCGGTGTCGTAGCAGTCGCAAAAGACGCGCGCCACCCGTGAGTCCCAGGGCAGCTGGGCAAAGGTGTCGAGGTCGGCGATGGCGGCCAGCTCCGACTCCTCCGGACCGAAGCCAATGTAGCGGCCCTTCTGGTCCACGAAAAGGTCGGCCGTGGCACCGTAGACCAGCTGATAGCCGTCTTCTGCGACCTTCTCCCAGTGAGAGGCCGATACTCCCTTGCCGTTGACGTGACCGGACACGGAGATCTGCTGAAAGAAGATGTACTTGATCCCCTGCTCGTTGATGAACTTGCGGATCTCGTTGATCTGGTTACGCCGGTTGGAGTCGCTGCGGACGGCTTTGAGGTTCGGATAAGGATCTGCTATCGGCCCCCGGGACAAAACGTCCTGTACCTGCGTCATCCCCTGACCGACTTCAGCCTGTGCCACGCTGAGCTCCTTTACTGAACGGATTGCTTGTCGAACAGAAACCGGACACGGCAGCGCCCGCGATCGCTCGCCGACGAGCCCCCAGGCAAGGCCGCTCCCAGTCGCAGGCGGCGATACCTATCGGGACGCTACGTGAGAGTAAAGGCTCCGTCAAGGTGAAGGGCAGTCGAAGCCGGCGGCGGGCGGTAAACTTGCCCGGTCACCTGGAGGGGCCCCACCATAATCCGCGGAGAGAGGAGCACAGAGCATGTGCGGGATCGCCGGCATCATCCATAGGGACGGCTCCGCCGACATCGGGGACGAGATGACCCGGATGCTTCAGTCCATGAAGCATCGCGGCCCCGACTCGACCGGTTTCGCCCTGTTCGGGCCGCCCACCGACCTCATCGTGATCCGCTTCAAGCTTGCCGACTCCAACGACCGGCGCGATTTCGAGTTCAAGGAGCGGCTAGAGCGAAATCGCCTCGAGGTCGAGTCCCGCCTCAACAAGATCGGCGCCAGCGTCGACCGGGTAGAGAGCGAGACCCAGTACGCCTACCGGGCTCGGGTTCGCTACGAAGGCGACATCAAGTCGCTCACCGACTATCTCGAGGACATCCCCGGCTGCGAGGTGCTCTCGCTGGGCCACTCGCTCGAGATCATCAAGGACCTCGGAGACGCGACCGAGGTATCAGAGCAATACCGGCTGGCGGGCTTCGAGGGCACGCACGGCATCGGCCACGTCCGGATGGCGACGGAGTCGGACGTGGACATCTCCGGCGCCCATCCCTACTGGGCCTACCCGTTCTCGGACGTGGCCGTGGTCCACAACGGCCAGCTCACGAACTACTTCCAGTGGAAAAGACGGCTCGAGCACGCCGGCCATCGCTTCCAGTCGGAATGCGACTCCGAGATCATCGCCGTCTACCTGGCCGAGAAGATGGCCGACGGGCTCTCGCTGGAGACCGCAATGAAGGAGAGCCTCGACGACCTCGACGGCGTCTTCACCTACATGGCCGTGACCTCCGACAGCCTCGGGATGGCGAAAGACGAGATGGCGGCCAAGCCTCTGGTCCTCTACGAGTCCGACGACCTCGTGGCCATGGCCTCCGAGGAGATTGCGATCCGAGCCATCCTCGACCGCGAGATCGACACTCGTGATCCCTACGAGAGGCAGGTGCTGGTGTGGTCTCGTTAGACGAGCGGCAGCGGCGCACGACCTACGACGCGCGCGGGTTAAGCGAGCCCCACGCTGAGGTCCCCAAAGTTTCGGATATCGAGGATGGCCGTGCCTCCTTCGACGCCACCGGACTCAGCACTCGGGAGATCAATCTCGAGCTCCGCTGGCTACTCTACGAGGAGGGTATCGACGACGTCACGATCAGAAACCCCGCCGCCAAGCACTCCATCGCCGTGGGCATCCTCACGCGCTGCAATCTGCGCATCGAGGGCAGCCTCGGCTACTTCGGTCTGGGCTTGATCGACGGCCCTGAGGTCGTCGTCACCGGCAGGGTGGGATGGTCGGTGTGCGAGAACATGATGTCGGGAGTTGTCGTCATCGAGAAGAACGCCGGATCTCTCACCGGCGCCGCCATCCGCGGCGGCGACCTGGTCATCACCGGCAGCGTGGGTGCTCGCACCGGCATCGATCAAAAGGGGGGCACGATCATGGTCGGCGGCGACGCCGGCGCCATGACCGCCTTCATGATGCAGCGGGGCCACCAGATCATCTGCGGAGACGCCGGGCCGGGGCTCGGAGACTCCATGTACGACGGCATCATCTACGTGGCGGGCAAGGTCAAGTCCTTGGGCATCGACTGCGTCGAGGGGGAATGGGACGACTCGGACACCGAATTCATCGACCGCAAGTTCTCGATCTACGGCCTCGACAAGCCCGACTCCTTCAAGAAGTTCGTGTGCGGAAAGCAGCTCTACAACTACGACAGTCTCGAGCCGCACGAGCGCAAGCTCGTCATCTAAGGGGGCCGGCAAGCGTGGAGGACGATCTCTCTAGCAAGTCAGTCCTCGGGCACAGCCGCATTTTTACGCCCGAGGTCATCAATGATATCCACATAAAGTCCGAACTCGGCCGCTACCGGATGCGCGGCTTCTCCATGTTCAAGCCGATTCCGCACTGGGACCAGCTCATGTTCCTTCCCGGCACGCTGACTCGTTTCGTGATCGAGGGCTACCGGGAGAAGTGTGAGACCAAGACCGTTCTCGGGGCCCGCTTCGCCAAGAACCCCATCGAGCTCGACATCCCGATTTACATCACCGGCATGAGCTTCGGTGCATTGTCGTTGGAGGCAAAGATGGCGCTCGCCAAAGGCGCATCCATGGCCGGCAGCGCAACCTGCTCGGGAGAGGGCGGAATGATCCCGCCCGAAAGAGAGCTCTCGACCAAGTGGTACTACCAGAACATCCAGAGCCGTTACGGCTTCAACCCCCATCACCTCATGCTCGCCGACGCCTGCGAGTTCTTCATCGGACAGGGCTGCAAGGTCGGCCTCGGCGGCCACCTCATGGGCCAAAAGGTCACCGAGCAGGTGGCGGAGATGCGCTCACTCCCGCCCGGGATCGACCAGCGCTCGCCCGCCCGTCATCCCGACTGGCTGGGCCCCGACGACCTCTCCTTGAAGATCCAGGAGATCCGTGAAGCGACCGACTACCGCATTCCGATTCAGCTCAAGCTGGGGGCCGCCCGCGTCTACGACGACATACGCATGGCCGCCAAGTGCGGGCCCGACGTCATCTACCTCGACGGCGCAGAGGGCAGCACCGGAGCAGGCCCGCACACCGCCACTGAAGAGACCGGTATTCCGCTCATGGCAGCAATCCCCGAAGCGCGCCGCGCGCTCGAGGACGTCGGTCTGCTCGACGACATCGACCTGGTGGTAGCGGGCGGGATCCGCAACGGCGCCGACGTCGCCAAGTGCCTGTCGTTGGGCGCCAAGGCGGTGGCGATCGGACAGTCGAGCCTGATGGCGCTCAACTGCAACAAGGAGATCCCCGGGGTCACCGACTACGAGGGCACCGTGGGCGTGCCGGCGGGCCGGTGCTATCACTGCCACACGGGCCGCTGCCCGGTGGGGATCACGACCCAGGACCCCGAGCTGCGCAAGCGCCTGGTGGTGGACGAGGCCGCCGAGCGCGTCTACAACTTCCTCACCGCAATGACGATGGAGCTCCAGATGATCGCCAGGGCGTGCGGCAAGACCAACGTCCACAGCCTCGAGCCCGAGGACCTCTGCGCTTTGACTGTCGAGGCCGCGGCCATGGCCAAGGTACCGCTCGCCGGCACCAACTACACACCAGGCGTAAGCGAGGAGCGCACCCTGGAAGAGATCAGGGCGATGCTCGAGAAGTACGTCACGAACGGAGGTGCCTAACAAATGTCTACTCAGGACGACAGGCCACGGCCCGCCACTCTCGACGCCGAGGCGATGGCGGGTCATTCGTTCCCCTATCAGCACGACATCGCGGAGGTGGACGGCATCGACCTGATGGCCGTCACTCCCGGCAAGGACCTCAACTGGCTCGAGGACGTCGAGCTGCTTGAGGAGGAAGGCGTCCCGGCGGTCTTCGACCGCTACTCGAACGCCTTTCTGAAGATCCACTTCGCCATCCCCGAGGGCCACGAGAACGAGATCGCCCGCAAGGTCCTGATGGCGCATCTGCTGTCGGGCAACTCCTACGGAATCCAGCTCAAGCGGGAGAACGCCAAGTTCCGCCAGCCCCTGTTGGGGCCGTGGGTGAAGAACTCGGAGA
>JALZJN010000238.1 GCA_030859735.1 Actinomycetota bacterium
GCTCAGCAAGCCGCCACCGTGCAGGCCCTCGCCGGCGGCCGGCTGACCCTGGGGGTCGGAGTCTCTCACCGCCCCGTGATCGAGAACATGTTCGGCCTCGGGTATTCGAAGCCCGCGGCTCACATGCGGGAGTACCTGCAGGTCCTCGTGCCGATGCTCGCCGAGGGCAAGGTGAGCCATCACGGGGAGTTCTTCGACGTGGAGGCGGAGATCACAGTTCCCGGAACTACCCCCGTCCCCGTGGTGGTCGGGGCCCTGTCCCCTGGGATGCTCCGGGTCGCCGGAGAGCTCGCCGACGGAGCCGTCACCTGGCTGGTGGGACCTCGTGCCTTGGAAACGCATGTCGTGCCGGCCGTCTCCGATGCTTCACGACAGGCCGGCCGCTCCAACCCGCGAGTCGTCGCGGCTCTGCCGGTCTCGGTCTGCGACGACCGCGACGAGGGCCGGGAACGAGCCAATGAGATCTTCGCCAGGTATGCAGGCCTGGTCAATTATCAGCGTACCTTCGAGCGCCAGGGAGCCTCGTCACCCGCCGACCTCGCCGTCATCGGCAACGAAGATCAGGTCACGAAGCAGGTTCGGGCAGTAGCGGACACCGGCGTCACGGAGTTGTGGCCCGTGGTTTTTGCCGTCGGGGACAACCAAGCGCGCACGCGCTCTATCTTGGCGTCTCTGGCCCAGGAGATCGATTAGACGACTTGCTATAAGGTTCGACCGAGGGCAGTAGTCGGAGTCGCCACGACAACACGACACCACGACGAAAAGGGGTCAGAAATGCATATTCGAGGTCAAGAGGTAGCTCTGCCCATGTCGATGGTCGGCGGCTATCCCCGGCCCCATTGGCTCCAGGGCCGCGTCTTTGGCTCGTTGCACGAGCCGCTCTATCGCAGCAGCGCCATCAGAGTCGCGTACGAGGACGCCTGCCGTCTGTGCGCACAAGACCAGGAGCGCGCCGGACTCGACATCCTCGCCGACGGTCAACAGTACTTCGACTGGGAGACTCCCGGCCTGCAGCTCGAGCCGATCTTTCACTACATCACGGAAATGCTGGAGGGCGTCAAGCCCTGGGGCCCTCCGAACGCTCAGGCGAAGTACGCGAAGTTCTATCAGGCGGCAGTCGTAAGCAAGATCTCGTGGGCCCGCCCCATCTTCGAGGGCGTCGTAGCGGCGATGCAGGATGCCACCGACAAGCCCTTCAAGATCGCATTTCTGGGACCCGCTCAGAACAGCGTCATCGTCGAGGACCGACACTACAACGACGGAAAAGCCCTTGCCATGGATATAGCGGCAGCGCTCAACGAGGAGCTCAAGTACCTCGTTGGCCGCGGGCTTGAAGCGGTCCAGCTCATCGACGTCCTGCCCCCATACACACAGGACATGTGGCAGATCGAGGTCATGGACCAGCTCTTCGATGGCGTGGACGTGCTCAAGATCTGGCACGTCTGTTACGGGAGCGTCGATGGGCAGACCGATGTGTGGGAGGACCTCTCGCGCGAGATGATGCCTCTGTTCCACGCGGCCAAGGTGGACGCGGTCCACCTCGAGTTCAGCCATCGAGAGTTCGGGGGCATCGAGGCGTTCCGCGAGTTCCCGACCGACAAAGCGCTGGGCATAGGGGTGATCGACACCAAAGACACGAACATCGAGTCCGCCGAAAACGTAGCCGACAGAATCCGCAAGATCCTCGGCGCCGACATTGTTCCTCCCGAGCGGCTGCTCATCATGCCCGACTGCGGACTGGGCTATTTCAGCCGCAGTGTCGCCTCCGCCAAGCTCAAGGCGATGGGCGACGGAGTCAAGGCGGTCCGCGCAGAGCTCTAACAATGACTGAGACCCGAACGGCTCATACGGGCGAGGAGGCTGCAAGGGGCCTCGAGCTCTACGAGTCGATGTTGACGATGCGTGACTTCGAGCAGCACATCTACGACGCCTTCTCGGAGGGACACGTCCGGGGACCGACGCACCTCGGCCTCGGCCAGGAAGCGATCGCGGCCGGATTCGCGGCGGTCCTGCGCCCAGATGACAGCGTGGTCGGCACCTATCGGGGCCACGACCACGTCATCGGCCGCGGCGTGCCGGTGGAGCAGCTTGCGGCAGAGATCTTCGGCCGCTCCTCCGGTATCTGCGGGGGCAAGGGCGGTTCCATGCACCTTCAGAGCGTCCCTCACGGCCACTACGGCTCCTATGCGATCGTGGGGGCCCACCTCCCGATTGCCTGCGGGCTAGCGTGGTCGGCTCGCTTGCGCCATGTGGACGAGGTGACCTTGTGCTTCTTCGGCGACGGAACAACCAATATCGGCGCCTTCCACGAGGCCCTGAACCTGGCGGCGGTCTGGAAGCTGCCGCTCGTGTTCGTGTGTGAGAACAACCTCTACATGGAGTACACGCCGATCGCCACGGTCACGGCGGTAGAGCGGCCGGCAGCGGACAGGTCCGCGGCCTACGGCCTCGAGCCCATCGTCGTCGACGGAAACAACGTCGAGGCGGTGCGCTCCTGCGCGGAGAGCGCGGTAGCGCGAGCGCGCGCGGGCGAAGGGCCGTCGCTGATCGAGGCCTTGACCTACCGTCATCATGGACACTCTCGAGCCGATCCCGCCAAGTACCGGCCCGAGGACGAGGTGGGCGAGTGGGTGACCAAGGACCCGATTGCGGCCTACCGCAAAGTGCTCGAGTCCAGAGGAGTGACCGCCGCGGATCTCGACGAGCTCGAAACCACGACTGCCGACGCCGTGAAGGCCGCTTTCGACAGAGCCTTGGAGGCGACGGCTCCGGATACCTCGGAGCTGAGCACCGACATGTGGGCCGATGGAGCGTCGAAATGGCGGAGCTGACCTACCGCGACGCGGTCATCGAAGGCCTCGCTCAGGAGATGGAGAGGGACGACGCCGTGGTGTTGGTGGGAGAAGACCTTGTGGCCGGAGGAGTGTTCAAGACCACCAAGGGCCTCTACGAACGCTTCGGCTCCGAGCGCGTGTGGAACACGCCGATATCCGAACAGGCGATCCTCGGCTGCGCCATGGGGGCGGCGATGAAGGGCGTAAGGCCCGTCGCCGAGATCATGTTCTCCGATTTCTACGCCACCTGCTGGGACCTCGTGGTCAACGAGA
>JALZJN010000252.1 GCA_030859735.1 Actinomycetota bacterium
ACCCGGCGACCCCGCCCATGGGACGAAAGCTTTAGGTCGCCGACCACTTGATCGGCCAGGGAACGCAGATCGATCTGTTCCCGGCGCAGCTTGGGCATGCCCTGCTCGATGCGAGCGGCCGTGAGAAAGTCCTCGGCGAGGTGCAGCATCTTTTCCGCCTGCCGATAGATCATCTCGAGGAAGTCCGCACGTTGCGCGGCCCCCAGCTCGATCTCGGCCCTGCCCAGCGTCTTGGCGGCGCCGATGATGGCGGTGAGCGGACTTCGAAGCTCGTGGGACACCATCGCCACGAAATCGTCTTTGAGCGAGTCGAGCTCTTCCAGACGCTTGATCGTGTCGCGCTCCTGCTCGAAGAAGCGGGCGTTGGCGATGGCGATGGCGGCGTGCTCGCCGAAGAAACCGAGTCCGGCGAGGTCCTCGGGGGTGAATTGCTCGCGTTCTGGACCCGCGGTGAGCTCGAGCACGCCCAGCAGAGAACCAGTGTGTATCAGCGGGACACACATGTAGGAGACGGTTGCGATTTCTTCGGGCGGGCCGTTGCGGGACAGCCTGTCCCCTTCGACTGTGGTCACGAGAAGAGGCTTGCGCGAACGCACCACCTCCGCGGCGTAGCCTTCCTCGAGCTCAACTTGCGGGGGAAAGGTGTTGTGGCCCGTGTGAGTGGCGACCTCCAGAGCGGACTTGTCGGGGCTCAGCAACAGGATCGTTCCCTCATCGCAGCGCAGCAACTCGAGGGCCGAGGAGACGATGCGGGAAAGGACTTCCGGCAGCTGAAGGGTCTCGTTCACCGCTCGCCCGACCTCCGAAAGTCGAGCCAGTTCGCCGAGGCGCGTGGACAATGCCGCCGACCGGACTCGCTCTTCCACGAGCTGCTGGGCCAGTCGCCTGAGGCTGCGCTCCTTGTCGATTACATAGAGGAGGAAGGCGATCCCCAACGCGGCGACGAGCGCGGCGGCGGTGCGCGACTCCGAGGGACCGAGCCGCAGTGGCTCGGGGAGAAATTCGGGCGTTCCGAAGAGCAGGGCTATCGCCCCTGCGAGTGTGGCCAGCAGTGCCACCGAGATGGCCCACAACTCGGAACGACGCCGGTTCACTTCAGCGAATGAGGGGGTACCGGCCCTCCCCTGAAAAGAGTCCTCTAGTCGTTCTCCTGCGGCCATCGCGGCGGTCCCTTCTGCCCCACCGAGAGTTGTTCCAAGACTTGCTTGCCTTGAAGCTCCCAGGAAGGTATCGGAACCGGATAGCCGGAAGTGAAGCAAGCAGTGCAAAACGCATCGGAGGGAATTCCTGTTGACTCGACCATGCCCTCGACGGAGAGATAAGCGAGCGAGTCGGCCCCGACATGAGCACACACCTCATCGACGCCGTCGAGCCGGGCGGCGACGAGCTCGTCTCTGTCCGGCATGTCGATACCGTAGAAACAAGGCCAGCGAATAGGGGCCGATGAGATGCGCATGTGGACCTCGCTCGCTCCGGCCTCCCTCAGCATGCGCACGATCTCATAGGTCGTGTTGGCTCGCACTATCGAGTCTTCCACTACCACCAGTCGCTTGCCCGCGATCATGTCCTTGAGCGGGTTGAGCTTCATGCGAATACCCTGCCGGCGCATCGATTGGGTGGGCTGAATGAACGTCCGTCCGACGTAGCGGTTCTTGACGAAGCCCTCGCCGTAGGGGATCTGGGAGTGGTGGGCGAAACCCTGGGCGGCCGGCATCCCGCTTTCCGGAACCGGCACGACCAGGTCGGCGGCCGCCGGGGCCTCCGCCGCCAGACGCTGCCCCATGCGGTAGCGAGAGGCGTAGACGTTCGCCCCCATGAGGTTGCTGTCGGGCCGGGCGAAGTAGACGTGCTCGAAGAGGCAGGCCGCGCTGGGAGCGTCGCGAAAACGCTCGCTCCGCAGGCCGTCGACGGAGAGCTCGACGAGCTCGCCGGGAGCTACATCGCGCACGAAGGTGGCGCCGACGAGGTCGAGCGCGCAAGTCTCCGAGGCAAGGATGAAACCCCCCTGCGGGAGGCGGCCGATGCACAGGGGCCTGAACCCCCATGGGTCGCGGGCGCCGAAGACTCGCTCTTCGTCCATGAGCGTGAACGAGAACGCCCCTTGCAGCCGAGGAAGGACCTGGAGGATCGCGTCCCATGTGTCTGGGCTCTCGGCCAGCGCGATGTGGCTCGCCACCAGATCGGTGTCGGTCGAGGCTCGCAGCGGCGTGCCCCGGCCCCCTTCTTCGCCACCGCTTCGGTCTAGAGCGCGGGAAAGCTCTAGAGAGTTGACGAGATTCCCGTTGTGGGCGATCGCCACCTGCCGGCGCGGCCCCGTCTTGAAGGACGGCTGGGCGTTCTCCCAGGTGCTCGATCCGGTCGTCGAATAGCGGACGTGCCCGATCCCGGCGTAGCCCTGGAGGCTGTTCAGGACCGAGTCGTCGAAAACTTGCGAGACGAGCCCCAGCTCTTTGTAGACGAAGATCGAGTGCCCGTCTGAGACACCCATTCCCGCGGCCTCCTGTCCCCGGTGCTGAAGGGCGCTGAGGGCGTAGAAGAGAAGGCGGGCGACGTCCTCACCGGGAGCCCAGACGGCCGCGACACCGCACGCATCCCGAGCTTCGCCAGACATCGCTCCATGCTAGTCGCCCAAGGCGACACAGCCGGGGTTTCGCGTTTTGAGCGCCTCTCGATACCGTTTTCGGCATTCTGACGCGCTCAAAACGCGGACCGGCGATTTGCGTGGTTACGGAGCGTCGTCGAAGGGGTGGGTGGCGTGGGCCGCGGCGGCATCGACGAGCGGCAGCTCGAAAGCCCCAAAGTCGAGAGCGGCGCCTCCCACCTCCCCCAGAGTCGTGAGGGGCACGCCCCGTGCGGCGGCCGCGACTCTCAGCGACTCGAGTTTCTCCGGAGCGATTGAGACCAGGGCCCGGCTCGGTGATTCCGAGAACAGCCACCGGTGTAGCTCCATGCCCCCCTCGGCCCCGACGAGCCGGAAGCCGAGCCCTGCGGCGAGCGCGCTCTCCGCCAGGGCCACGGCAAGCCCACCACCCGAGAGGTCGTGGGCGGAGCTCAGCAGGCGATCGGCGGCAGCCTGGGCGAGGAGTCGGTGCAGAGCCCGCTCACGCTCGAGGTCCAGGTAAGGGACAGAGCCGCCGAGCTCGCCGTGCACCATCGCGGCGTAGTCGCTGGCTCCGAAATCGTGCGGGTCGGTGTTGCCCAGGAGGGCGATCACGTCGCGCTCGGCCCTGAACCCGATCCCGACCGCGGCCCCCGCATCCTCCAGCGCCCCCAACATCCCGATAACCGGGGTAGGGACAATCGCGAGCCCCGAGGTCTCGTTGTAGAAGGACACATTGCCGCCGGTGACCGGCAGCCCCAGGGCACTACAGGAATCTGCGATGCCCCGCACGACCTCCTGAAACGACCACATCACCTCGGGCTTTTCCGGGTTGCCGAAGTTGAGGCAGTTCGTGACCGCGGCGGGCCGGGCGCCGGTGCAGGCCACGTTTCTGGCCGCCTCGGCGACCGCCAGCCGGGCGCCCTCGTAGGGGTCGAGGTGGCAGAGTCGCCCGGGCCCGTCGAGTGACAGCGCCACCGCGGCGGCAGAGCCCGGGAGGCGGATGACGGCGGCGTCGCCTCCCGGACCCTGCA
>JALZJN010000260.1 GCA_030859735.1 Actinomycetota bacterium
CACCCTCCTTGGCGGCGGCCTTTCTGAGGGTCTTGAAGAAAGCACGGATCTTCCACGCCGTCATCCCGTACCACATGCTGTGAAAGGCGGGGGCCGAGACGAAGAAGAAGGGAACGCCCGCCTCGGCTGCCATGGCCTTGGCCATGTGGGTCTTGCCGGTGCCCGGGCGTCCCTCGAACAGGATGCCGCGGCGGGGGTTTCCGCCGAGCTCCTCACGAAAGGTCTTGTAGGTAAGAAAGATCTGGAGCGAGCGGGTGACCTCTTCCAGGACGGTGTCGATGCCCCGAACGTCTGAGAAGTTGAGCCCGATCTCCTCGGGAGTGAAGCGAACGTGTGGCGAGCGTCCGTTGATGATCATCGGAAGCACCACCATCATGATCACGCTCAGGAGGATGACCACGGGGAAGGCCCACAGAATGAAATCGGGGCCGAGCGTGGGGAGCCCGAAGACCACCGGATTGTTCTCGATGAGCCTCTTCAGAAGCCAGGCGAAGACGAAGAGCTGGAGGTAGAGGAGCACTCGAATCCGCTTCTGGCGGTTCCGCTCCCGCACTGCGCGCACGTCCGCCTTGTGGCCTTCGGCGACCGTCCGGAAGGCATCCTTTACCGGCGCGACCAAGCTGGCGCTGCTGGCTGTGTCCTTGTCCACCCGAGACTCCCGTCGTTTACGCGCTTTCGGAAGATTCTTCCACCTATTCGCTTTGGGCAGAATCGGGATTTCTACTTAAAGGGGCTCGGGCCATAGGAAACGGGCGTGCTGATTCGCCCAACTTGTGCGTCTAGCCACCAAAACGGTGGTCACAAGCACAACTTGTGCGATTGGCCACAGACCTGGCGGCACTCAGGGACGCTTTGCGCGCGCGTGAGAACCGGACCCGTGCAGGGCGGCCAGCGCGATGGACGCCAGCAGAAAGGGGGCGGCCATGGCCAGCGCCAGCCCCTCGACACTCGAGATCGCGAGCCAGGCCCAGGAGTCCGGGACAGGCTCGGCCAGGATCAGGCCGGTGGTCCGGGCGAGCCAGCCGACCGTAACCGCCGCCGCGGCCCCCACCACGACGACTCCCGGCTTCGAGCGCGCCGCCAGGAGCCGAGGGATCTCACGGATGCCTCGCCACGACCGCAATGCAGTCGGCACATCTCCCTCTTGCTGAGTGCGGACGACGCGCAAGGCGGCGCCCGCGAGAAGCGGGAGCAGGGCCAGCTCGGCCACCAACACGACTGTGGCCACGTTCCGAGACCTCTGCAGACGCCGGGGCGTCACTCCCTTGATTCGACGGCCCTTGGGAAACTCCTCGAGGACGGGGTGCAGGTCCCGGATCTCGTAGACCTCGCTAAAGAGGTAGCCGTGGGTCAGGTGCAGGGGCAGGGCAATCGTCGCCGCGAGCAAGAACAGGGTCGAGAAGTTCGTGAAGGCGGCCCGCAGGGCCCGGTCCGCGAGCATCGGGGCAGTGTAGGCGGGTGGGCCGGGTCCAGGTGGGGGGCGGTCCGGTGGCAAACGCACACTGTGGACCTCCGCACCGGAAAAACCATGGGTAAACGCACACCGTGGACATTTGCCACCACTTGTGCAGGATCAAATCAGGCCGGCCGGGTGCCCCTTGATCGCAACGACCACGCAGTCACCCGACGCCGTTCCACGCTTGGTGGTCCGGGCTCGGTTGAATACGGGGTCGTTCCCGATGACGAAGTAATCGCCCGCGCTGAAACCTTCGTCCCCGACGTCAACGAAGGAGTCGACGTCGTCGGAGATTTTCTCGGCCAGTCGGATCGTGCGCTCTTCATAGCGCGAATTGGACACCGCCGGGGAGATGATGCTTACGGTAAGCCCCAGCAGGCTTATAACAGTTGCCACCACAGCAAGCTTCTTCAACAACTCGTTTCCTCCTTCTCAGACAAACCATGCTGTACCGAATTAGCGGATGCCGGGAGCCGAAGCTCCGTCACACGCGGAGTGACGCTTACGCTCACTCTTACCCGCCGAGTCGCCCTGCCGCCATCACCTCCTTACGATGCTTCTATTGCTTAGCCTAGGACCTCACGAGCACCGGGTCTAGGGGACGATTGCGACAAAGCTCCTGCAAGGGCCTAGGCTCCCGCTGATGAGAATCCTGCTGTGGCACGGCTACCTCTTGAGGGGTTCGGGCTCTAACCTCTACACCGCCAACCTCGCCCGCGTGTGGCGTGCGCAGGGCCACGACGTCCTGCTGATGTGCCAGGAGCAACGCGCCGAAGGACTCGACTACATCGACTCTGCGGGGGACTTCGACCACTTCAACCAGAGCTTCGAGCTGCAGGCCACCGGAGTGGCGCCGGCCTCGGGAACCGTGCGCCTCGTGCGGCCACAGATCGGCGGCCTCCTGCCCGTTTACGTGGGCGACAACTTCAGCGGTGAGATCAAGCTGTTCGTGGACCTGAGCGAGACCGAGCTCGGACGCTACATCGAGACCAACGTCGGGGCCCTGGTCACGGCCATCGAGCAGCACCGGCCCGATGCCATCGTCACCGGCCACGAGGTCATGGGCCCGTACATCGCGCTGAAAGCCTGTGGAGAGACCGGCACCCACTATGTCGCCAAGCTCCACGGGAGCGCCCTCGAGTACGCGGTCAAGCGGCAGGAGCGTTATCAGCACTACGCCCGCGAGGGCCTGAACGGAGCGGCCGCCGTCACCGGAGGCAGCCGCTACATGATCGAGGAGGCAAACTCTGTCGTGCCGGGGCCGTGGCGGGACCGGGCCGTGGTGCTGAACCCCGGCTGCGACATCGATCTGTTCCAGCCGCGGCCCGATCCACAGTCGCGGCCCCCACGGGCCGCGTTCGTCGGCAAGCTCATCCCCGCGAAGGGAGTGCATCATCTGCTGGCGGCTCTGGGCTTGACCTCCCTTCCCGAGCTTCAGGTCACGGTCGTGGGCGACGGCCCCTTCGCCGCGTCGCTGCGAAAGCTGTGGGCCGCGCTGAAAGCTGGGGACGCGAGCGCGGCCGGCGCTCTGCTGGACGCCTCAGACCCAAGCCTCGAGCACCTGTGCGGATGGCTAGAGCGCACCACTCTCGACGACACCTACAAGAGTCGCGCCGCAGCCGTCGAGGTGAACTTCGCCGGGCACCTGGACCACGGCCCCTTGTCGGCAGTGCTTCCCGATTTCGATGTGCTGGTGGTTCCCTCCATCGTGCCCGAGGCGTTCGGCATGGTCGCTGCGGAGGCGGCCGCGTGCGGGGTTCTGCCGCTGGTGCCCGCTCACTCGGGGATCGGCGAGGCGGGGGCCACGCTCGAGAGCGAGCTCGGCCGACCCGGGCTCCTGAGCTTCGGTCCCGCCGAGCCGGTCGAGGGGATCGCCAACGCGCTTGAGCGCGTTCTCGGCCTGCCTCTGGAGGAGCGGCGAGATCTGAACAAGCGGGCGGTGGCGGTGGCCAGGCAGCGGTGGTCGTGGGAGCGGGTGGCGGGCGAGCTGCTGAAACTGGCCGCGCCCGATTCGGCCAGGCCGCCTCAATGATCACAACTCCGACGCCGGCGGCCTCCTCATCTTCTTAGTCTCCGAGCGGCGCTTCTTGCCCCGAAGCCTGCGCTCGACGCTCCCCCTCGACGCCGCGGTGGGGACCCGCTTACGTGGAACCACGATCGCCTCGGCGACAAGATCGTGGAGGCGGCGCACCACCTCCTGACGGTTTCGCAGCTGAGAGCGATGGGTGTCACTGGAGAGCCGCAGGTTGCCGGCGGAGTCGATGCGGTGGCGAAGGCGAGCTCGAACCCTCTCCTTCTGGCGGGGTCCGAGCGCCCTCGAGCCCTCGACGCTCCACATCAGATCGACCCTCGTGGCGGAGCGGTTGGCGTGCTGACCTCCGGGCCCGGACGAGGTCGAGAAACTGAGCTCGATCTCGTCCTGCGGGATGGTCGGACGCCGGTCCACGGCGATCAGGCCAGAAGTTGTTCGAGCAGCGCCTCGGGCGTGGTCACCGGCAGCTTGCAGACTCCCCGGTGGCAGACGAAGGCGGTGGGTACGGTCACCGAAGTCCTCCCCTCGAGCAGCGGCACCTCCTGGGCGCCTGCCGGATCTCCCGAGGATACGGCCACCACCTTGTTGGGAACGAACCGGGACCTCACCGCCGCCAGGAGTGCGTTCGTGCAGGAGTCCTCGGGAGGCCCCACAACCACGATCTCCGCCGGGTCCCCGGCATAGAAGTCGACCGCCTGGAGCAGATGCCCGAAGCCCGACGGAGAGCGCTCGACCATGTCTCGTAGCAGGCGGATCGCATCCACGGCGGCGATCTCGTAAGCCTCCTCCCCGGTCAGGAGCGCCAAGCGCTGGAGCTCGAGAGCGAGCACCGAGTTGGCGGCGGGAACGGCGTTGTCGAAGAGGTCCTTGGGGCGGCTCACCAAAGACTCCGCATCGGCTCCGGTGGTGAAGAAGCCGCCGGCGTCGGGGTCCGAGAACAACCGGAGTGCCTCATCGGCCGCCCAGCGGGCCCGGCGCAGCCAGGCCAGGTCGCCCGAGCTCTCGTAGAGGGCGAGGGAGGCCTCGAGCGAGAAGGCGTAGTCCTCGCACACCCCCAAGTGCTTGACCGAGCCGTCTCGGTAGGAGCGCATTAGTCGCCCGTCGGACACCATGACCTCGAACACGAACTCCATCACCCCACGAGCTGCCTCGATCCAGGAGGGCTCATGAAGGATGGTTCCGGACTCGGTGAGGGCCGCGGCCGCCATCGCGTTCCAAGCGGTCAGGACCTTCGAATCCGTCGCGGGCCGGACTCGCTGGGAGCGTCGGCGCAAGAGGGCGGCGCGGGCACGCTCGACTGCGGCCCCATCCTCAACGTCCCCCGCGAGCACGGGGATGTTCGAGCCCTCGAAGTTGCCCTGCTTCGAGAAGCCCCACCGTGCCGCTGCGACCGCGGAGTCCTCGCCGGTCGCGTCCTCCACCTCATCGAGAGACCAGACGTAGAACTTGCCTTCGACTCCCTCTGAATCGGCGTCCAGGGACGAATAGAAGCCCCCCGCCTCGTCGCGCATCTCGGCGAGCAGAAAGGAGGCCGTTGCGGCGGCGACGGCGCGATGGCGGCTCGATCCGCTCGCCAGCCACGAGCGCGCGTAGGTGCGCAACAGCAGCGCATTGTCGTAGAGCATCTTTTCGAAGTGAGGCACGAGCCAGTAGCGATCGACGCTGTAGCGGGCGAAGCCGCCGCCGAGCTGATCGAACATGCCCCCGGCCGCCATGCGGTCGAGCGTCGTGGCGGCCATATTGCCGGCGTCGTCGTTGCCTCGTCGAGCCATCCGCAAGCAGAAATCGATGGTCATCGGCTGAGGGAACTTGGGCGCGTTTCCGAAGCCTCCGAAGTCGGGGTCGAAGGCGTTCTGCAGGCCCTTGACCGCGCTCCACAGAACCTCCTCGGAGATCGGCTCGGAGGAGGGCTTGAGGCGGGCGGTGCTGCCGATGTGCGCCAGAAGCCGCTCTCCCTGGCCCTCGACCTCAGCGCGGCGCTCGGCCCAGGTGGCCGCGATTGCCTGGAGCAGACCGCTGAAGGAGGGCATCCCATGGCGGTCTGTGGGCGGAAAGTAGGTCCCCCCGTAAAAAGGCCTTCGTTCGGGGGTCAGAAACATGGTGAGGGGCCAGCCACCCTGGCCGGTGAGCGTTTGCACCGCCTCCATGTAGACGGAGTCGACATCGGGCCTCTCCTCCCGGTCTACCTTGATGCTCACGAAGTGCTTGTTCATGAGAGCTGCGGTGGCTTCATCCTCGAACGACTCGCGCTCCATCACGTGGCACCAGTGGCAGGCGGCGTAACCGATCGAGAGAAGGATGGGCTTGTCATCGGCGCGGGCGCGCTCGAACGCCTCCTCGCCCCACGGGTACCAGTCGACGGGGTTGTCCTTGTGTTGAAGCAGGTAGGGGCTGATCTCATCCTGCAAGCGGTTCGACATGGCTCCATACTTACCCGTCTTGCCGGTCTGTTCCCTCCCGCCCCTCGCCCCGGGCGCTCACTCGCCAGGGCCGTAGGCTCCAGGCGCCATGGCCGCGCTCTCCTACCTCCTGCCCCCGGTCACCGGGTTGCTCGCCTATCTGCTCGGCTCAGCAGAACGAACCCGACGACACGGCCTGCAGTCGGTTGCGTTCGGCTTGCTGTGGCCCGTCGCCCTGTACGGGGCCGCCGCGCTGTCGCCGGGGGCCGCTCAAGCCGCTTTTGCGGTGGGCGGCCTGGTGTGGGTGAGCTTGCTGTTGACGACGGCGGTGGGCCTGGATCTCCATGTGCCGGGGACGGCGAGATGGCTGGGGGCCGCGGCCGCCGAGTCACCGTCGGGCCGGTGATTCTGCCTTTTGTGCAGAGCTAACCCCGCTGAGCGGTGCCCTGTCTGCACAAACGTCTAGCTAGGGCCGCGCAGCGAAGCACATCCGGCAAGTGGAAGCCGTCGAACCGTTGATCGCGCCACAGGAGGGACAACGCCAGAAACCGCTCTGGGTCGCCGGCCCCCCCACAGGTCCGGGCTCGGGCTCGGCAGCGGGGATCTCGGTTGCGGGGGCCGGGACCCACTGGGCGGTCTGCTCCTCATAGACGAGCAGCTCCTGCCCCCGCTTGAACCACCACCGGCCCCCGCGCTCGAAGGGCTGCTCCTCCGGCATCCCGGAGAGGTCGGCAGCAGGCCGGTCCGCCGGCGGCGCCTCCCACTCAGAGGGCGTCTCCCAGGTCGTCGTGGCGTGAAGTGACTCCGCCGGGGTCTCGTCCGCGCTTGCCGCTTGTCCCTGCTCAACAGGCGCGGCGGCCGCGGAGGCGGCCGGCTCCCAGGTGGAGGGCTCTGCCGTTTCCGGCTCTGCCGTCTCCGGCTCGGCGGTTGTCGGTTCTGCGCTGGGCGCGACGGTATCCGCTTGCTGCTGTTGGGCCATCGTGGTCGAGGGTGCACTCCGAGGGATCGATTCGGCGTGCAGCGGGACCGGCTCAGGCTCCGGCTCGGGGACTGCCGCGGTGGCCGGCTCCGGCTCCGGCTCCGGCTCCGGCTCGGGCTCGGGCTCGGGCTCGGGCTCCGGCTCGGGCTCGGTCGCAGGGGCGGTGTTGCCGAACGCGCTGCTCGCCGTCTCGGGCTCGGGCTCGGTCGCCGGCGCGGTGTTGCCGAACGCGCTGGTGGTCGCC
>JALZJN010000124.1 GCA_030859735.1 Actinomycetota bacterium
CTGCTCGAGCGCTTGGCGGGCCTGTCCCTCGAGCTTGGTGGCACTCGCCTGGAGCTGCTCCGCCTGGAGCTCGACCCGCTTGCGAGAGGTCGCCACATCGGTCACGCCGCGGCGCATCTGTTGGAGCATCTCGAGCTGCCGCTCATAGGAGTAATCGAGCGTCTCGCGCGGATCCTCCGCCTTGTCGAGAGCCCGGCTGGCCTTCGATTTGAACACCATTGACAACCGCTGCATCAAGCCCATCACACTCTCCCTGAGTCCTGCGCGCTAGATTCCTGTTCTTCTCGTGCTTCAGTTAGGAGCACACTATCCATTATGGGAGAAACGGGGCCGCTAACGACACCCTAAGGGCGTTCGGGCAGTTCACGGGGGTGAGCGAACGTCCGAAGAAGTCGCTCAGAAGGGCCATTTTGTCCCTTTCCTTACTCGAACCGAGAATTTCTCTTGACCGGGCACTCGTCTAGCTGAAGATCAGGGAGGCGACCCTGCTCACCGCCGCCTCCTCCATGCTCGGAATCACGTGGCCACCGCCCGTCCTTGAAAGTGACGGGGTCTAGGCGAAAGAGCGTATGGACGGTCTGGCTGAGTCGGGCTTTTGATGGCACGACTTGGCAGAATCGGGGGAGGCAGATGAATAAAAACTGGATGTCTTTGGCCGTAGCAACAACGATTTCATTAACACCTGCTCTCTTCGTGTCCGCTCAGGCAGGTCCGATTCCAACGTCGAAGTGCTTCGGAAAGAAACCGACAATTGCTGGGCGAACGCAAGCCACGCTGGTTGGAACACCCAAGGCCGATGTGATCGTCGGAGGAAACAGGGTGCGCGGGAGAGGAGGAAACGACCGTATCTGCACCCTCGGGGGCGCCGATCTAATCAGCGCAGGCAAGGGCGATGACATGGTTGACGGCGGAGACAACCAGGACTCGATCTCTGGTGACCTCGGCGACGACCTTCTCTACGCTGAGAAGGGCGCATCGTTCCCTTCTGGCTACTCGCAGGAGTCGGGCGGCGAGATCGTCTCCTACGCCTCTTGCTCTGGTCCGGTTGTCGTCAATCTGGCCAGCTCTCAGGCTTCAGGCAGCTGTGGTTCCGACACTCTGATCGGCTTTTCTGAGGTCGAAGGCTCTCAATTCGACGACATCATCCGCGGCGGAGCTGCCTGGAACGGGAACCAGCTCTGGGGCAACGGTGGCCACGACGCGCTCTATGGTTCGGGGCACGAGTCAGATGACGGCGACGACCTCTACGGCGGGCTCGGCAACGACTATCTGGACGGTGGCGGTTGGTACGACTTCCTCGATGGGGGCCAAGGCAACGATCAACTCTCTGGCGGTTCCGGCAGCGATGTGCTGATAGGGGCTGAAGGCTTCGACTCGTTTCGAGGGGACGACGGCCCCGATCGCCTTATAAGTAACGATGGTGTGGGAAACGAAGCAGTCGACGGAGGCGAGGCTGACGACGGGTGCACTGTCGATGACACAGACTCTGTGGTCAACTGCGAAACAGTATCCGTGCCGTAGAACGGCCTTAGAACGAAGGGGAAAGCCCCGGGACCCTTCAGCGCGGCGTCTCCTCCGCTCCTATGCAGTCCGATCTCTGCCTTTCTACGGCATCACCACGGACGGGCGTCGGCGAAGGGATCACGACTCCTTCTCAACCTCTATTGGCCTCAATCTCTATTGGCCTCAATCTCTATTGGCCTGCTCAGAGGCCCTATTAGCCAGGCGAGCACGGACGTTAACGGACGAGCGAGACTAAACTATCCATTATGAGAGTCATAGCGTTGTTGGGAGCAATGGTCCTTCTCCTCGTCGCCTCTCCTGCGCTGGCGCAGGACGACCAGACGGCGCTGATCGAACGGGCCGCCCAGGAGCTGGGAAGCGGAGGCGACTCGGTCTACGTACACCCGGACGCCCGGTCGGAGGTGAGCGCATCCGACGAGCAGGCCATCGAGTCGGCGATCGCCGACGCTGACGCCGATGCCATTTATGTCGCGGTATTCCCGGCGAGCGCCGGCGACCCGACCACACTCGTTTCCTTGCTCGGCCCGGCCGAGGGCGATCAGGGCACCTATGCGGTCGCTGCAGGCGGCGAGCTTCGCGCAGGGAGCACGCTTTACGACCAAGGAGTAGTACCGGGGTTCGCCAACGAGGCCGTCCAAGCCAGGAGCGGCAACGGCACCACCGCGGTCCTGCTCGCCTTCGTCGACAACCTCGCCCAGAACCCTCCGGGTGAAAGCGGGGGCGGGATCAGCTTCTTCTGGATCGTTGTCCTGATCGGCGGCGGGTTCTTCCTCCTCAGCCGGGCGCGGCGCAAGCGTCGCGAACGACAGCTCAACTCCGAGAGGCTACAAGAGGTGCGAGACGTCGCCGAGGAGGACCTGGTCGCCCTGGGCGAGGATCTCCGTGCGTTGGAGATCGACGTGGAAATGCCCGAGGCGGACGAGCGGGCCAAACAGAGCTACGTCCAGGCGCTGTCTTGCTACGAACGGGCAAGCGCCGACCTCGACCGGGTACAGAAGCCACAGGATCTCGAGCCGGTTTCGGCGGCTCTCGAAGAGGGCCGCTGGGCGATGGCCTCGGCCCGTGCCCACCTCGACGGCCGCCCGGCCCCCGAGCGCCGGGCCCCCTGCTTCTTCGACCCCCGCCACGGCCCCTCGCTGAGAGACGTCGAATGGACTCCTCCAGGAGGTGCCCCCCGCGAGGTGCCGGCCTGCGCCGACGATGCGCTCCGAGTCGAACGTGGAGAAGAGCCAGTGTCGCGTGAGGTCATGGTCGGTGGACGCTCCACCCCCTACTGGGGAGCCCCCTCTTACTACGGACCTTGGGCCGGAGGTTATTTCGGGGGCTTCGGGCTCTTCGAGGGGATGCTGCTGGGCTCGATGCTGGGTGGTGGCGGCTTCGGGTTCGGAGGCTGGGGAGGCGAATCGGGCGATTCCGGAGGCGGAAGCGATTTCGGGGGTGATTTCGGGGGCGGTGACTTCGGTGGTGGCGACTTCGGCGGAGGCGATTTCGGGGGCGGAGACTTCGGCTGAGATGCAACAATAGGGGTCGTTCCGAGCACCGACACAGGCGGACCGCTCACGATTCGCGGGAGGGGACAGTGGACATCGGCAAGGAATCCAAGCCCATCGTTGTCGAGCCCGTGGAAGACCCGGTCACTCAACCAATCGTCGAACCCGCCGAGCCTCCCCTTAGGGAGCCCGCCAGGACGTGAACGATGGGGCCATCCCCGACGCCGTCTCTCCCATCGTCGGCTGGCGTTACTGGAACCTCGATGAAAAGGGTGTTCTCAAGTCCACCGTGGTGGAGGACCGTTGGGAACCTAAATCGGCCAAGACGGCCATCTGCAGGCCGCTTCCGGGTCAGCTCGACCACAAGCACGTTCCCCACCCCTCACCGCATGCTTCCTGCACCTGTGGCTGCTACGCGGCCAAGGACCTCGAAAACCTGCGCAAGATAGTCCGCTTCATCTACACAAACCGGCTGGTCGTGGGCGAAGTCTCGCTGTGGGGGCGCGTCATCCCGGCCGAGCACGGCTTTCGCTCAGAGTTCGCCTACCCCAAGAAGCTGTTCATCGTGCCGGAAACGTTCAGAAATGGGGACCAGGCGATTGAGATCGCGGCGGGCCTGGGCCGCCTCTACGGCGTCGAGACCGATCTCATGCCCTTCGATGAGAGCCGGCCCGTGCGATACGCAAGCACGCCCTTCTTGGTCCCCCGCCACATAGCATTCAAGGTTCTAATCACCTGGACCATCCTGGGGCTGGCGTTGACCGGCGTCAGGCTGGTGGTCGAACAGCTGACGAACAACCCGCTCGGCCCTTAACTCGTAACGCTTCCGTGACGTTGGCGGGGGATGCTCCTGCCTGTTGACCATCGCCGCTCGGACGTGATGTACATGCGCCAACGACAATGGAATTGAACCTACGTCGCCGGACCGGGTGGCCGGGGACCTCGGCATGGGCGCTATGGGCGCTGGCGATGCTCGGCATCACCGCGACCGTCTGGCTGTATTACTTGCTGCGCCGGGCGGGGCGGCCCGATCTGATGACACTAGAACCTCTCCTTTTCGTTGCGCTTATGAGCGCGGCGACGGCGGGGATGGTACTGGCGCGCCGCCGACCAGGTCACCCGGTGGGCTGGCTCCTGCTGGCCGTCGCCGTATTCCTCGGCGCGGACGGGGTGATCTCAGGATATGCGCCTTACGGACTGGTGGTTCGGCCCGGCGTCGTCCCGGCCCCCCGCTGGGT